>JBLINH010000022.1:0-10089 GCA_047639165.1 Minisyncoccia bacterium | reverse complement strand
ATGATCGTAGTCGTGGTAACCGTAACCGTGGTCATCATCGTTATGGTAGTCATAATCGTTGTAGTCATCGTCTCCATCCCATGGACACCACTCATCATAATCATGATCGTGTCCTTCGTGAATTTCCCAATAAGCATCATCACCACCTCCGTGGTAATCTTGATCGTCAGCACTAACTACTACAGGCGCTACTGTAAGTACTAGAAATAGTACAAGGGCGGCAACTGCACTCAAATTAAAGATATTTCTTTTATTCATAATGATATTCATATTTTTTAACATGTAGACTATACACTTTTATACACGAAATGTCAAGGGTTTTATTATATTACTTTCTTCTGAAAGAAAGTGGCTTCAACCACCCATCTCTCTTGTTTTGCACCAAAAGTGTTACATGTAGAAATAGTAAGGGTATTTTTAGTATTATCAAAGCTCACAAAAGCCTCATTTTCGTCGACTAGGCTCACTCTATCAACTTTGTATACATATTGATAGCCCTTGGCTTCTAACGTTATAGTCTCCCCTTTTTGGAGCTTATCAAGGTCGTTAAATACCTTATATGCTTGGTTTTGTACCACTTTCCAGTTAGAGCTGTGCCCGAACAGAAAAACGTTACCTTCTTCGAGAGATCCTGACCCAGGATAGTATACTGCTCCTTTTTTTAGAGCATTATCAAGAGTTAGAATATCCTGACTGTTTGGATGCTCAATTTGTGAGTCTACTCCAATTGTAGGAATGCTGATGTGCTCAGGTAGAGTAGTAGTATTAGAGTTAGCAGCAAAATCATCATCAGATACTTCTTTGATGAAATCTAGCCTCTCCTCATCATCACCAAATGTGATATCTACGACAGGATCAACTGGTTTAAAGCTTTCTGGTGTAACTCCTATGGTATATAGGGTTCCAATGACTACAGAGAATACAACAAGCACTACAGTTACGTACTGCATTAGTTCTCCGGTATTTAAAGCTGAGAAAACTTGCCCTTTCTTGTATGTTTCTTTAGGCATATTGTTAGATGTATTTTACACTATTTATTAGCCTATGTCAATGTATAGGTTTGACATGTTTATCTACTTTGCTATCATCATATTTAGAGTGTACATGAAGGAATAACATTCTATTTGGCTTTCATAGCAATCACTCTGTGGTTTTATGATATGAACCACTTATCCGAATAGATCGATTCAAGAGACATTCCTCCTTTCTTGGATTTAAACAATGTAGGACATCTACGAAGAGGTTTCCCCTGGCGGAAGAGAAGCTACACCCGACGTAGAGGCTAAACCGCCATTTAGACAGAGTGTTCAGGGTCCATAAACCTTGAACACTCTCTTTCTTTTTATAGACAAATACCCTTTATATAGTATGATGTTTTGATATGCATAGGTGGCAGAGCGGTCAAATGCAGCGGACTGTAAATCCGCCGACTTCGGTCTACGAAGGTTCGAATCCTTCTCTATGCACAAAAGTAAAAGAGCACCGAATGGTGCTCTTTTGTTTTATTATTCCTTCATCTCTTGAACTGGGTGGACTCCCACGCTTCCTCCAAGTTCAATGTTTGGTAACTTTCCTGCCCAAGATAGAGCATCTGCCTCATCGGTGTTCTCCATAATCATATATCCTCCCATATCTGATTTGTAATCTTCCGCACCACCACTTGTTATAATCTTTCCACCTTCTTCAAATGAATGACCACTTAAATACTTTCCTTCTTTTTTAGCTTCTTCCGACCAAGCATGCCATTTACCCATAACTTCTTCTTTGTTTGAGTCGTCAGGACTCCCCCCTTTTATTAAGTATATATATTTCATATTTTTGTATGTTATCTTCTGTCTTCTGCTAATTGATATGTGTATCCACAACCTTTATCATTATACCCTTGATAGACACAATCTACCCACCAACCACACCTGGGATATTCTGGATCTTGGCAAGTTCTGCCATTTGGATATGATCCGTCTCTATCGAGAAATTCAGATTCTAATTTTGTTCTCATTGTGTATCTATTACCTACACTTAAATATGTATAATTATGTCCCCACGTTCTAGTAGTGTTTCCCCATTGAGGATCAGTTGGTAATTTACTCATATACCCACCATCAACCAAAGCTCCTGTTAAACAATTAGTTTGTCCTTCTATAATCCACAACGTAGTACCACACACAGGGTATTCTCCGTGATCATTTTGATAAAGTTCAAGAGCTAATTCAATAGCTTTCAGGTCTTGAACCCTCTTTGCATCTCGTGCTTTCCCTCTGGCTTCATCAAGTGATGCTAGAACAACGGAAGAAAGCAAACCTATAATTGAGATCACTACAAGAAGTTCTATAAGTGTGAATCCTTTATTTTTCATAGTTATGATTGTGGGAAGAATCCTTCTTCAGACTCTTCAGGTGGAATGCCTATATTATTATTACCAGGTACGACACTACTTACTGAATCTCTAAAGAAAATTGATAGTGTAAGTATTGTTGCAACGATAAACACTCCGATTAATATCTTATTAGCTCCCTTCTTGTCTGAAACTATATTCTTTGAAATTAACCAGCCAGTAATTCCCTTTTCTTGGATCTGAAAATTACTATAATTATTTGCTTGATCTTCTTCAAAATTCATATCTGCATTTTACACTACTTATCCAACCAGTGCTTCTTCTGTAATATCTTTTTCTCGGAAAGCTATAACTTTATTTTTCTTATCAACAACACTGAAGTTAAACTCATTTTTCTTGTTAGCTGTAACAGAAACAGTATCTCCTGAAGAAACTCCCTTAGCAATCATAAGTTGTGCTAATGGATTTAGTATTTTGTTTTGTATTACTCTCTTAAGTGGTCTCGCACCGTACTTAGGATCATACCCTTCTACTGATAGGTAAGTTAGAACTTGAGGAGATATTTTTAGCTTAATTCCCTTATTAGTTAATCTTTCTTTTACATAATCCATCTGTATAGACACGATTTGCTTAATAGCTTTTTGACTGAGTAAATCAAAAACGACAATATCGTCAACTCGGTTTAGAAATTCTGGTCTAAAATGATCTTTTAGAGATTTTTCAACATTTACTTTCGTTGCCTCATATTGATCTTTGTTCGATAGACCTTCATTGAAACCAATCTTCTCCATCTTATCAATGTGTTCAGATCCAATATTTGATGTCATCACAATCACAGTGTTTTTAAAGTTAACTGTTCTACCTTTAGCGTCAGTTAATCTTCCATTATCAAGAACCTGCAGTAATACGTTGAATACTTCAGGGTGAGCTTTCTCTATCTCGTCAAACAAAACTACTGAATATGGTCGGTGCCTTATCTGTTCTGTTAGGTTTCCACCTTCTTCATGTCCAACATATCCTGGAGGTGATCCAATTAATTTAGATACTGAGTGTTTCTCCATGAATTCTGACATATCAACTCTAATCAAAGCTTTTTCATCATCAAACATGAAATCTGTTAGAGCTTTGGTAAGTTCTGTCTTTCCAACTCCTGTTGGTCCTAGGAAGATAAATGAACCAATTGGTTTTTCAGGATCTGATATTCCAGCTCTAGATCTTCTGATTGTGTTTGCAATCTTAGACACAGCAACTTCTTGTCCTATGATTCTTTTTTTCAATTCTTTCTCCATTCGAGAAAGTCTAATTGCTTCTTGCTCAAGCATTCTCTCAACTGGAACACCGGTCCACCTTGCAACAACAGTGGCAATATCTTCTTCTAGAATTTCCTCTTTCAGTATCTTTCTTGATACCTGAAGTTTCTTTAGTCTTCTTTCTTTTATTTTCAATTCTTTTTCTACTTGCGGAATAGTTCCATACCTAATCTCGGCAGCTAATGAAAGATCAGCCTCACTCTCAGCGGCTTCTGCATCTAATCTCAGAGATTCTAACTCTCCTTTTAGATCCTTGATTGAAACGATGGCTTCTTTTTCATTCTTCCACTTAAGTTCAAGTTCAGATGTTTCTTCCTTTAAGTTAGCAATCTTTTTATTTATCTCCTTCAAACGAAGAGTACTCTTAGCACTCTTTCTTGAATCAGATTTCAAAGCTTCTTTCTCTATTTCAAGTCTCATTATTTCTCTTCTTGAAATCTCAAGTTCTTCTGGCATGTTTTCAAGGGAAATTTTCAAAGCTGAAGCAGACTCATCGATTAGATCAACTGCTTTGTCTGGTAGATGACGGTCAGTGATATATCTTGAAGATAAGTTAACTGCAGCAACAATAGCATCGTCTGTGATTCTTACACCGTGATATAGTTCATATTTTTCCTTAAGTCCTCGAAGGATTGCGATAGCATCCTCAAGTGATGGCTCATTCACATGAACTGGTTGGAATCTTCTTGTTAGAGCAGCGTCTTTTTCAATATACTTTTGATATTCTTTTATAGTAGTAGCTCCTATTGCTTTTAGTTCTCCTCGAGCTAACGCTGGCTTTAGCATGTTTGAAGCATCAAGAGATCCTTCTGCAGCTCCTGCTCCTGCTATTGTATGTATCTCATCTATGAAAAGAATCACTTCTCCTTCGAGAGATTTAATTTCTTTCAATATTTTCTTTAGTCTATCCTCAAATTCTCCTCTGTATTTTGTACCAGCTATTAATGATCCTAGATCAAGTGATACTAATCTTTTATCCTTTAGAGATTCAGGAACATCACCTTGAATAATTCTACTTGCAAGCCCTTCGACAATCGCAGTCTTACCAACTCCAGCTTCACCAATTAAGATTGGGTTATTCTTTGTTCTTCTTGAAAGAATTTGAATAATTCTACTTATCTCTTTCTCTCTTCCGATAACAGGATCTAATTTATTCTCTCTAGCTTTATCAGTTAAAGATACTGTGTATTTTTGTAAAAACTTCTGTGTACTGTTTCCAACAACTGCTTCATCTCCAGTAACTCTAAGTTCCTCTAAAACATTCAGAACTTGTTTCTTTCTAATATTAAATCTTTCTAATGCGTCTTGTGCTTGTCCTTCAACTTCAAAGAGTGCGAGGAATAGGTGTTCTGTTGAGATAAACTCATCTTTAAGTTCAGCAGCAATCTTTGTTGAAATCTCTATCACTTGAGCAAGCTCAGGTGATATATATATTTGGTATGAAGCTGAGAGAGTAGATGAATTCTCTGGCGACTCGATTATATCAAGTAGCGTATCTGTCATTAATACGGTGTCTATCTTCAAAGTATCTAGTATAGAAATAACCATACTTTCATCCTGTAGGACCAAAGAGGCCATTAAATGAAGTGGATTTACATGGTTTTGACCTCGCTCTATAGCAAGTTCATGGGCTTGTTTGATAGCATCGCGTGCTTTTGTAGTGAAATTCTTAAATGGTGGCATATTGAATGTCTAAAAGATTACAACATTTTTAAATTTATGTCTATACCAAATTATTTGATATATTGAGAAAGAACGAAATTATTCAACCCTTCAAGACTCAGTCCTACAACCTCACCCTTGAGATTTAGTATAATACTACCATTTAATACATTCTCAACATCGATTGAAGTCACAAGGCCTGTCACACTAGACTCGCCTGCTTCGTCTTCTATACTTGCAAGTTCTGTAACAATACCTGTTGTCACCTTATTTGTTTCTCTTCCAGAGAGAAGAATTATTGATTGCCCTAGTTGAGCAGTATTTGAAGATAGAGTTACATCATTAAAACTTGTATTACCTGTCTCAGATGGATTTAGATATATTATTTTTGTATTATCTGTTGTTTCAGTTGAAAGGTTAAACTCGCCTCCGACATACACACCTATATATGAAGTACCTTCGATTATACTTTTGTTACTAGCAAGAACCTTTCCTCCACCATCTACGATGACACCAAGGCCAATGAAGTTTCCTTTAGCTTCATTGATGATGTCATATATTCGTACAATACTTTCTGAGTTTGAATTAACAACCTCAACAATTGCATCTTCTTCTTTCACCACAACAGTTTCGATAATTTTTTCTCCTGGTTCTCCTGGTTCTGTGATAACTTTTTCAATTGTTCTTTCAACAATCCTATTGATTGTTTGAGTTATAGGCTCAGGTGCCTGATCCAGTAGAGATACAGTAACGATACCCGTAGCAATAGAAGTTACGAAACTAACTAGTAGTGTCAAAAGTACAATTTGCTGGGCATTTAGATCTTCCATAATTTAAATTATATCATAGTAAGAAGTACAGAAGCTAAACACTTTTTGAGAGAATGTTTATAACTTCTTTAATCTCATCTTTAGTAGTTCCTCTTCCCATACTAAATCTTAGTGATGATCCTGCACATTCTTTTTTACCAAGAGCTGTAATTACATATGAATCTGAATCATCTTCCAGATTCTTACAAGCCGTCATGAATGAACAAGCGACTCCTTTCTCATCTAGCTTAATCACTTCAAACTCAGCATCAAGACCTTTGACACATATATTTATATTATTAGGTAACCTATGCTCCATACTTCCATTAACCTCATAGTCAGTATTATCAAAAAAGTATTTCTGTAGTTCTTTTAGTCTGGCACTTTCTTTTTCTCTTAACTTCCCTGCAATCTCAAGTGCCTTGGCAAAGCCAACGATACCAGCAACGTTTTCTGTACCAGCTCGTAATCCTTTTTCTTGCCCACCACCAATGATGATTGAGCTAATATCAACATTGTGTTTCTTGTATAAACATCCTACACCTTTTGGTCCGTAGATCTTTGATCCGTCCAGTGTCATGAGATCAACCCCTAATCTATCCACTACACAATCTAGATAGTTTGGAGCCTGACTAGCATCAGTATGGAAATATGGATACTCCTTCATCCCTTTGAACTTCTTTACAATCCTCCCGATCTTTCCAATTGGTTGCACTGTTCCGATCTCATTATTCGCATACATAATAGAAACAAGGACGGTGTTCTCCTTCAAAGAGTTCTCTAATTGGTTTATATCAACCAATCCTTCTTCGTTTATATTCAGGTAGGTAACTTCCCCACCTAGATTTTCAATTTCCTTGGCAACTTCCAAAATTGCGGGGTGCTCTATTTTTGAAACTATAATATGTGGGTTTGAAATACTTTCCTTAGCTTTCTTGAAAACTCCAAGTAAGGCTAGATTATCTGATTCAGTTCCACTTCCTGTGAAATATATATCCTCTTCTCTACTGTTTAGGATTCTTGCTATAGTTTTTCTCGCCTCATCAATATGTTTCTTGTTCTCTAATCCTTCGAGATACAAAGAAGAGGGGTTTGCAAAACTTTCTTTTAGAAAAGGTAACATGGTATTAAAAACATCATCACTAATTGGAGTGGTTGATGCGTAATCTAAATATATTCTTTTGTTGTTATACTTTCTAAATCCAAACATATTGTTTATAATCTTTTGTAATGTCAGAGAAACTTATTATATACATAGTTTTAGGTATTTCTCTACTTCTTGGTTTTTGGATATATAAGTTGGAAGAACGACTTAAAAAACTAACAAGGGGCAACAAGTATGAATCTATAGAAAAGACTCTGGGAAGTATTGAGGAAGATCTACAGAAGTTTGGTGTATTTAAAAAAGATATTGAAGAGTACCTAAAGAATGTTGAGAAAAGATTAGGAAGAAGCATTCAAGGAGTTCACATTGAAAGCTTCAACGCTTTCAATGGATTAGATTCCGGTGGACAATCATTTGCCACTGCTCTTTTGAATGAAAATGGTGACGGAGTAATCATCTCAACACTCCACTCAAGAGACAGGGTGAATATCTTTTCAAAGCAAATAAAAAACTTCAAATCTGATACCAAACTAACTGAAGAAGAGGAGCTCGCATTGACAAAAGCACGAAAATCCTGCAACTTTTAACAAGCACTAGCAAATATCATATGGCATCAGAAACTCAAAACCTAATAGAGAGACCTCCTGTAGTAGTAATAATGGGACATATCGATCATGGAAAATCAACACTTCTTGACTATATTCGAAGCGCCCATGTTGTAGATGGTGAGGCTGGTGGTATCACTCAGCACATCGCAGCGTACGAGACAGTCCACAGTGACAAGAAAATCACGTTCCTTGATACTCCAGGACATGAGGCTTTTTGTACTGTACGAAGTCGTGGAGCTAAGATTGCTGATATTGCAATCCTTATCATATCAGCAGAAGACGGTGTTATGCCTCAAACAAAAGAAGCTCTGTCTTGTATAAAAGAAGACGGTATGCCTTTTGTAGTAGCTATAAACAAAATTGATTCTCCTAAAGCTGATGTTGAAAAAACAAAACAAAGTCTCATCGAGAACGAAGTATACCTTGAAGGACACGGAGGAAACGTGTCCTACGTAGAAATATCAGCTAAAGACGGAAATGGTGTAGATGGTCTATTAGATCTAATTCTTCTTACAGCAGAGGTAGAGGAGTTCACAGGGGACGCTGGAGTGGCCGCAGAAGGCTTTGTAATCGAAACACATAAGGATATGCAAAAAGGTGTTTCTTCTACACTGATCATCAAAAACGGCACTCTCAAGAAAGGTATGTTTGTTTCAGGACAAAGTGCCCTATCACCAGTAAGAGTGCTCTTGAACGGAAAAAAAGAACAAGTTGATGAATTACAATTCTCAAGTCCAGTTGTCGTCAGTGGTTGGAACAAAATGCCACCAGTTGGATCTGACTTTAAATCTTTCAATACAAAAAAGGAAGCAGAGGAATATTGTGAGAATTGTGATAAATCAAAAGACGAAAGTCTTGAATCCTTAAACATTCCATCAGCGTATGTAATTCCTTTGATCATCAAAACTGATGTATCAGGAACAGCTGAAGCAATCGTTCATGAATTAATGAAAGTACAGAACGAGAAAATTGCTTTTAGAGTAACTAAAGTTGGAACTGGAGACATCAGTGAAGCTGATATGAAACTAGCGGGAGGAACCGAAGGAAGTATTGTTGTAGGTTTCAATGTGAAAGTTGATCCACAAGCAGAAGCTCTGCGAGAAAGAGACAATATCGAAACAAAAACTTTCGATATCATCTACGAACTAACTGATTGGCTAAAAAGCATACTCGACAAAAGGAGACCTGTTGAAATAATTAAAGAGTTCACAGGAAAAGCAAAAATTCTTAAAGTCTTCAGCAGAAATAAAGGTATTAACGTTATAGGAGGAAAAGTGAAAGAAGGAGAACTTTCTGTTAAAGGTAAAGTTTCAATATTACGTAGAGATGAGATAATTGGTGAAGGTGTTATAAAGGAACTTCAACAACAAAAGGTAAAGGTTGATAAGATAAGTGAAGGAGAGTTTGGAACTGCTATTGAGTCAAAAATCGAAATCGCAGAAGGAGACAAGATAGAAGCTTTTTTAATGATTGAAAAATAAACATGCCACGTAACGATGAAAAAATGTTTGAGGTTATAAAAGAGAGTGCCTCTAAATTCATTCAATATGAATCAAACCAAACTTCCCTAATCACTGTAACCAATGTAACAATGTCTAAGGACTTTAAAAAATGTGATATTTTTGTTACAGTTCTTCCTGAAGACCAAGAAGAAAATGTTATAGTATTCTTAAAAAGAAAGAGAAAGCTATTCAAAGAGTATATGAAGAAGAGCACTCGACTGAATAGAATTCCTTTTGTAAACTTTGAAATAGATAAGGGTGAAAAATCTAGACAAAGAATCGATGAGATTTCACAAAGCTTATAGGCGTGGTGGCGAAGTGGTAACGCAGCGGTTTGCAAAACCGATATGCGCGGGTTCGATTCCCGCCCACGCCTCAAATATTAGTTAGTACTAATATTTAAATGCCCGGGTGGTGGAATTGGTATACACGCACGACTTAAAATCGTGTCCCTCTGGGATGCGGGTTCGATTCCCGCCCCGGGCACAATCTATGTTAAATAGATTTAAATAGACTAAATAGGTATCCGCCTATAGCTCAGCTGGTAGAGCAGTCGCCTCTTAAGTGAATGGTCGCAGGTTCGAGTCCTGCTAGGCGGACAAGATAATTGATTTTTATCTTATAAAGAGTTATAAATTACAAGACAAATGAATATATGCCGAGGTGGCGAAATTGGTAGACGCGCTAGTCTTAGGAACTAGTAGAGCAATCTGTGGAGGTTCAAGTCCTCTCCTCGGCACAAAATATTGACAATGTGG
>JBLINH010000021.1:0-11284 GCA_047639165.1 Minisyncoccia bacterium | reverse complement strand
TCTTAGTGAAGGTAGTTTTTCCTGAACCTAAATCTCCAGAAAGACCTACGACAGTAGCTGTTTCAGCTGGTGAGATATGTGAAAGAAAAGTATTAGCAAACACTTCCATTTCTTCCATACTTTTTACCTCCTTTTTCATGTCGCTACTATATCAACACAAAAGAAAAAAGCGAGTATCCGGAGATACTCGCTTTAGGTGAAGGTTTAAAAAAAATCTTCTTTATTTTTTTATGCTTCTAAAATCTGCAACTCTTTCGTTGTAGGTTCTAGTGTTAGTTCTGGGAGGATGTGGTTGCACAACTCCCATTGCAGGGTAAAGCCTGGTTTGTTGGTAGGTTTGTTGGTAGGACTGTGGCACTACCCTCTGTTGTTGTGTTTGGTATCTTACACCAGGGGTTTTCGTCGAAGGATTATTCCTTAACTGAACAGGAGCATTATATGTTCTCTGCATATTTCCCAGGGTAACACCCCCGTAAAAACCACAACTGGTCATCAGTATAATTGGTACGAACATCATCAACAATCTAATTTTTTTTTTCATATCTTTCTTCTTTCGTTTTTTGTTTGGGTTTTGAGGTATGACTTGTGTTGAGTCTTACGTATGTATATAACATATTATATAGATTGTCAATAGTATAAAGAGGGAAGCGAGTATCCGGAGATACTCGCTTTGGTGTGATAGGTTACCTATCGTGCATAGCCCTGGCTTTTGCCCTGGACTGCTGCAATGAGGTCGATCTAGACCGCGACTGTACCTGCTTTGTTGGAGCAGGTCGAGATTGTTTCTGCTGGACTCCCCCAGTTCTCTTCACATGAGGAGGAGTTCGAGTGTGTACCACCTTAATCTTGTGCGTATGCACATGATTTTTTGGTACAAATAACTGTTGACCTCGAGCATTGTAGTAGTAGTAACGGAGACCTCCCCCGTAATTACTACTATAATACCGTGTAGTGTGCGGGTACAACCTGCGCCCGTGACCCAGATCAACATTGATCTGCACCATATCGGCAATTGCTGGGAGGTTTAGATTAACCGTCCACCCACCTTTCTTTTTTTTCGGTCCAGAATTTTGTGAGTGTGTCTGACAACTCACAAGAGTAAGAGACACTGCTAACAGAAATACTAATGATAATCTTTTCATACTTTTCTTCCTTTTCTTCCTTTCGTTTTTGGTTTTTTAGGTTCAAATTCTATATATACTATATCACTTTTCACACCTTTTGTCAATCAGTATAACCTCCTCAATCAATACGCAAAATACGGTACAATACTTGTATGGTAATAAAGTTTAACGAAGAAGAACAAAAAAAGAGTCTAGCAACACTACTTAAAAAAGAGGAGGAGGAATTAGCTCAAATCCTTTCTAAAAGATATGGCATTCCATATGCCGATCTAACAGTCTTCCCTGTTGATACAGACGGTCTACGTTTAATATCAGAAGAAAATTCTAGAAAAGCAAAGGTCGCTATTTTCGATCTTGTTGGAAAAAGAATGAAAGTAGCCGTCCTTTCTCCAAACAGACAGGAAACAAAAAACCAATTAAAAGAATTAGATCAAAGAGGATATGTAATTGAACCTTTCTTAGTTTCAACTCAATCTCTTGAGAGAGCTTGGGATAGGTATAAAGATATTTCACATTCTACAGCATCAAAAGCTGGATCACTCGATATCTCAAGTGATGAAATCAGAGAAATGGTTGATCATGTTCAAACTATCGATGATATAAAAGTCTTGGTTGAAAAAACCGTACAAATGAAGAAAGCTTTTAGACTTTCTAAGATTGTTGAGATTGTAATGGCTGGTGCCATAGCAACAAAAACTAGTGATATCCATGTTGAACCTGAGGGAGAAGATGTTCGATTGCGATTCAGACTGGATGGAATTCTTGTAGACATCGTTAGATTAGATAACGAAACATATAAACTACTACTATCAAGGATAAAGCTACTTTCTGGAATGAAGTTGAATATAAAAAGCACATCACAAGATGGAAGGTTTAGTGTGAAGATCGATCAAAAAGAAATTGAGATCAGGTCATCAGTTCTTCCAGGAGCGTACAATGAGTCTATTGTTCTTAGGCTTCTAGATCCTCAATCAATCGCAGTTCCTCTTGAGGAACTTGGTATTGAACCAGAGCTTCTTAAAATATTCTTACGGGAAGCAAACAAACCTAATGGAATGATCTTGAATACTGGTCCAACAGGATCTGGTAAGACAACAACCCTGTATGCTTTCCTTACTAATATTAAAAGTGAATCTACAAAGATAATCACCATTGAAGATCCTATCGAATACCACCTTAAAGGTATTGTTCAAACTCAAGTTGATAGGAAAAAAAACTACGACTTTGCAAAAGGATTGAAATCATCATTGCGACAGGACCCTGATGTAATCATGGTTGGTGAGATCCGTGAAATTGAAACTGCCGAAACTGCAGTTCATGCAGCTTTGACTGGTCACCTTGTTTTCTCTACCTTACACACAAATAATGCAGCTGGTGCATACACCCGATTAATTGATCTTGGAATTAATCCAAAGATTCTGACCTCTGCAATCAACATAGTAATCGCACAACGACTTGTGAGATTACTATGTCCTCAATGTAAGAAAGAAACAGTACTACCTAAAGACAAAATAGATTTAATGAGAGGGATATACAACTCAATACAAAACCCTAATATAGATTTTACTGAAAAAGTATATGAAGCTGTTGGTTGTTCAGGATGTAATGGTTTAGGATACAAAGGAAGGATTGGAATATATGAAGCCATCATATCTAATAAGGAAATTGAGGCTGTATTACAGACAAATCCTAGTGAAAGAGAAATTAAAAAAGTATCTAGATCACAAGGTATTATGGATATGGCAGAAGATGGTATTAGTAAGGTTTTAAAAGGTATTACTACCCTATCTGAAGTTGAAAGAGTGGTTGATCTTGAGACTCGTAAAGGTTTTATGGACAAAGAAGAGATAACTGAAAAAACTGATCACGATGGATTAGTTTTTAAAGGTGAAAGTATAGTAACAAAAGACAAAAAGGAGTCTGACAATCTTGACGATAGTGATAAAAATAATTCTGAACCAGAATTTTCGCTTTAGACTATAAAAAAAATGACCTGACTAGTTGTGTTAGAATGAAGAGACAGCTATAGTCAGAAAAGAGTTTGAAAATAAAAAAAACTCATCCGAAATCGGACAAGTTAGTTCAATCAAAACTATAAATCTCTAGACAAACCTTTGAAACTGTGAACAAAGGTGGAAAAATCATTAAGGATGGCAACAGTGGTCCCACGAGGGGTACCGTAAACGTCCTTGATGACTCACCCATTAAACTGGAAGTTCAATTGTCTAGAGATTTATGGTTTCGATGTCAAAATGTTTACTCGGACTATACTAACATAATTTATTTATATGTCAAGCCCTAATTCCAATCCCCCTAAAAATGAAGAGGTATTTCTGGATCAGCAGTTACGACCAGGTGTCTGGGAGGAGTACATAGGTCAGAAGAGTATCAAAGACAATCTTCACATTCTTCTTGAAGCTGCTAAGGGTAGAAAGCATCCACCTGAGCATGTTTTATTCTATGGCCCTCCAGGTCTTGGAAAAACAACGCTTGCATACCTTATCGCAAAACATACAGGAGCGCAAATAAAGATTACCTCTGGTCCTGCAGTAGAAAAAGTCGGTGATTTAGCTTCCATACTAACTAATTTGTCTCCTGGAGACATTCTTTTCATAGATGAGATTCATAGATTGAACAAAACAATCGAGGAAGTCCTGTACCCTGCTATGGAATCAGGTGTACTTGATATCATAATTGGTAAAGGACCATCAGCAAGAACAATACAATTAGAACTTCCTCCTTTTACATTAATTGCAGCTACAACAAAGATGGCGATGGTCTCTTCCCCGCTTCGTTCAAGGTTCTCCGGAGGAATTTTCAGACTAGAGTTTTATAAGGAGTCAGAAATTGAAGAGATCATCAAAAGATCTGCTGGGCTTTTGAATATAAAACTTGATGATACTGCAGCTGGTGAGATTGCAAAAAGAAGTAGATACACTCCGAGAACTGCAAACTATCTTCTAAAGAGATGTAGAGACTATGCTCAAATACATAAGAAAGATTTGGATAAGGAAAGTGTTTTAAAAACTCTTGAGATGCTTGATATTGATAGTTTAGGATTAACTAAGTCTGACAGAAACATATTACAAGCTATTATCGATAAGTTTAGTGGTGGTGCTGTAGGGCTATCAACTCTTGCTATGTCACTCTCTGAAGAAGCTGGTACTATCGAAGAATTTAACGAACCATACCTATTGCAACTTGGTTTAATTGAAAGAACTCCAAGAGGAAGAATTGTTACTACAAAGGGATATGATCATATTGGAATCAATCCTCCAAAAAAGTTGTTATAGAACTAACTACTACTGTTTTTATTACAAACAACAAATATAACCATAGTGTCAATGGACACTATCTATCTTTCTGTATTATAATTTAGAGGAAGTATTTGATGACGTGAATACAAACAAAGCACATCCCATCTGAGATTATCAGGTTCCTGCTTTAAGCAGGAAAATACGTCACCCGGACCCAATTGTGGGTCCTTTTCTTTTCTCTACAAAATTGATATATTTTCATACATAACTAACCATAAACAATCATGTCAGGACATAACAAATGGTCAAAGATCAAACACAAGAAAGGAGCGGAGGATGCAAAGAGAAGTAAGGTCTTCTCAAGACTTTCAAAACTAATCACAGCTGAGAGTAAAAAAGCTAACGGTGATGTTTCCTCTCCAGGACTTGCAACAGTAATTGAATCTGCAAAGAAAGAGAACATGCCAAAAGATACAATTGAAAGAGCTGTTAGGAAAGGAACTGACTCAGGAACACTAGATATGGATCCTGTAACATACGAAGCGTATGGTCCTGGTGGATCTGCCCTTATTATCGAAGCTCTAACTGATAACAAGAATAGAGCGGCTGCTGAAGTGAGACACTCTCTATCTAAAAATGGACATGAATTAGCTGCACCTGGAGCTGCATCTTGGGCCTTCTCACGAGAAGGACATAAGTGGGTAGCGAATACTACAGTTGAACTAAGTGAATCTGATATAGAAAAACTAGAAAGACTAATAGATAGTATTGAGGAAAGCGATGATGTTCAGGAGGTTTTTACAAACGTTGCGTAAATAGAACTAAAGAAGTAGTGTTCTTGATGAATGAACGCTAATAACTCTTATATATGTTGGTATCTTAAAGATAAGTTTACAAACCTCAAACACCAAAAAGATGGAAATACTTTTTATTTTTCTTCAGCATCAGGAAAGATACCTGATGCTGAAGAATTTTCAAATATCGTCATCAATTACTATAAAGGTATTAATTTTACAGTGTTAGGTAGATCTTCTTCATCAATAAGTTTTACAAAAGATGATAAAAAAGATATCGTCTCACTATTAAGAGACGAAGATTCTATAACGATGACAGTTCTACACTGTGACCAACTATAATAATCTAAAACTACCGCCCTTCGGGGCGGTTTTCCTTTTATGATAAACTACCAGTATGAAAATATTAGGTATAGATCCAGGGTATGAAAGAGTTGGTATAGCGATAATAGAAAAAGAAGACGGTAAGGAAAATCTTCTCTATTCAGACTGTTTCAAAACCTCAGCAAAACTTCCACATGAAGAGAGATTGGCTCTCATTAGTGGAAAGATAGAATCTGTAATAGTTCAGTACTCCCCTGATGCGCTAGCTATAGAGAAACTATTCTTTGGTAGTAACCAAAAAACAGCTATGAAAGTTTCTGAGGCACGAGGTGTAGTAATAAACGAATGTTCCTCAAGAGGAATGAAAGTTTTTGAATACACACCAATCCAAATTAAAGTTGCTGTTACTGGATATGGGAGGAGCGATAAGGCTGGTGTAATTAAAATGGTTCCTAACTTAATCAAAATAAATAAAGAGATAAAATACGATGATGAGTACGATGCAATTGCTACAGGATTAACTTTTTTTGCATCAGAAAAGTTTATCCACAAAAAATAGTCTTGCTAATTTTTTATTTTCTGATAAAAAATAGAGATTATTAAAAATAATTTATCGTAATTATGATCGCAAGAATATTTTCAAACTTTTTATTTAAATTTTCTTTTACAGAAACAGATGAGGAATCTTCTTTACACACAGACACAGAACTTTACAGTGATAAGAACGATGATGATCCAGACGATATGGATATGGACTCTTTTGAAGACGTAGATTCGTTCTAGGCTTCTACTTCTATTTTAAGAAACCTTCTCTTTCCTATTTTTAGAGTTACACTACTTTCAATTAAATAATTAGTATCTTCTATTTTAATATCGGTATCTACATTTTTTACCGCTCCACCTGTAACTAGTCTTCTAAATTCAGAATTTGATTCTATAATATTATTATCAACTAAAACAGAAACTAGTTTACTCCCCTTCTTAGTTTTTATTTCTTTTATCTCATCAGGTTTCAATCCTTCTGAAAATATTTTTATAAAATTGTCCTCTGCCTTATCTGCCTCTTTCTTTCCATGGTAAATTGAAACAATTTCTTTAGCTAATCTCATTTTTATATCTTTTGGATTATTTTTTTCATCTTTAAGATCATCAACAACCTTTTGATGTTCTTCAAGAGATATATCTGTACAAGCCATGAAGTACTTAGGAATTAGTTCATCATTTAAAGTCATTATTTTCCCAAACATATCTTTTGGATCATCTGTAATATTTATCACATTCCCCCAACTTGTAGACATCTTCCTTCCGTCAGTTCCTTCAAGCATCACAGTAGTGATTACATCTTGAACTGGTTTGTTATAGAACTTTTGAACTGTTCTTCCAGCCTTTAAGTTGAACAACTGATCAAAACCTCCGATTTCAACATCCGCTTCTGTAACAACAGAATCATATCCCTGCATTAGTGGGTACAGAAATTCTCGTAGTGATACTTCATCTCCTTTCTCAAGTCTGTCTTTAAAGTTTCTTCTGTTTGTCATCTGAGCGACAGTGAAGCTGTCCGCTAATTTAGCTACTTCAGTGAAGGTTAGCTTTGAAAGCCAATCTGCATTGTATACAACTTCAATTTTAGATATGTCGATAATCTTTCCAGCTATATCTATGTAGTCTTTTAGGTTTTTTTCTATTTCATCAGGAGATAATGTTGGTCTCTTTTCCAACTTATCACTTGGATCTCCAATTTGAGCTGTGAAGTTTCCAACTAGAAAGACTAGTTTATGACCAAGGTCTTGAAACTCTCTCATCTTTCGGAGGGTAATAGCTCGTCCAATGTGGGTTGTAGGTCCTGTTGGATCAAAACCTAATTTAATTCGTAATTGTTTTCCAGATTTTAGTTTCTTTTCTAGAGTCTCTTTTACAAAAATCTCTTCAATATTTCTTGTTAGAAGTTTTTGTATTTTATCTTCACTTGTATCTATTTTTATCTCTTTTTTGAAACCAAACATATGATGATATTATCATATTTGGCCTTTTATGTCTTTCGGTGTATAGTGCCAAAATTAAACATAGTATTGGTGGTACAATATTTATTAGTATGTATAAAAAACTAAATAAGAAGTTCTTTAAAAAACTCCTTAAAAAAGAAAATTTAAAAACAACATTCCTTATTGGATTAGTATCATTTTTCATCTTTACTGGGATTATTATTATTTGGATTACAAGCTTTGAACTTCCTTCGTTAGACTCCTTTGAAGAAAGAAGAGTTGTTCAATCAACAAAAATATATGATCGAACTGGAGAGATTATCCTCTTTGATGTTCATGGTGATATAAACAGAACAGTTGTTCCCTACGAGGATATTTCAGACTATGTAAAGTTTGCAACAATCGCCATCGAAGATGCTAATTTCTATAACCATAATGGTATTGAGATTAAATCTATCGTTCGAGCTATTTTAAATAACATAAAAGATGGTGATCTTCTTGGAGGACAAGGAGGTTCAACAATCACACAACAGGTTATCAAAAATGCTCTCCTAACCACAGACAAGGAAGTATCAAGAAAGATAAAGGAGTGGGTTCTAGCACCAAGACTTGAGAATATACTAACAAAAGATCAGATTCTGAATATATATCTAAACGAAGTTCCATACGGTGGTACTGTTTATGGTGTTCAAGAAGCAACAAGAAGGTTCTTCTCGAAAGATGCTAAAGATCTTTCAGTTGCAGAAGCGGCGTACCTTGCAGCACTTCCACAAGCTCCAACATATTTCTCTCCGTATGGAGGATATAAGGAAGAGCTGGAAACTAGAAAAACAAAAGTAATACAAAGAATGTTCGAACATGGTTTCATAACCGAAGAAGAATTCAATACAGCAAACAATGAACAAGTTGTATTCCAAAAACAAGCGTCGTTTGGAATTAAAGCTCCTCACTTTGTGATGTATATAAAAGAACAACTTGAAGAAGAATATGGAAAAGAAGCAGTTGAACAAGGAGGTCTTAAAGTAATTACAACACTCGATTGGGAACTACAAGAAAAAGCTGAAGAAATTGTGAACAAACATGCTTTGGCTAACAAAGAAAAGTTTGATGCAGAGAACGGAGCTATAGTTGCAGTTGATCCAAAGACAGGGCAGATCCTTACGATGGTTGGTTCAAGAGATTACTTCGATAATGATATCGATGGTAACTTCAACATAACTACAGCAAAGAGACAGCCCGGTTCTTCCTTCAAACCATTTGTATATGCAGAAGCTTTCAATAAGGGGTATAGACCTGAGACTGTAGTGTTCGATCTTGCTACAGAATTCTCAACAACCTGTGAATCAAGTGGTGAATGCTACAAACCAGTAAACTATGACGGTAAATATAACGGGCCTATGTCACTTAGAAATGCTTTAGCACAATCAGTTAACGTCCCAGCCATTAAAGTTCTCTACCTTGCAGGACTTCGAGACTCACTAAAACTCGCAAAGAATCTTGGTATAGGAACACTAACAAATGTAGGTCAATATGGTCTTACACTTGTTCTTGGAGGTGGTGAAGTTAGACCAATTGATATGGCCAGTGCATATGCTGTATTCGCAAACGATGGTGTAAAAAGACCCCATGTTGGAATTCTTTCTGTTGAAGATCAAGAAGGAGAAGTACTTGAAGAGTACAAAGAAGAATCAGCTAGGGTTCTGAATGAACAAACATCAAGATTAATCTCTGATGTCTTGTCTGATAATGTAGCAAGAGCTCCAGTCTTCGGATCTAACTCCTACTTAAACTTTAGAGGACGTGATGTAGCAGCTAAAACTGGTACTACAAACGATTATAGGGATGCTTGGATAGTTGGATACACTCCATCTATATCAGTCGCTGCATGGGCAGGAAACAACGACAACAGTAGTATGAGTAAAAAGGCGGCTGGTTCCATCGTAGCCCCTATGTGGAATGAGTATATGCAATTTGCATTAAACAAATATCCAGGTGAACCTTTCCAATCACCTGAACCAATGAATCAAGATGTAAAACCAATCATTAGAGGTGAGTGGCAAACTAGTAATATACATTCAATTCTTCATTATGTAGATAAAAATAATCCACTTGGTGATGAACCAAATAACCCAGGAAGAGATCCTCAATACGGTATGTGGGAAGAAGCTGTTTCTATATGGTCAGGTGGTAAAAGTTTTAGTCCCCCATCAAACAACTCAAAGACTTTAAGTATTATCAGTCCTGATAATGGAAAATCGTATTTCAATGACAAAGAAATGGTTGTATCAATTTCATTTAGTGGTGATATAAAAGAAAGTGAAGTTATTTTAAACGGACAAAATATTGGTGAAATTGACCCTGTTGGAAAAAGTATTATGTTTATTCCAAACAATACTCCAGGGATAAGTGATAGTAATACTGTTCAAGTAAATATTGTAGACGGGTTAGGTAATTCTCATACTGACTCTATACAGTTTGATGTGCTGTAGTTTATAGGTTCGAATCCTGTACGGGGAGCCAATTTTTAAGCCATATATTTCAACACTTTTTCAGGTACCCCGACGAGTGTTCGAACTGGAAGATGCCCCTTTCTTAAGTTAAAACTAGACGTAATGTTGTAATACTTCATCCATATACTTCTGATGTCTCTTTAGTGTATCGACTAAACGCCACATCATAGTCTGTTGAGCACTTCCATCGCTGCGTGTTTCTATAAAATCGATTTGACCATCATACCAAGCTTGAATACCAGTTCGTTTTCCAGTTTTTTCGGTCATACTATAAATAAAACCGAAGTCAGGGTTTTCGGCTGACCATATATCTGATGAATCTTTCGGAAGAATATTCCACTTTTGACTCATGGCTTGTGCGATAGACAAACCTTCATTAGTTAGACTTTCTAATGTTTCTTCGCGATGATTTAAGTTTTCAAATCCCATAATTTTAATAGTATAACATAACTCATGAATATGGTTTCCTTTTTAAGTTCGGCTATAGAACCCCTATGAACAACTCCATATTTTCCACCACATTTTTAAGTTCGAACTAAAACAAGTCGGCGGAGCCAATGTAAAGAAAAGTAAAGTGTTATCTAGTAAAGAAAATAGATGCACCAATAATTAAAATTGCAGTTGAAATTCCCAAAACCAACAAAGCAGTTTTCTTTTTTGTAAAACCAAATCCTAAAAAATTTATGGCAAAGTAGGGTGTAAAAAATAGAAGATAAAGAAAAACATAACCGCCAAGAAAAGAAGGGAAAAGCCACCCAATAACTCCGTGTCCAAAAATAGCAAGAATGCCTAAAATTATTGCAATCCAAAATGGAAATTTTTCTTGATTTCCTTCTTGTAATTTTTCTGGTTTTTTACTTGTAAAAATTCTCATAACAAAAACTACTAGTAGTGCGAGAATTACAGCTGGAATAAATAAAGTAAGAAATTCAAAATCTAAAAACATCATAAAGTTATTTTATCATATTAGTACGGTCTTTGCTAAAGGCTACGTAACCCTGGGTTCCGATGCAAAGATCGTTGGCAACATTATTGCAGGAGCCGCCACTACACTTGGCGCGAACTCAGATGTCCATGGCACGATTGATTCTGGGGCCGCTACGACGCTCGGCGCGGACGTATGGATACTAAAAGGCGATGTCTATTCTGGAGCCGCTACGACGCTCGGCGCAGGCGCGGTAATCTACAAGTATAATTCAGAATTATTTACGGACCTAGATTTCTCTGACTCATCATCCTGGGATGTCCAAGTTCCAGGAAGCAACTGGGGGAATCGGCTCTACAGTGAGGATC
>JBLINH010000020.1:0-12144 GCA_047639165.1 Minisyncoccia bacterium | reverse complement strand
TAGTTTTTCGAAGATAAGCTCCCGTAAGATTAGATCCCGTAAGATTAGCTCTTACAATATTAGCTCTTCTAAGATCAGATCTCGTAAGATTAGCTCCCGTAAGATCAGATCCTTGAAGATTAGCTCCCGTAAGATCAGATCCTTGAAGATTAGCTCCTCTAAGATTAGCTCCTCTAAGATCAGCTCCCGTAAGATAAGCACCTTCAACTTCCAGTATTACTTCACCGTTTATGTTTTTTATTTTCAAAATATATAATCCCTTTCTTCCGAGACAATACCACTAAAGATATTTGACGTCAATATTATATTTGTACAGCAAAAGCATGTAGTATATACACATGAAGAAAGAGACAGTAATGAACTGCGTGAATGAACTTCGAACCAAAAAGGGTATCACCCAGGAAGATTTGGCAGATGAGTTGGGTGTGACCAGACAAACCATCATTGCCATAGAAAAAGGAAATTACACACCTTCAGTTACATTAGCTTTGAAGATTAGTAAGTTTTTTAACGTAGCACTTGAAAAAGTGTTTCAAATATCATGAGATATATAAAAGAATGGTTAATATCAATTGGACTAGTCCTGATACTGATTTTCCTAATGGATCCATTTAGTATCTACTACTCAAACATGATGCTTACTTCTACTATTACAGTACTCATTCTCCTTTTCGTATTCTTTTCTATATTTGTATGGAAAGACGTTCCAAAAGATGAAAGAGAAGAAATCCATCAGAGTAGGGCAGGAAGGGTAGCTTTCCTTTCTGGAACTATAGTAATGCTTGTTGGAATCATCACACAGAGTACAACTCACAATATTGATGTGTGGTTGGTTCTTGCACTTGTTGCAATGATTCTCGGAAAACTGGTTACATTGAAGTTGAGTGGACGGAATAATTAATTCCCACATGTAAAGTTTGCTTTACATGTGTCTTTGGATATAATAGTTAGTATATGAAAAATGATCAAAAAGGAGGAGCTTTGTTGGTAGTAATTATAATATTAGTAATCGCAGGTATAGGCGGTGCTGTTTTGTTTAGTGGGGAATCTGAAAATAAAGAGGCTCCACAAGAAGTAGTAGAGAATAATGGGGAGCACGGAACATATGAAGATTACACACCAGAGAAGGTATCTTCAGCTGAAGGAAGAGTACTTCTGTTTTTCTATGCTAACTGGTGTCCAACCTGTAGAATTCATGAGAAAGATATTCTAAAAAATATTGGGATTCTTCCAAAAGACTTAACCATCTTGAAACTAAACTACGATACTGAAACAGAACTAAAACAAAAGTACTCAGTTCGCTTCCAACATTCATTTGTTCAAGTGGACAACGAAGGAAATGAAGTTGCTAAGTGGATCGGAGGAAGTACTGTGGACGACGTAATAACGAGACTTAAATAATATGACATTACTTCTAATATCCTTCATAGCTGGAATACTAACAGTTCTTGCACCGTGTATCCTTCCACTACTTCCAGTGATCATTGGAGGCTCAGTGTCGGATACACGAAGTAAACTTAAACCATACGTAATTACAGCATCTCTCGCTGTATCTGTAGTGGTTTTCACTCTGATTCTCAAGGTCAGTACTTCTTTTATTGATATACCACAAAGTTTTTGGAAATTGTTTGCTGGTTCGATTCTAATTCTTTTCTCAATTACAATGATCTTTCCAAGGGCTTGGGCGAAGCTTGTTCTGAAGTTCAAAGGAGAGCACAAGGCAAACAGTTGGCTGACTAAAGCTAGTCAAAAGGAAAGCTTCAAAGGGGACATTCTAATGGGAGCAGCACTTGGTCCAGTGTTTTCAAGTTGTAGTCCAACATACTTTGTAATCTTGGCTACAGTTCTTCCGCAGAGTTTTGCTGTCGGACTGATCAACTTAATAGCGTATGCAGTAGGACTTTCTTTAGTCCTACTCCTAATCTCCCTATTGGGACAAAGGTTTGTTTCAAAGATTTCAGGTATATCAGATCCTGATGGATGGTTCAAAAAGGCCATTGGAGTTCTGTTCTTGTTGGTAGCTATAGGGATTATCTCAGGTTTTGATAAGAAGATAGAAGCATATATATTAGATAGTAATTTCTTCATTGTTGGAAATATAGAGAACAGATTATTAGAAAACGTAGACATAAAATAATATGAAAGTAGAAATAATCGTTGGTGGAGTTATGCTCGCAGCCTTAGGTATTGGTGGTTTTGTTTTGTATAAAAATCCTCCGGAGAATACTAGTTCTAATGTAGAGTACAAGATAAATGGGTATGAAGAGTTTAAATATGTAGAGATAGAAAACCCAGCAGGTTTTGTTAGTAGTGATCCATTTAAGTTGGAAGACATTGTTGGAGAGAAAGTTATCCTAATCGACTTTGTTACATATAGTTGTATCAACTGTCAGAGAACATTTCCATATTTAAAGGAATGGTATGAGAAGTATGAGGACCAAGGACTTGAGATAGTTGGTATACATACTCCAGAGTTTGCTTTTGAAAAGAAAAAAGAAAATGTCTTCAAAGAGATGGTAGAGAAGTGGGGATTAACATTTCCTTTAGTACTTGATAATGACTATGGAACATGGAGAGCCTGGGAGAATCAATACTGGCCTCGAAAGTATCTAATAGATATTCACGGAAATGTTGTTTATGACCATATAGGAGAAGGTTCATATGATGAAACTGAAAAGAAAATTATAGAGTTACTAAAAGAAAGAAAAGAAGTATTGGGAGAAGATGGAGACGTATCATCTGATCTAGTTGATATACAGGAGATAAAGAAAGATTCTAATAGTCCTGAAGCATACTTTGGTGCCTCAAGAAACGAGTATCTTTCAAACGGTAAAAAGGGTGTGGTTGGATCTCAGGAATTCAAAACACCGAGTAAAATAGTACCAAATAAGTTATACCTTGCGGGAAATTGGAATATTACAGAAGAATCAGCCGTAACATCCGAAGTTGGATCAAAAGTATTTTTTAACTTCATAGCTAAAGAAGTAAATATAGTAGCTTCCTCAGATGAAGGCGGAAAGGTGAGAATATATATAGATGGAGAAAATGTAGGAGAGTACGACATAAATGAACCAACACTGTATGAGATCTTCAAAGCAGAGAAAGGAGAATCTCATGTTCTAGAGATAGAGGTCATACAGGGAGAGTTTGAGATATTCACATTTACATTTGGGTAGTAAAAAAGGCCTTGCAGTTGCAAGGCCTTTTTTAAATTCGAAACTTATGCCATTGGCGCAGCCTCTTCTCCTCCTTCAGCAGGAGCGTCACCCATAGGTGCAGCTTCTGCAGGTGCTTCAGTTGCTTCACCTTCAGTAGGTACTACAACTTCCTCACCTTCTACTGGATTGTTTTCTGGATCCATAAAAATATTTTTTATTTATCAATGATAAATACTCGATATGATCGAGCATTGAAACGAGTATACCATATATTATGAGTAAATAAACAACGTGTTTACAATAGCTATTGACAGTCTCTTAAAATAGTTCATGATGGTGGTGCTTATCAATTTCGCACATTTTTGGTACATGGCAATAAAAAAATCTAAGAAGAATCTAATACTACTAATCGATAGTCCTGTAGCAGCGGCTCTTTCTACTATTGACGCTCTAAAAAAGAATAAGGAGGGGTATAGATATATGCTTCTATACCCAAGTAATATGGTTGGTAAAGAAAATCTTGATGTGATAAAAAAGTTTAAAGTTGCAGTGCCTTGTAACTTCAATTCACCAGACTCTATCATTGCTGCAATCTTGCCACACAGAGATGAACTTTTGGGCGCATACTGCAGATCAGAAGTATCTATCCCACGATTTCAAAAAGTGATTCCTCATATCCCGTACCTAAAGACTCCAACATCAGAATCTCTTGAATGGTCAGTGAACAAGTACAAGATGAGAAAAAGATTTTTTGCACTAGATAAAAGTATCACTCCAAAGTTTATGCTCGTAAAAGATCAAACTAAAGCTAGTCTCAAAGAGATTGAAAAGAAAATTAGTTTTCCTTTAGTAATCAAGCCAGTAGGGTTAGCACAGTCACTTCTTGTGAATATTGTGTACCACAGACAGGAGCTTGAAAAGAACCTTTCACAGGTATTTAGAAAGGTGAAGCAAGCATACAAAGATTCATCAAGATCAAGCGACCCACAAGTAATCGTTGAAGAGTTCATCGAAGGAAACATGTATTCAATTGATGGATATATAAACTCAAGAGGTAAGGTGTACCATTGTCCAATAGTTCAAGTAAAGACAGGAAGAGAGATTGGATTTGATGATTTCTTCGGATACCAACAAATGACACCAACTAATCTAACTAAAGGAACTGTTGAGGAAGCGGAGAAAGTGACTTCAAAAGGAGTGAGAGCTCTTGGGTTACGAAGCACAATCTTTCATGCAGAGTTAATCAAGAATGATAAAGGATTCAAGATAGTGGAGATTGGTCCACGAATCGGAGGATTCAGGGCTGATCTATATGAAATGTCATATGGTATTAACCACAGAGCAAACGCTGTTTACATCACAATACCAAAAGTACCTAAGATAAAAAAGAGGGTAAAAGGACATTCAGCAGCATTTAAGTTTTTTGCTAAAAAAGAAGGAAGAATTTCAAATATTACAGGAATGAAGAAAGCTAAAGAGCTTAAGTCATTTAAATCAATCACTATAAATAAGAAGGTGGGAGATAGGGCGAAATTCGCTAAAAATGGAGGAAAGAGCGTATTTAACATCACTCTGTTTAATAAAGACCGCGCAAACCTTTTAGCTGACATACGAAGGCTAGAACAAGGGGTAAAGATAGAGGTAAAAACAGGAAGGAAATAATTTGGTAAAATAGTTCTATGATAAGTAGAACTATTTTAATATCTAAGACTCTCTTAAGTTACGAACTGAAGAAAAGTAAGAGAGCTAAAAGAACTAATATCACAATGCATCCTGACGGTAGGATGGTAGTTACCATTCCTTGGTTCGCAACACACCTAGCTGCTGAGAGGTTGATGAAGAGTAAAAGAGATTGGATTTTAAAGAATCTAAAAAACATCTTAAAGAGGAATATAAAAATGGTTCCCGCTATAGCCAAGAAAGATTTTTCTCTATACAAAAATAAAGCGTTGGAAGTGATACAGCCAAGGGTAAATGAAATTTGTGAATTGCACGGATTTAAGTACAACAAGATATTTATTAAAAACCATAAATCTCAGTGGGGGAGTTGTTCTTCTCTTGGAAATTTGAATTTCAATATTAAGTTAATGTTCTTACCTGATCATTTGATTGAATACATAATCATCCATGAGATATGTCATTTGGTTGAACAAAATCACTCAAACAGATTTTGGGACCTGGTAGGGAAGTTTGTTGATTATAAAAAGTGTAATAGGGATCTAAAGGAGTACGTTATTTCTTAAAACTACAATCGGCTTGATGATCGTTTACTAATCCAGCGGCTTGCATGAATGCATAGCAAATTGTTGATCCTGTGAACTTGAAACCTCTTTTCTTTAGGTCTTTACTCATGACACCAGATATATCTGTGGTTGCAGGAATATCTTTTAAGGATTTGAATTTGTTGTCGATTACCTTTCCGTTAGTGAAAGACCAAATGTATTTAGAAAAACTTCCAAATTATTTTTCTATTTCTAGATATACTTTGGCGTTTTCTCGGAAAGCATTGATCTTGAGTCTGTTTCGTATTATTCCAGGGTTTAGAAGAAGTTTCTGTTGTTTAGCATCAGTGTACCTCGCCATTTTAACTGGATCAAAATTATCATACGCTTTCCTGTAGTTCTCTCTCTTTTGTAGTACAGTCCACCAGGTTAGTCCTGCTTGGGCACCTTCAAGACAAAGAAACTCAAATAGTTTCTTACTGTTTTTTATAGGCTTACCCCACTCTTTGTCGTGGTACTTAACATATAAGTCATGTTGCATTGGTACCCAGTCACATCTTTTCATATATCTTTTTATTTTTTTAGTATTTTAATCTTTTCCTCCTGGAGTTCAGTCTGATCTTACGACTCGATGACATGGAATGTCAGTATTGTAGTTTTTGTTCGATATATTACCAACTGCACGGAAGGCTTTGAGGCAAACAGCTTTATCAGCAACCTGTTTGTATGTAAGGGTTTTACCTTTGGATATTTTAGTTACTACCTCGTATACTTTTTCATAAAATGTATTCATTTGAGTATTGTATCAGATAGGTTTGCTTTTAAAGGTACTTAGTGATTTTATAGTATGCAGAACGAACCTTAACTTATAAAACACAATGACAGACATAGATTCTAAAACACCTCTTTTGACTAAGATAACTACGCTGATATTTCTAACAGTTCCACCAATTGCTTTTATTTGGGGGGTTGTCATGATCTTGGGCCAAGGACCTGATTGGACTGCCTTATGTATGACGATTGCTTTTACTATCATAACGATACTGGGAGTGACCGTCGGTTTCCATCGATACTTTACTCATTCAGGATTTTCTGTTCGGTATAGATGGCTGGAAATACTTTTAGGTATCGTAGGCTCAATGGCAGGTCAAGGGCCCTTGTTTAAATGGGTAAGTAGTCATAGAGCACATCACAAAGATACTGATAGAACAGGTGATCCACACTCACCAAACCTTATTGGTAATGGGGCGTGGAATGTTACAAAAGGATTTTTCCATGCTCATGTGGGCTGGTTACTATACTCACCACTTCCATCAGATAAGTCGATATCAAGTCTAAAGAATAATCAAGATTTGGTGTGGGTAAATGACCGATTCCTGTTGTGGGTTTTTCTAGGATTGGTCATACCACCTTTTGTTGGAATACTAATCAGAGGACATGCATACGGGATTCTCTTAGATTTACTTTGGGGAGGTTTAATTAGATTGTTCTTTGTTCAGCATATTACCTTTTTTGTTAATTCCTGGTGTCACATTTGGGGGGATAAACCTTTTAAGTTGAAAAACAGAAGTACTAATAGCTGGTTTGTAGCTTGTTTTGCTTTGGGCGAAGGGTGGCATAATTGCCACCATGCATTTCAAAAATCAGCCAAACAAGGCTTATTGGGTTTGCAATGGTTGTTCGATTTTTCTTGGCATGTTATTTGCTTGCTCAAGTTTCTTCGTTTAATCGAAAACGTACACGTCCCTAGTAAGGAGGATATAAGAAAAAAGCTTGCTGCATAAGATGTTTGAAAGATAGCCTGTTCTCTTCGGAGAGCAGGCTATTCTAAATCCTCAGGATCCGTAATGCGTATCCAATCTTCGGATATTATAACTTCAATCTTATCTGAACGTTTTGAGAGTGTTTGAGGTAGTCCATACTCTTTACCAATACTTACCATTTCAAGATCAAATACTTCTGAAGTTAAGTAACATGCTCCTGTGTATGTAAAACCATTAAGTAATCCATTTAATATTTTATACGTTCCTTCTTCGTCTAGTGTTGATTCATCATTTTGTTCGACGAGAACACTCCATTTGTTGTTCCTACATAACTTATCGATATCATCTTTGTGATATATGTCGTCACCCATTAGAACTATGAAATCTTCTTTTAAATGTTCTTTGCATTTGAAGAGGGCATGAGCAGTTCCAAGAAGTTCTTTTTGGAGTACATATCTTATAGGAGTACCTAAGTATTCATTTCCTAATTCTTCTTTTATTTTTTCACCGATATATCCAATTACTATTATTATCTCAGTTGTATATTTTGGTATCACTTCCAGCTTATGTCTTAGAAGAGATTTACCTTTGTATTGTAAGAGGGGCTTAGGTACAAAAGTAGTTAGACTTTCCATTCTGGTCCCTTTCCCTCCTGCTAGTATTACTGCTTTCATAGGGAGATTATAGCAGGTCTGACAGAACACAGAAATTATATTTTTTAGAAGTGTGAGTTGATTATCTTCATAAACATGAGTAACATGCCTGTATATGAATGAACAAACAACATCAGTAGAAGTAGTACAAAAATTTGGACGTGTATCTTTTTTCCGTCCTTTTTGGTGGATACTGCAAAGTATTATAATAAACGTATGGCAGTTTCTATTGCTATTTGTTTTGATATGGCAGCTACTACATATATTAGTAATAGGAGAGAAGCACGAATGGTCACGAGACTTTACTCGGAAATATGTAAACCATCTAAAGCTTTGGACAGAATATACTTTTTGGGTTACCGACGAGCAGCCAGAAATTATTGAATATAAGTAGACATCTTAAAAAAGTTAAAGCCCTAAATTTTGTTAAAAATTTAGGGCTTTAGATTGAAGAGGTTAATTTTCCACTGTTACTTTGACGGTATTACGCCACTTATTCCAAAAAGATGGAAACGGACGCGTTTGCATCAACTTTGACACTAAACTTGGGAGATGCTGTACTTCGATAGGGTTGTTTTCAAAATATCCACTTTTCAAAAATCTTGGCACACTTCGATTTTTATCGAGGACTACAATAAATTTGTAAGTACCATTTTTTTGAATGAACCCGACGCTTTTATATGAGATACCTCTCTCCGTGAGACTTTTTATTAGTCTTGTTCTGATTGACACCAACTCTTTAGTTGATGAGATTGTTCTAATTGATGACGTATTTTTTATTACCATAGGTATATTAAAAGTTCAAAACTTCGAGGACGATTATTCCATATGATATCTTTAGAGTCAATACTATTAAGTTCCTAGTTTAAGGACGTGTTCGAACTCTTCTTTAGTAACATGAGTTACTGAAAGACGATTTCCTTTTCTAAGTATGAACATACCTTTTAGCTGTTTGTGTTTCTTTAGTTCGTCTAAGGTGATTATCTTGGAAAACTTTTTAACAAACCTTATATCTACCATCTGCCACCTTGGATCTCCATCCTTTATCTTTGGATCATAATGGTCATCTTTCTTGTCCCAGGCCGTGAAGTCTGGGTAGGATTCTTTAGAAACTTTGGCAGTTCCAACGATTCCAATTTCTTTTGCATTTGAATGATAGAAAAGGATTTCATCTCCTTTTTTCATTTCCATCATGAAATTCCTAGCTTGGTAGTTTCTAACTCCATCCCAGTGTGTAGTTTTGTCCCTTTTAAAATCATCTATTGAGTAAACACCGGGTTCTGATTTCATGAGGTAGTAATTCATTTTGAAAGTATATCAGAGTATCTGTAGTCAGGTGTATAAGAAGAAAACACCCCGACCGAAATTCAATATAGGGTCGTTATTAAGAGCGTAAAGTAAAAAACATGATATAATTTTTCTATGCTAAAAATGCTGAAACCTTCTATTCTAAAAGTGATTCTCGCTATAGCTTTATCGGCAACCGCTTACTTTATTTTCTGGATTTCTTTTGGCTGTGCATTCGGCGGCCCGTCTACATTAATTTGTACTCTTGCAAAGATACCTGCAATTTTTTTACTGATGCCCATGATTGTGGATAGATTTATTGATAATCCGCTCCTTAGCATCACTCTCTCTATCATTCTTACTGTAACTTATCATTATGTTATTGCATCATTTATTGTCTCTGTTTTTAAAATAAGAAAAAAAGAATTTAGCACACAAGAGTTGCTGCCTGTGGCTATAATTTTATTAGCCGTCTGTTTTATTTCTGTTATTTTCGCATCACGATTTTAATCTACATAGTAAGAGTATGGTCAATCTATATACCAAAAATACCCTATAAATAAGGATATTTTGATTTTGTGGAGATGGGCGTAAAAAGTTGGAACCGCTTAGTAGAGTGGGTTTTTGAGGCTTATGAGCAGGTTAAAAACCTAGATAACCTAGAAAACACAGCGATTTCTTCTGGTGCATAAGACACATGTCAGTAATGGAACAAGTGGGATATAATAATTATCATGGAAACAAACAACATTACCCCTCAAGAAGAAAATCAGCCTATTACACCTGAGGTCACCATTTCTCCTGAGAATGAATCACAAACACCAAAAAAGAAGAATTTTTTAAAAATAATATTAGGAGTAGTAGGGGCTGTATTGGTAATTATTGTTCTTTTTTTTGTTTTTGTAATAAAGTCAAATTCATATCTATCGCATACTCTTTCAAAAGATGCGGGGGACCCTTTCTATAAAAAAACTCAGATACTGGCAGGTGGAGATACCTATATCAATGATAAATATGGGATTTCAATTTGGGTCCCTGATTTGTATGTTATAAAAGACAACATTTCAACCGATGACAAGATTTATATACCAGTTGCATTTTTTGTGTCGTCTAAGCCATTGAAAAGTATAGATATTGCTAAGGGCATTGATATACATTTGGATGGAATGAGAATCGGTTATTTTGATTTTACACAAGATGTAGAATTTCCAACTTTGGAAAAAGTGATTGAGACTAAAAAATCAGAATATTCAAAAAAGCCTGAAATGTCATATGTTGAGTCTGGAGATATATCTTTAGGAAATACTGAAGGTAAATATCTAATTTATAAAGTAGAGGATAATTTTTATGCAGGAGGAGGTGATGAAGAAGTTTCTCGTATAATCAAAGAAGTTTTCACTATCAAAAATGAAACATTATTCCATTTAAGTTTTACAGATGCAGAGGATGAATTTGCTGTTACAGAGAAACTAGCTGACAAAATGTTCCAATCGTTTAAGATTGAAGGATCAGAGATGGTTGGAAAAATTGAACAGAACGAAAAAAAGACTAATGTTGAGTTGGCTATTATTAAAAACGAAGAAGGACTTTTGTTGTTAAGTGGATCAGAGTATAAAGAGGCCGAAGAAAAATTTAATGAAGCACTGAAACTTAACCCTGAGTTACCTCAAGCACATAATTCCTTGGGGGTTGTACATAGTTTAGGTTATAGGGATTATTATACGGCGATTGATTATTTTACAAATGCTATTGAATTAAAAAGTGTTTATCCGAAAGCTTTAGTAAACAGGGCTGTTGCTTATATAAATACTGAGCAAGATGGCAGCGCGATTGATGACTTAGAGGAAGCTATTAGATTGGATCCAAATAGGATCGATTCCAGAGAGCTTTTGGGTGATCTGTATATGGAAAAATTAAGAAGTAAAGATGCTCACATACAGTTTTCTAAAGCTATTGAATTGGGCAGCACAAGAGAGAAAACTATAAATAATCATGCATACCTTGAAAGACAAGGTTTTGGTGAATAGATAGAATAAGGTTGACGAGACCAGGCACTTTCATTTTTCTAATTTGTGGACATACCCGTAAAAAGTTGGAACCGCCTTACTGAGTGGATATTTGAAGCTTTTGAGGTAATACAAAGAGTTGAGAGAGGGAGATCTATACAGATGTAATAGAACTGATAGAATAGTGAATATGAATAAACAAAAAGGGTCTTCAAATATTTTAATAGTAATCTTGATTTTATTGATCTTAGCTGGTGGTTGGTATGCTTTGTCTGGTAAAAATACGACTGCACCTAATGTAGAAGTAGATGAGGTGGTTATTGAAGAAGATGATGTAACTGCCCCCGCTGTAGTGAAAAATACTCCTCCTGTTGCTAATGATGAGGTTATAGATGAAAATAAAGTTGAGGCCACTTTTGATGAAATTGATGATTGGATTGTTTATGAAAATGATTTGTTTAAATTGAAGCACCCAGAAAATTGTAGAATTAAAGACTATTTAAATATTAATAAAAATTTAGAATGGTTGGATACCACAATCTCTTTTGTAGGAGTCTGTGATGTAGGGAATGACTCTTTAGGTAGCATAAGGGTAATAACTGATTCTCTAGATGATGTTATAAAATTAGAAATGGAGATAGTTTCTTCTAATGATAATCAATCAATAATTTCTGTAGAGTCTACAAAAATTGGAAATTATCAAACACGAAAAATCAAGAAGAGAAATGAAACAACCTTATTAGAATATTCCACAATAGTTTTCTCTCAAAATGAACTAACCTTTATTCTTAATGGGGTTGATTCAAAAGAGCCTCGTTGGGATATGAAAAAAATTCTTTCTTCTGTTGAAATAAAATAGAAATATTTTATTGGTAGTTTCAAATACCCCTATTTATAGGGGTATTTTAATTTGGTGGAGATGCCCGCGAAAAGTTGGAACCGCCTCACAGAGTGGGTTTTTGAGCGATACGAGGTAATGAAAGGTTCGAATAGGGTAGAGAACATTGGTGGTTTATGTAAAACTTAGACACATAGAAGTAATAGAACTGATAGAA
>JBLINH010000019.1:0-13935 GCA_047639165.1 Minisyncoccia bacterium | reverse complement strand
GTTGTATACCCAAACAACGTACCAGTTAGTATTGAAACTCACGCACAGATGCCTGAGGCTTCAACTCATCTTTCTAAGATAACATTAGGATCACACTCAGGTACACATGTTGATGCTCCAATGCATGCAGTGGAAGGAGCTCCAACACTTGATCAAATACCACTTGAAACTTTTGTTGGTCCTTGTAAGGTTTTTGACATGAGTCACCTTAAGGGCGGAGAGGCCGTAAAGATAGAAGACTTTGAAGGAAAGGAGGTAAATGAAGGTGATAGAGTTTTGATTAAGACATCAAACTCAGAAAGAAGATTTTCTGAATTCTATGACGACTACGTATATCTAGACGGGGATTGTGCTGAGTGGTTGAAAGAAAAGAAAATAAGGATATTTGGTATTGATTACTTCTCTGTTAAGCAAAGAGGTAGCGATGACCACCGACCACATACCAGTCTACTGAGTGCAAATATCCCTGTGATTGAAGGTATTGATCTAAAAGAAGTATCTGGAGGAGAGTATGAACTATACTGTCTACCTCTCAAATTTACAGGAATTGAAGGAGGTCCGGTTAGAGCTATTTTAATAGAATAACCTTTAGAAAGTTTTTACAGGACTTTCATCTTCATATGATATGATACATGTATGCTTACAGATAATGATCTAAAAAGAATAGGGGATTTACTAGATCTCAAGATTGATAAGAAGTTTGAAGATTTTGCCGTTTTAATGCAATCAGAATTTAGTGATATACACAAAAAACTAGATTATCTTGATAACACTAAGGCTGACAAATCAGACATAGCCAGGTTAGAAGGGTATATTATGAGATCAGACAGAAGAGTTGATAGATTAGAAGATGATATGAGAGTTGTTAAAACCAAGTTAGAATTAGCATAATATGGAAGACGCAATAAAAAATTTCAATAAACAGTTTAGTTTCAATCCGGAGATTGTAAACAAAGAAAACTTAGATACACATAACAACTTCATTGTTTGTGGTATGGGAGGATCACATCTTGCTACTGGTCTACTTAAGATGTACAAACCCGGAATCAATTTGTACGTCCACCGAGATTATGGACTACCACCATATGATGACGAATTTCTAAAAGACTCACTCCTGATCGCAAGCTCATACTCAGGAAACACTGAGGAAGTAGTTGATTTCCTTGAAGAAGGGTACAGCAAGGGATATAAGATGGCTGTTATCTCAACGGGAGGTAAGTTGATTGAATTCGCAAAAGAAAACAATCTTCCGTATGTAGAATTGCCTGATACAGGTATTCAACCAAGAAGCGCACTAGGGTACTCCTTGATTGGTATGTCAGCACTTGTTGGAGAGTATCCATGTTGTGATGGGCTCAAAAAACTTGAAAATGTTTTGAATCCAATCTCTTTAAAAGAAGAAGGTAAAAGTTTGGCAGAAAACCTTAAAGGTAAAATACCTATAATATATTCATCTACAAGAAACCTTCCACTTGCATACAACTGGAAAATTAAAATGAACGAAACTGGAAAGGTTCCAGCTTTCTATAATGTATTTTCAGAGTTAAATCATAATGAGATGGCAGGAATGGACGTTATCGATACTACAAAAGAACTATCCAAAAATCTACACTTCATCTTTTTGAAAGATCCTAGTGATAATCCAAAGGTGCAGAATAGGATGGATGTTACAGAAAAACTATATGAGGAGAGAGGATTAAATGTTACTAAGTTAACTCTTGTCGGCGATAGTTTATTTGAGAAAGTATTTAACTCTTTGATATTAGCTGATTGGATAGCTCTTTCTATTGCGAATGGAAATGGTGCAGAAGCAGAGCAGGTCCCTATAATTGAAGAGTTTAAAAGAATGATAGCTTAATTAGTCACAAATACGTTAGAATATAAATATGGAACTACCAAAAGATGATAAACCATTTCTAACTGTTAATAACAAAGATCGATACCGTGCTATTGATGATCTTATAGAAGAGAGCAGACCTACTCATGCATACTTCACTCTGTTAATTCTGTCCTCAGTTATTATCGCTTCTGGTCTTCTTCTTGCGAACTCTCCAATTCTAATTGGAGGAATGCTTGTTACTCCTGTTCTTAATCCAATTCTTTTGATAGCTCTAGGTATTACAGTTAGTAGACCGAGACTAATTAAAAGAACAGCTATTTTAATTTTGAAGTCAGTAGCTGTTATCTTTGGGATTTCATTTGTGGCAGGGATATTATTTAGTGCACCGGAAGTTTCTGACCTGTACAGAGAATCATTATTTGATAATTCACTACGTGCAGCCTTTCTATACTTTCTTGTAGCTTTCACTTCTGGTATTGCTGCTACCTTCTCTTGGATTAGAAAAGAAATTACAAATGTCCTACCAGGTATTTCAATCGCCGTGTCATTAGTCCCACCTATCTCTATGGTTGCCATATGGCTATCAATGGGACAGATAGACTTAATGAGGTTCTTCCTTATGGTATTTTTGTTTAACATGTTCGGTATTATTATGGGAGGACTGGTTATATTCTCCCTACTTAGATTTTATAGTGCTGGTCAGCACATTAAAGACAAGGTTGATGAGGTTATCTTGCAAGAAGCGGGATATAAGACTAATAACAAATAATGATTTTTTCAAAGTTTAAAAAAGAAAATAGGTTAATGGCTTGGATAATACTAGTGTCCCTAATATTTATATCTTTGGGTATAGTTTTTCTCAATAATGATGTAAACCTTGTGGATACAGTTTCAGAACCACTAACTCTAGGAGAAGTAGAGTGGGTTAAGTATGAAAACAAAGAATATGGTTTTGAACTGGAGTATCCAAATCATTGGAGAATCCACGTGGAGGACGATGACTTAAGTCCAAAGATAAATTTCTATCCTTTTCAAAACAATATTGAGTTACCTTTAAGTCATTTTACAAATGCAACTCAGTTTTCTATATATCCAAAAGGTATCCCATCAGAAGGCTTAATCGGAGAGAACGTAGAAGTTGGTTTGAATATTAACGAAGAAGTAGATGTGGTTAGAGAGTATGTTCTCGCAGATAAGGATAAGTGGGCGACAATGATTACGTTTAAAGATGTTCCAGAAAGCTGGAAGCCATGGGGTTTCATATGGGCAGGTGTCGCTATAGAAGATCTTGAATATAGTTGTAGACAAGGTTTTAATATTGTGTCCGCAGAACTATGTAATACATTTGAAGGAGATGAATTATTACGAGACGGAAATACTGATAATGATTTGTTAGAAATTGAACGAAAAATTATTAATTCTTTTAAATTTATAAAATAGTATGACAGAACTACTGCCATTTTTTATAGTCCTTTTTGCAGGGTTGTTCTTTTCAGAGTTCTTCTTTAAATTCCATGTTCCATGGGTGGTTTCTTTGATAATTGGAGGGGTAATAATAGGTCCGTCAGGATTTAATGTATTTGTACCTAATGAAACAATTTTATTCTTGGGAGAAATAGGACTTATATTCCTTATGTTCATGGCAGGATTAGGAACAAACTTAATTGGTTCTCAAACAAGACAGTCATTTGATAATGTTATAAGTTTGGCTCTTTTGAATAGTGTCATTCCTTTTTTGGTTGGACTAGGTATAGGAATATTCTTTGATCTTGGAACTACTACTTCATTACTATTGGGAACAATTTTTGTATCGTCATCAATTGCTGTTATTATTCCTTCTCTAGAAGCTAACAATCTATTACGTTGTGGTATCGGTAGATCTATAATGCTCGCTACCATATTCTCTGATGTTGCCAGTTTGATTTTGCTTTCAATATTACTTCAAAGTACACAAACTTTAACGTTCTTACCTCTCCCAATATTCTACGCAATACTTATTGTTGTTGTAGTAGGACTAAAGACACTTATACCAAAACTATTATGGTATTTTAGTAGAAACACAAGGTCACAGCGGGATATTTTCCAGCAAGAACTGAGATCAATATTTGTTATTTTAATTGGTACAGTTGTTTCCTTTCAGTTACTAGGCCTCCATCCTATTATCGCAGGGTTCTTTGCTGGAGTTGTAATGTCACAGATTGTTAAGGGGGATATTATAAAAGAGAAGTTAAGAGGACTAAGTTATGGTTTCTTCATTCCTATATTTTTTATCGTCGTGGGATCTCAGGCAGATCTTTCAGTAATTTTTAAAGCAAAAAACATAGCACTACTTACAGCGGTTGTTGTTCTAGGCACAGTGCTGTCTAAGTTCATAAGTGGATATGTTGGTGGCCGGTTAAATAAGTTTAAACACCAAGAGAGTTTAATCATTGGTGCTTCTACGATTCCACAACTTTCAACAACATTGGCTGTATCTTTTGCTGGTAGGGAATTAGGTATTATCCCAGATCAACTATTAGCTTCTTTGGTTATACTTGTTCTGGTTACTACAATACTTGGACCTATACTGGTCAAGTTCTTTAGTAGAAAATATATAAGAGAAGAGGTTAATTTTGTTTGTAACGATTAAACCATCTTAGGACACTTAATCACTTGGATTACTTTTCCGTTAACCATGAAGCTGTCGTCTCCATGTATGTATATAGGTGGGATGTCTTTTGTAGATTGAGATACCAACACTACTTGATTGTTAAGTTCATCCCAAACATATTTTTTAATATTAGCCATATCATCAATAATTGAAAGTATAATATCTCCACTAGTAGGTGAGGTATTGTCACTATCTATAATTAGGTAGTCACCATCTTCAATAGTTTGTCCGCCCACAGATGCTTTGTTCATAGAAAGCCCTTGCGCTTTAACTGCAAAAATATTTTTACACTTCCTTAGTATTTTTTTTGATATCTTTACGTATCCTTCAATATTTTCACTAGCAAAGACAGTTGCTGGTCCACAGTTAGCCATACCAACGATAGGGACTGAAATTAGTTTTGTATTTCTGACAGCACCACTTTGAGCTTTTTCAATCTTTTTGTTTTTCCTATCTAATCTAATCAAACCTTTCTTCTCTAACTGATCCAGATGATGCTTTACCTTTTGAGGAAACTTCTCGTCTATTAGATCACCAATCTCTCGAAGGGTCATTCCATTCAGGTTTGTCGATTCCAATATCTGTAAAATGTGTTCTTGTAGTTTATGCATGGTTTTCTGTATGTTATCTCTGATTAACTATATTGTATTATATTCTAGAAAAAACTCAAGAAGTTATCCACAGGTATGGAAAGCTAGAAATCTTGACAAGATGGACAGACAATATAAAATAGTTATTGTGTACACAACATTGTTAGCTTAATAAAAACAAACCACCATGTATAAAGACCACCAAACCCCTAGAAGCCGACTAATTACTAAAAGGAGATTGAAAAGAAAATTACTACTTTACTTTAAATCTCCCTCAAGCTTTAAGCTGACGATGTTTTAAAAAACTTGTATACAAGTAAAAAATGAAACCCCTACAATTGCAAAGGGGTTTTTATTTTATTTAAAAAAGATTAAGACAAAAAGTATAAATATTATTATCACAGCAATACTTGTAGTGCTCCATTTCTTTTGAGCGTATTTAAAATCTTCAATACTTTTCCAATCATTGTTTTTCCAAGCTAGTTCGTTGCCTTTAAAACCAAGATAGAACATCATCACGATACCAACAATCGGAACAAGTGAAAATAAGGCGATGTATGTTTTGTTTCCAATACCCCAAATCCAATTGAACAAGAAAGCTCCCCAGTTCCATCCTTTGATCTCCTCAGGTATTTCTTTCTTATCAACATCTTCATACATAATTAAAAATATTATATCATGAGATGGTATAATCAATAGGAGGAGACAATTTGAATTAATTTTTGAAATTATGAAATCATTAAAATCTGTTGCGTGGATACTCCTTGTTGTAGGAGGTCTTAACTGGGGATTAGTCGGACTTTTCGATTTTAACCTAGTAGCGACTCTTCCAGACGGAGCGGCAAGAATAGTATATATACTTGTCGGTGTATCAGCTTTAGTTGCCATAACAGGCATGAAGAAATGCAGATCATGTAACGTAGAACACAGAGCATCGAAAGATGAGAGTGATCAATAAGTCTTCATAGAGCAAACCCCCAGTTTTCAACTGGGGGTTTGTTGTTTTAAATATCTGATACAATGTATGGCATGTACATCCTTTTTGATATAGGCGCAACTAATATGAGATTCGCAGGAACAGAAGATGATTCTTTTGAATCTTTCTGTACACCTCTTATATTAGACACCCCTAAAGATTTTAAAATAGCTATGGAGGACATTCGTGATGTGATTGAAAAGATCGCGGACGGTGATGAGATAGATGGAGTTGTTGGTGGTATTGCAGGAGTTTTAAGTTCTGAAAAGGATATGTTGGATAGATCACCTAACTTACCTGATTGGGAAGGAAAACCTCTTAAAGAATCCCTTATGGATATTACCGGATGTAATCCTGTAATTTTTAATGATGCAGACTTAAGTGGATTAGGAGAAGCTGTCTTTGGATCAGGAGCTGATGCAGACATTGTTATGTATGTTACTTCAAGTACCGGGTACGGCGGGGGACTTATCGTTGATAAGGAAATCGCAAGACATCACATTGGTTTTGAACCAGGTTTTCAAATAATTGATCATGAAAACTACACGACACTCCATGAATTTATTGCAGGAAGTGAACTTCGTGAATCACACGGAAAACCAGCTAAAGAAATAGAAGATCCTGACGTTTGGAAGTGCGTGCTTGATAAGATGACCATAGGTATTAATAACAGTATCGTTCACTGGTCACCAGACAAGGTTGTTTTAGGTGGAAGTGTTATGCAGAGATTTAGCATTGAAGATATAGAAAAAAGAGTTGGAGAGCTAATGAAAATATTTCCAACTATCCCAAAGTTTGAAAGAGCTATGCTCGGGGATGTAAATGGTATATACGGAGCACTCGCTTACTTAAAGAAAAAGCTGACCTAGAGTATAGGTCAGCTTTGAGATTTTTATACTGCTCCCGCAGTTATTTTTTTAATTTGCCTTTCAACGTGTTCTTGTTTTGAGTTGTTGTTTATGACCAGATAGTTACTTTTAGGCCGACTGGTTTGATTTGGCCACCGGAGCAAGATTTGGACAGGAATCATCTTGTGTGTGTTTGTCACAACAGTGATATTAAACGCGTCTTTTAGCCGGTTTTTGTCGGGGGTGGATTTACGGATTTCTTTTATATTAGAATCCTTCACATTTCTGCACATACGCAGAGCTCTTCTCTCTCTGATTTTTAGTATCTTTGTGAGGTATTTTGCTATCCACGTTTGTTTTTTAATTTGTCTTTTCAATTTTCAGTTCTCTTCTCTGGATAGAATATAACCCGTATACTGTTTTTTGTAAAGGGTGAATGGGATAGAGGTGGTATATTGACAAATATCTTATATATGGTAGTATATTGGGTATATTAAAAAGACAAGATAGATTGTAAATAAAGGGTAAATATCGTGTTTAATGATATTTAAACTTCAAAAAACAATGATTTTCTACGACGATAAAAATAATAGAAAAATACTTTCAAGGATATTTCTTATACTTTCCGCTGCACTTGTTGTGTTTGTTGCTTATAACGTCTTCACAAACATTAGCTCAGCTAGAGGTAATGAAGTTACTATTAACTCCGATTATTATTATAATAATAGTTACGGTCAAAAAAAGGTTGTACTAACTTTTGATGATGGACCTAGTGATTTATATACAAAAGAGATCCTTAGTATTCTTAGGGAATATGAGGTCCCTGCTGCCTTTTTCGTTAGTGGTAATAATGTTATTGGTAACGAAGATTTGATAAAAGAAATTTACAATGATGGCCATGAAATTGGAGGTCATAGTTTTACTCACTCAAAAAATTCCCATTCCTCAAGATCGAGACTTCAATGGGAGCTAAACTCAACTAACAAACTTATCGAGAGTGTTACTGGTGAGCCAACTATTTTTTACAGACCACCATTCCTATTAGATATTGGAACATATCCAACATATCACCCGGAAAACTCTACACCAGCTCTAAGTTGGATTAAAGAAGCAGGATATATTACTGTTGGTTCCGATATTAATACTCATGACTTCGAAGCTAAAACCTCTATAGATATTGTGAACAGTATTCTAGAAGGAGCAGAAAATGGTAGACATATCATTCTACTTCACGATGGTGGAGGAGAAAGAACTCTTACAGTGGATTCACTTGCATATATTATTATTAATCTTAAATCAGAAGGATATGAGTTTGTTACCGTTTCAAACATTTTAGGTATCGATGGAGGTGTCGACCTTAAAGGTCACATGGAGGCAGGATCTACTGATGCTGATATAAATACAAACGGTGAAGTATTTATGCTTCAGAACTTTCTGAGACAAGAAGGTTTCTTTGAGTACAAAAATATAAACGGTGTGTTTGGTGCAGGAACCAGAACAGCTCTTATTAACTGGAAACTAAGTGTAGGTTTAATTACTGAAGCAGAGAAAACAGCAAACACATATAGTGTGGGCGTAGTTGATCAAAAAACAAAAGATAAAATCTTAGAAGTAAGTGGTTCTTTCGGAGGTTCTAGTATGACTGAAAATATAAAACACTTAGAAAATGTGGGTATCTTCCAAAAGGTGTTCGATAGCTTCTTTCTGTTCGTTGTTTCAGCGACAGGGTCATTGATAAGTTTTATATTCCTATTTGTTCTATTCCTTGGAATTATTAGAGTATTGATCGTTCTACTTCTATTTAGTGTAAGTAAATTAAAGAAAAAGAAAGACCTAAATTGGGACAAGGACGTATCAGTTGTTATCGCCGCATATAATGAGGAAGATAATATTGAGGCTACAATAGAGAGTGTACTAAATAATACATATAGACCTAATGAGGTCATAGTTGTTGATGACGGGTCAAATGACGCCACTGCAGACGTAGTAAGAAGCATGCAAAGTAAGTATGGGAATGTCATTTTTCTTAAAAGTATAGATAATGGTGGAAAGGCTAGAGCAATGAACATCGGATTTGCTATCGCAACTAACGAAGTTATCATAACTATTGATGGTGATACCGCACTTCACCCCGATGCTATTTCACACCTAGTGAAGCATTTTGAAGATGAAAACATTTGGGCTGTAGCTGGAAAGATTGAAACATCAAGACCTTGGAAAATTTTAGGAGTATTTCAGGCTATTGAATATGTCACGGGTCAGAACATAGATAAGGAAGCATTTAATACTATTAACGCTATTCAGGTTGTTCCTGGTGCCATTGGTGCTTTGAGAAAAAACCAGGTTCTAAAACTAGGAGGTCACAGTACTGATACTCTTGTTGAGGATCAAGACCTTACAATGTCTATCATTAGAAATGGTGGAAGGGTTGTGTATGAAAATAGAGCTCTTGCTTACACAGAAACTCCTGACACTCTAAAAGGATTTACAAAACAAAGATTCCGATGGGTCTTTGGTACTATCCAAAACCTTTGGAAACACAAAGGAGGATTCAAAGACAGTAAGAATAAATCTTTTAACTTTGTGATTCTTCCAAACGCTATAATTTTTGGATTCTTTCTACCACTTACATATCCACTTATAGACCTATTCTTTGTTATCGAACTTCTATCAGGTAACATAAAAGGACCAATTATTGCGTACGCAGTGTTTACGTTATTTGATCTTGTATACACTATGATTGCTTTCTCAAATGAGAAAGGAAAGAGAAGTTTACTGTTTGCTGTACCACTACAGAGATTGTTCTATAGACAACTTATATCTATAGTTGTTATCTTCAGTATTTTTAAAGCTATTGAAGGTACAAAAGCTTTCTGGAATAAGGTGGATAGAACAGGAAGCACAAAGAGATTCTACGATCAGATGGTTACAGAGGTGTATACTAATGCTTAACATCTCCAGTAGTCACTATCTCTTTCCATGGACCATAAGGGACCTCGTCGTCACTAATGAAACGCCACTCAACTTCATCGTTTTTTTCTAACCCTAGACAAGTCCAGGTTGCAGGAGATATATCTATGCCAGCATTTACACCGAAAGTATTTATACTCTTTCCATCAGAGAAAACATAATCAAAGTCATCTGTTTCAAGTGGACCAACATCTTCCCACTGTGCGTAACAGATTTTTTTGTTGTACACGATTTCTACCCATCTGTTTTTGACTATAGATTCTCTATCTTTGTATTCATTAAACCAGGGAACATCTCGAGCGTTATCTTTTCTTTTACCATCGTCATCAGTGTCACTGTAGGGTAAGGCAAAGTAGAATGGGTTTTCTTTTGGAGTAAAGTCACATGGTTGAAAACCGCATCTATCATCAGGATCATCAATACCACCAAAATCTGATTGCCAATCTGATTGCCACCAACTTCCGTAGTTTGAGATATTAGCATTATCAGGACCTGATTCTTCTCCTACCCAAAATAGGGTAGTTATTACTTTTTTATACTCAAAACTCGTTGGTTCTTTGGTTGTCTGCATTACAAATACCAATAATACCAATATTACTATCGGTATTATTGGTATTAGTTTATTTTTATTTAGCTTGATCATCTTTTAATACAAGACTGTACCACTACTTATCATTAGGTGTCCAATCCATATAACTAGTATCAAGTAGTATGTTGTCCAACCTTTTGCAAGAGGGAAGTATTTTGAAATTGGAGTGAAAGCCTTCATATACCACTTGTTGTGGTTGGTCCATGCGATCAAGTTAGCAGTTACGCTGTCTATTAGTAGTATGTAAAAAACTATTACTTCGAGTGTATATTCCATAAAATTTAAATTAATTGTATATATTTATTCTACCAAAATATTACTCAAATAAGTCTATTAGGTATTTGTTTATGTCCCTTTGTTTCCAGTCGTAGAAAAATTCGTCGTTACTGTCTAGTTTTCGAGCAAGTCTTGTTCCTACGAATCTCCAGTGCCATGGTTCAAATTGGTAGTATGGATTGTTGTTTGGGTATGAAAGAACGAATCCAAATCTATGAGCATTATCTTTTAACCACTCATATTCGTCTGTATTTTCGAATCCTTCTAATGATCCCTTGAGTTTGAGAGTTGAAAAATCAATAGTAGTTCCTAGTTGATGTTCAGAATACCCCTGATCAGCAGAGAATTGGTTTGCAGTACTAGCTCCATACGTAACATTGTATCTTGTTTTGAGATTTTGTTGCGTTTCAAAAGATCTGAAGGATGATACTACTTGTAAGTCTATATCGTCTTTTTTTGCATTGCTCAACATATCATCAAGGAAAGGTGAGACCTGGTAAAGGATTTGGAGTTCCTTGTCATCTCCGTATACAAAATCAGAATCTATATCAACTAAATCATCAGGAATATAATGTTCGTTTAGAAAGAATACTTTAGAATATTTTTGTATTAGTTCAGGATCTATTGTTGTTAGTTTCTTTAGTTCAACAACCTCATTACTGTAGTCGGTGATTTTCTCTTCGTAGAAAACTACCTTTTTTTGTTCTTCACTCAGAACAGACCCTATTTGATTGTTTTCTTTCATTAGATTAGATATATCATTATCTTTTACTACGATGCTTTCTTTTAGGGCAGTGATTTCGACCACCAGTTTATCTAGTTCACTTTTTAGGTTTAGATTTTGGAGTATAAGAGGTGTTGATACTAGAACAAGTGTCAATATAGATATCAGAGCTTTATTCTTGTTGCTTAGTTTTTTTAGGATGTCTTTCATGGGTATTCAGTCTAGCAGATTATTAGGTAAGAAAAAACCACGCTTTCGCGTGGTTTATTTTCTTTATGCTTTTGCTACCTTTACTGCGCTTGGTCCCTTTGGTCCGTCAGCGATTTCAAAAGTAATTGCATCTCCTTCTTTTAGATCATCGAAAGCAATGTCGATAAGTTCGTTGCTGTGAAAGAAGATATCTTTGTCACTTCCTTCAGCTTTAATAAACCCATACCCTTTATCCATTACTTTAACAATTGTTCCGTTATTCATTTTTTTTTGAACTAAGTTTTTAAATTCAAATATCCACTAAAAATTTCACTAAACCTAGTTCTACCTCCAGCAATCATTTGATACTCGATATACTACACCTTTATCAAAAAAAGTCAAGTGTATATGTTAATAAGATAAAGACTTGCTTTTATATTCAAGTACAATATATTAGTAACCCTATGGAACTCATATATATAGTAATAGCTTCGTTCACAATAATGCTCGCCTCATTGGCAGGTATTCTATTTGTATCTAAAAGATTAGAGAGCTGGGCTAATAGGAATATGAAATATTTGATTGCTTTTGCATCAGGAGTATTTTTGATTGTTGCCTATGATCTAATCTTTGAAGCCTTTGAAACTACTCAAAATAATATTATTGTGGTCATTTCAATTATCGTAGGATTCCTATTCTTTTTTGTTGTAGAGAAAATATATCCTGAAGCACACTGCCATCATGATGATAATTCATGTGTCAAAAGTAACAGTAAGAGGGGAGCGAAAAAAATCTTGATTGGAGATGCATTACATAATACAGGGGATGGAATACTGCTTGCTCCAGTTTTTGTTACAGATCTAAGACTTGGAATTATCGCAGCCTTTGGAATATTCGTTCACGAATTCGTTCAAGAGATATCAGAGTTCTTTGTATTGAAAGCAGCAGGCTATACAAACAGGGAAGCGTTGACCAAGAATTTCATAGTGTCCTCCACTATCTTGATAGGAGCTGTAGGAGGATATTATCTTTCATTATTTGATCTGTTAGTAGCACCTCTTATAGGTCTTACTGCTGGGGCTTTCATACATATACTTCTTGTTGATTTAATTCCCGAGTCTATAAGGCACTCACGCAAAGAAAAGAAATACTTTAATTTTGCTGCTTGGACACTTCTAGGAATCTTACTTATTCTTTCTATTGATATGCTAACTACTCATTAACAGTAAAAGAGTCTTCTATCCTTTTGATTACTTCACCAAATACGTTTTCTGACAATAGATCATGTGTCACTCTGTAGACTACAGGATCTCTAAGTACGTATACAATACTTCTATACTCACCTAAACCTTTCTCGATACTGTTTTCTCTGCTCTTGAAAGCAAACCGGTCGTTACCAAACAATATTTCCTTTACGTCTATAACATAGTCTTCGTGACTGTAGAACTTAGAATCTTTTAACCACGCAATCTTACCGTCTGGATAGTTTGCACGACCGAATAGGAAAGCAGGTATTTCACTTCTTTCTTCAACCTCTGGGTATTGAATTACAACCACAGCAAAAAAATCTGTTTTCTTTTCAATATCACCAGGAGGAGAAAGTATCACTTTGTACCCAGTAGTATCTTTTGTAAGAGTGTAGTTATTTGGATAGTCGAAAGAATATTTCCATTCACTATCAGTGTATGTAATCCACTCGACAGGTTCCGGTGTGTTAGGTTCTTCATCTATTACAGGAGAGCTTACCGTAATTGATGGACATTCTGTAAAATCACAGTTAGGTCCACTTCTTGATACAGAACTACCGTCCAGACATATTTTAGCTTCTTCTGTACATGCTACAGCTATAGGTTCGTCCACCTCTTCCACTTTATTATCAGACAAAAACCACCATCCTCCTGAGATTAGTATTAAAACAGCTGCTATTATTGCTACTGTGTTTGAAATTTTCATAGTTCACAGTATACCAATTTTTTGGGTTTTGTTTAGGGGGAAGACTATTTGTCTGTAGGCTTCACTTTTTGAGGGCGCCAATCCATGAACTTCTTTCTATGTACGTCTAGAGACCATGAGTTCTCACCTTTAAATAGGCCAGAATATGATTTTCTGAATTCTTTCAAGAAAGGAAGAGTAGCACGAGGGAAGGCTGAAGGTAGGTTTTCGTTGTAAAACTTCATAAATTCGTTAATTGATGTTTTTTTCTCACCTTTTTCTTTATCTGGGTCGGGGGCTTTCATTCGTGTAACAATACCATAAAATAGATGAAGAATCAATTTGGGTGGT
>JBLINH010000018.1:0-15833 GCA_047639165.1 Minisyncoccia bacterium | reverse complement strand
GTTTTCGTTGTAAAACTTCATAAATTCGTTAATTGATGTTTTTTTCTCACCTTTTTCTTTATCTGGGTCGGGGGCTTTCATTCGTGTAACAATACCATAAAATAGATGAAGAATCAATTTGGGTGGTATTTAGGCTGGTTTTAGGGGATATATAAAAACCCCGCATATCATTTCTGATATCGGGGCCTCGGGTTCTTTTTACTTGGAACCATCAAGTTTAGATATGTCGTCGGGAGACATACCCATTTGTAGCATCGCTAAAAGAGTGGCGTCGCTTCGACGCTCTCTCTCACCTGCTGGCGACATTTCATGACGTTTGATCAGACCGACTGCGATCTCATCTCCCACTTGATTTGATCCCGTACTGCCGTAATCACGGCCAGCAAGAGCCATTGCTATTGCTCCCATGATTCCGGTTATAGCGGCACCCCCCTCGTCATCGTGCCAAGCATTTGCTTGGACTTCATGGGATTCGATGATTTTTCCTTGATCACGTAGTGTCCCCGCGACACGATGTCTGAAGGCACTATCCGACTCCTCTTCTTTTTGAGGAGCAATCCCGTAATCTTGAGCGTATTCTGTGGCGATCATTTATATTCCTTTCGTTTGGATTTAACCAAGCTAAGCATTTTTGCTTCGCCTTGGTTAGCTAGAGCCCACAAAGTGAGCTATAAGTAACCAAAGCGAAACCATTTGAAACTGAATATGTGAATGAACTTACTAATGGATAGTAGCATAAATGCACTAAAAGTCAATGGTGGGTAATAACCAAAAAAACAGCTTCAATTGAAGCTATAATGTTTGAAAAACTATATAGAATATAACTTATTTACCTTTCTTGCTAGCTTTCTTTTCTAGCATTTCCTTTTTGATAGTAAGTCTTTTTTGTGTCTTTTTAGAGCGGGTCTTTTTCATTTTCCCAACTCCTGTAGTTCTTTTTGCCATTGGGATGATTATACACTATTTGATGTATGTTACAATCCATGTTAATGACACAGAAAGAAGCCTTAAAGATTCTAAAAATGGGGAAGAACGTATTCCTGACTGGAGCAGCGGGTTCCGGAAAAACTTTTGTATTAAATGAGTATGTTCAGTTCCTTCGCGACCATGGTGTTGATGTGGCTGTTACAGCTTCAACAGGGATCGCTGCTACCCATCTAAAAGGAGTCACAATTCACTCCTGGTCGGGTATTGGGATAAAGGATCAGCTGACAGACTATGATCTTGATCAAATGGAACAAAAGGCATATCTTTGGAAACGTTTTGAAAAAACGAAGGTTTTGGTGATAGATGAGATCTCGATGTTAAGTTCATCTACATTGAACTGTATAGACAAGGTGGCAAAAACCTTTAAAAGAAACGAACTACCTTTTGGTGGTATGCAGGTAATATTCTCTGGAGATTTCTTTCAGTTACCACCAATACAAAAAAGAATACCGCAAGAAGAAGAGGCAATTGATTTTGATGACGAAGTTTCAAGAGTTCCTTTTGCTTTCAAAGCAAGCTCTTGGAAGGATGCAGATCTTCATACTTGTTATCTTAGAGAACAGTTTAGACAAAAGGATGGTGTACTTATGGACATGCTTTGTGAGATACGGGACGGTGAGTTCTCACAAAAATCTATAGAGTTGCTAAACAAAAGAATTATCAAAGATGAAAGAGGGGACATGACTAAGTTGTATACGCATAATATAAATGTAGATACATTTAATAATAAAAAGCTGCAAGCTATTGATGGAGACAGTAAGGTGTATGAAATGGTCTCAAGAGGGAAACCGAATATTATTGAGGCTTTGAAACGAGGATGTATGGTACTTGAGAAAATGGTTCTAAAAAAAGGAGCACTTGTCATGTTCGTAAAGAACAATCCTATAGTTGGATATGCCAACGGAACAGTTGGAGAAATTGTAGGGTTTGAAGATTCATATCCAGTAGTTCTAACTAGAGACGGTAGAAAGTATACTGCTTCGCCACAGTCGTGGTCTGTGGAAGAAGGTGGAAACACTCTGGCAGAGATAACTCAAGTTCCACTTAAGCTTGCTTGGGCGGTGACAATACACAAAAGTCAGGGAATGACTTTGGATGAAGCTGTTATAGACCTATCAAAGTCTTTTGTGGAAGGACAGGGGTATGTTGCTCTTTCTAGAGTAAAGACACTAGAAGGTATTTATCTTAAAGGATTCAATAATATGTCACTTCAAGTTCACGGTGAGGTAAAGAATAATGACATGGAATTCAAGAGTATGTCAGATAAACTATTTAATAATATTAAAGAACTAAAGAAAAAAGAGTTTGATGATGAACATGAAGAGTTTATGAAAAGTATCGGTGCTAAGAAGTTTAAGGTACTAAACGATAATGGAATAAAGTTAAGTACTTTTGAGATAACTCATAAGTTGTTAAAGAAAAAAAAGAGCTTAGAAGAAATTATTGAAGAACGTAGTTTAAAAATTGGAACAGTTATTACTCACTTAGAAAAACTATTAGAAGAAAGTGCTGTAAAGAAGAAAGACATCCTATATCTAAAACCAGATACAGAAGACTTTGAAACTATGATTGAAGAAGTAGAGGAAGAGGTAAAGAAACTAAAGGAGTTTAAATTAAATCCAGTGTTCAAGGCCCTAGGAGGAAGATACACTTTTGAAGACATCAGGTTTGCGAGATTGTTCCTGTAAACAAAAAAGACCCTGGTCAGGGTCTTTTTTGTTTAAGCTTCTTCGAACTTAACTTTTGTTTCCTCTACCCACTTGGCTTTATCCTCATCTGAAATTGCTTCTAGTTTGTCAGCATGGACTGATCCATAGTGAGCGTGAGCTTCTTTCATGAATGATTCAAAGTCTTCTCCTTCAATATTTGACTCACAAAAATCACATTTTAAACTTTTCATATTATTGTACGATTATATTAATACTGAAATATAGTATAGCATTAAGCGCCTAAAAATTTAAGGAGTTCAAAAACGATTACACCGGGCCATATAAGTGCCTTTAAAAAGCCCAAAATACCCATCCAGAAGCTTGTAGCTGCAGATATAAAGTAAATTACAGCTCCAATAAAACCTAGTCCGTAGACTGCACCAGAATGCTTACCACACTGTTTCTTTTTGTTACAACAATTTTCTTTTTCCATAGATTTATTTTTAGATACTTTTAAACTGCGTCAAATCTCGCTTTGTTATCAGCCATCCACTTATCCATGCCTTCTTTATCATGGCTAGGATCATTCATTACATCAGCGTGAGCTTCCATGTAATGAGGATGAAGTGCCTTCATCCATTCTTCGAATGTTGCTCCTTCAGCTGTTACCTCACATAGGTCACATTTAAGAGTTTTAATAGCGTTTTGTTTTTAAGATTAATATTTAGATGATATCACGACACTAGACGATATTCGAGTTTTTTAATCAAGAACCCGTCTACTTTATGTCTCTTCATCGAGTTCAATAGGGAATTGTCGTAAGTTAATTAGACAGATGTTTCGTATAAACAATCATAAATTATGATTTTTTTATCCGTTCTCTTAGTTCTGTTGAAGAATATGAATGGTTTCTTGAATTGTAGAAAATCTCCATCGGTAAATCCCATCCAGTAAATTTTTTACCTTTCCAGTCACTTCCTATGATTCTTATGTCAGGTTTTTTATCTAACAATATTTTATGTAAATCTTCCTCCGTGTCATAAATTATTACTTCATCAACATTTCTGTTGGAAGTAATTTGAATAAATCTTTCCTCAAGTGATTGAATAGGTGCATTCTTTACTTTCCCTCTGTACTCTTTGGGTGCTACAGATGGATCACGATGGAGCCCAACAATAAGAAAATCGCACTGTTGTCTAGCTTCCTCAAGCATTAAACAGTGTCCAGCATGTAGAACATCAAACGCTCCAAATGTGATTCCTTTTTTCATGTCGAGAAGTATATCAAATAAACTAAATAATCCTATAGTTTGTTATTAAAACGTTCCTTCTCTCGAGCGTCATCGTATCCTTTGTGCAACCTTTTTTGTTTTTGTTTATGCTCCCGAGGTAACTCTTCATTGTTCTTGCTCTCCTTAAACATCCTCTCACGTTGTAGTTTTTGGTAACTTTTGATCTGTCTTTCGGATATATCCCCATTACTAATAGATTCTAGTACGGCACAGCCAGAACTCTTCTCGTGGTCACAGTCGGAGAATGTACATTGTTTAGACAGTTCATTGATTTTTGAGAATACAGCATCCTCATCTTCATCCGAACTATCTAGTACGCCAAGTTCACGCATACCTGGTGTATCGATAAGGCTGGCTCCTGTTGGTAATATAAACAATTGACGTGAAGTAGTGGTATGTCTTCCTCTACTGTCGTTCTTTCGTACCTCAGAAACCTTTTGAGTATCTTTGTTCAGTAGTCGATTAGTAATTGTTGATTTCCCGGCGCCAGATGAGCCTAGTAGTACAGCAGTAGTATCAGGAGTTAGATGTGAGATTAGTGCCTCTATGTTCTCATTATTCAGAGCACTCACTGCATATACTGGTGATGTACCTGAAATTGCTTTTACTTGTTGGACGTAGTCATCAATTTTTTCAACAGTATCGCTTTTGTTCAATACAATAACTGCTTTGATCTCGCTTTGTTTTGCAAGTAGTAAGTAGCGTTCAAGACGACCCACATTAAAATCCTTATCGAGACCCATAACTATAAAGATGAGATCTACATTGGCGGCAATTACTTGAGTTGAGGCAGTTCCTATATCTTTACGAATAATTACAGAGGTTCGAGGCAGTACTTTTTCAATAACTGCTTTGTCTTCTGATATATCAGTAAACACTACTTGGTCACCGACCTTTGGAAAATTATCTCCAGTAAAAAATGACCCACGTACTGTAGCCGTTATTTCTTTCTCACCATCGGAAATGATGTAATTGGTCTTATGTTCTTCTGTAACTCGTGCAGTTTTCATTGAATTGAGTATACCAGAAGTTCTAACATTCAGTTGGGTATTTGATTGCTGTGCCGATGTGCTTAGTTCGAACCTGTTTAGATACATAAGAATAACCTACCAAAGTGGGCACTTGATAGCAGATTAATTAATAACAGTGTTATTGTGTAAGATCGTTTTGTATTTTTTTTCTGAAAATGTCTAATTTAAAGTATATAACAATTTGTTTTCTATCCCTCGCTTTTGCGTTGTTAAATTTTTCTGTTGTTCATGCACAACAAATTTCACCAGTAAATATTGGTCTTGTTAGTGGAGTATGGTATTCAGAGGTACCTTTTTTCTCTGGTGATAGAATAAGGATGTACTCAGCTATACAAAATCAATCAGGTTTTGATGTAATCGGTGTTATTCGTTTTTTTGATAATGATGAACTGATATCAGAAGAAGATTTTACAGCTTTAAACGGTAGGTTAATAGAAGTGTTCACTGATTGGGATGTAACAGAAGGAGAGCATACTATTACTGTAAAGTTTGCAAAGGTTTTAAAGTCTGAGATCGGTGGGGAAGAACCTATTGATGATATAGTTTCTGGTGTTTTGATAAAGGATATAAAATATGCTGATGTTGATACTGATAATGATAATATCGGTAATATTGTTGATACTGATGATGATGGAGATGGGGTTAGTGACGATACTGAATTGAGTATGGGATTAGATCCATTAAATTCAGATAGTGACGGAGATGGTATTAATGATGGAGATGACAGTGATCCTTTAGTACCACAGACTAAAAACGATAATATTAAAGAAGTTAGTACTCCAGATATATTAGATGGCATTGTAAATACTGTTAAAAAAGTTGAGGAAAAGACAACAAATATAATAGATGAGTATGCAAATGATTTTAAGGATATTATTCTGAATAAAAAAGAAAAAATAAGGCAAGAAATAGATTTGATAAATAAGGCTGATACAAACAACGATGGCAAGGTGGATATAATTGATTTCAACACCCTTATGGTTAATTGGGGTCTGTCCACCGAAGATAACATCGCTGATTTTGATGGTAGTGGATTAGTTGATATGTTAGACTTCAACACCCTTATGGTTAATTGGAATCCTTAGATTATAATTATGAAAAAAAATTACTTACTTATCTTATTTATTCTTCTACTTTTCCCTCTAAATGTTTTTTCGGAGGCAAGAGTAGATATATCTAAAAATAATTTAAATTTTATTGAAGGTAAGACTTATAGCATTCCTGTATTTATTGATCCTAAAGGTGAACAAATTTTTACAGCTAAAATTGAAATATCATACCCTGTAGATATGATAGTGGTTAACTCCTTTTCTTTTAATGATAGTTGGATAGAGTTAAGACAACCTGGGTATGACTTAATCGATAATGCCAATGGTTTACTTATAAAAAGTGGGGGATATCCATCAGGTGTCTCTTCAAAAGTTCTTTTGGGATATATATCTTTACGTTCTAAAAAATCAGGAATTGCGGAGTTAGGTGTTACCGATAACTCTTCTGTTTTAGACGTTAATAACGATAATATACTTGAGACTTCAAACTCATCTATTAGTTTAAATATACAGCCTAAGCCTGTTGTTGAGCCAACAGAAAATATTAAAAAAAGTGAAGTAATAGAAGATGATTCAATTGATAAAGAGGTGGAAGAAGTTGATGAAGTTCTTTTTATAGAGCCAGAAAAGGAGTACGTACTCTCTCCTGATAAGAGAAAGGTGCTCTTGTACTCTCAGTTGGCTTTATTATCTATTCTTGATTTTATCTTAGGATATAAGATCGTATTATATACACTGTTGTTGGTACTATTTTATATATTATTTAGGATTGTTTTAAGGTTTGTAAAACGTAAATAATATAGGTTTTAGATTTTTCATAACCCGGTACTAGAACTAGATGATAGTTCTACCTTGCTCCCCGTAGCGCACAAGTTCAGAACCCTGAATTGGTAGAAAATAGACCAAAACTTATTTCTTTTTACTAATTTTCATATTATTGATAATATATATGTATATATATGAAATATTCTAAAAAACGACCTACTAAGATACAGGTAAATGATAAGTATCAGAAAAAATATACATACACTCTAACTGAAAAAGAAGGAAAAAATTTTCCCAAAGAATTCAATCCAGACTTAACACCTAAAGAGATGTTAGAGATGGGAATTTTCGGTGGTCTGTATATGTCAGATAAACCTAAAGAGCTTCCAAATAATTGGTTTAATAAGGCGAAACTTTCCTCCGATGGAATTCAGTATAAAGAACTAAATTACTTTGGAGTAAATGCAAGTCAGTCTCTTAAGGTTTGGCAGCAAAAAGGTTGGATATATAAAGATGACCCAAGAGGGTGGTTTCAGTGGTATTGCAGGTATTATTTAGGCAGGCGTTCTGGTGATGACGAAAGGCAAATCAAAAGATGGAAAAATATGAGAAGACATTTAGCTCAAGTTTATAATAATTGTAAACCTATAGATTTGTTTTGTAGACCGCGCCAACGTCAGGCACTTTTGCATTGGTCTTACGATAGTAGAAAAATATAGCTTATAGATGTAAAATATATAATATGATAATAACTGTCTTAAATAAATAATATGTTTATAAAATTATACGCAATTGCCTTACCAGTGTTCCTTGCAATAGACATGGTCTGGCTTGGGCTGGTGGCCAAAAGATTTTACTCTAATCAAATTGGTTCACTCTTGAAGCCGGATGTGAATTGGGCAGCAGCAACTTTTTTTTATCTTTTGTTTACTGTCGGTCTTGTTGTTTTTGTTATTGCACCAGCGATTGATAAAGGCTCATGGACCCATGCACTTCTGTTCGGTGCATTATTTGGCTTGGTTTGTTATGCAACCTATGACCTCACGAATTTAGCGGTGGCTAAAGATTGGCCACTTCTTGTAACTATCGTTGATTTGGTGTGGGGCGCGGTACTCGCGGCTTCTGTTTCTGTTGTAACCTACTTCATCGCAAGTAAGATTGGCCTATGAATTATTCTGTAACTCTTATCGCTGTATTGTTCGCATACATGAGCCTGTGGTTCGTGGTTTCTTTGATAAAAAAGAGGAACGACCTGGCCGATGTGGCGTGGGGTTTGGGATTTGTACTCATGGCGTGGCTATCTTATTTTCTTGCTGAAGATCCTGGTATGCGAGGAATACTGGTAGGGGTATTGGTGAGCATTTGGGGCTTGCGTCTGGCGTTGCATATTCATTCACGCAATAAAGGTAAGGCAGAGGACTATCGATATCTTGCGTGGAGGAAAGAATGGGGCAAATGGTTTTATATACGTTCGTATTTTCAAGTATATCTTTTGCAAGGCGTATTTTTGTTCCTCATTGTGTCTCCAATACTACTTATCAACAAAGATACAGGCGGAGATCTCGGCTTACTTGATTTTATAGGAGTAGTGGTTTGGCTCTTTGGTTTTTATTTTGAAGCTGTTGGTGATGCACAACTTTCACGGTTTATCAAAAATCCAGAAAACAAAGGTAAACTTATGACCAAGGGTATTTGGAAATATACACGTCACCCGAATTATTTTGGAGAAGTCACACAGTGGTGGGGTATTTGGCTTGTCGCGCTTTCCGTACCGAACGGTGTACTTGCAATAATTGGTCCGATTACGATTACCTTTTTAATATTGAAAGTTTCAGGCATTCCTATGTTGGAAAAGAAAATGGAAGAGCACCCAGATTTTGCGGAGTACAAAAGACGGGTTAGTGTTTTTATACCCATGTTACCTAAAAAATAGTATAATAAAAATGTTGATACATTATATTAATTAATATAAATATATATATGAAAAATTATTTTATTATAGCTTCTAGTCTTTCTCTTTTGTTAGCGGTATATTTGTGGCTTAACGGTCAAACCGATCAAGGTTTGTTTGTCGGTCTTTGGGTGCCTTCCATCCTTTCACTTGGTGCGCTTTTGAAAAAATAGAAATTATGTCAAATACATATATTTTTATTGTTGGAGCAATAATCACAGCAATAGTCCTTTTTGGTATATGGAAGAACAGATAATCTATGATGTTATATTTCGCTAGATATAAAAGTCAAACGATTTTTTTACAGAGCGAACACGAAGTAAGCACCGATCATGTTAATAAATAAATTATGAATAAAAAAACTATGTATACAATATTAATTATTTTAGGAATAGTACTTTTTATTTGGTTTATTTATAGCTGGTTATCTGTACGTGTTACTGAGGAGCCAAAGTATAAAGTGGTAACAACGGCACAGGGTTATGAGATACGCGAGTATGGCGTATATGTTATTGCAGAGACAGCAATTAGTGATGCAAAGGGTCGTGACGATGCGACCCGAAAAGGCTTTCCGATAGTGGCGGGCTATATTTTTGGAGACAATACCTCAAAGGATAAGATTGCTATGACAGTGCCGGTGAACACTGAGGCAAGTGAATCGGAAAAAATAGCCATGACCGTACCTGTAAACACTGAGCAAGAAGAGGCTGGTGGTACATACAAAATATCTTTTGTCATGCCAAGTGAATATACGATTGAGACTCTCCCAACACCCAATGATAGTCGGGTTGTGATCAAGGAGGTACCGTCTCGGAAAGTGGCAGTAAAGCGATTTACCTGGTCGGCTAGTGAGTCTTCGGTAAAAAAGCAAGAAGAAGCATTGCTATCTGCTCTGGGTCGTGACGGCATTGAAACAGTGGGCACAATAAATGTAGCCCGGTACAATCCGCCCTGGACAATACCTTTCATGCTACGAAATGAAGTTCAAATAGAAGTAAAATTATGAAAATATGTATATTTGGCGCAGACGGCAGGACTGGCAGAGAGGTTGTTAAGTCCGCAAAAGCTAAAGGGTACGAAGTTACTCCCTTTTCCTATAGTGATGGACAAGATGTGATGGACTATGAGGCTGTACGTGGGGCAATTGCCGGATGTGACGCCGTTATCAGTACATTGGGGCATATCAAGGGCTCTGACCCTCTTGTGCAGACTAAAGGTATTAGTAACATTGTAAGGGCAATGAAAGAGCTTGGACTGCGTAGGGTATTGAGTATGACTGGTACTGGAGCAAGAGTGGTTGGAGACAAACCTTCGCTTGTCGATAGGTTCCTAAATTTTGGCGTGAATATCGTGGATCCCGATAGAATCAACGACGGCGTGGAGCACGTTAAAGTACTCCAAGAGTCTGGCGTCGACTGGACTATCGTGAGAGTGCTCAAGCTGAGTAAAAGTGACGCGGAGGTAAAAGATTACAAACTGACCGACTATGGACCGGCTGAACTTTTAACCAGTAGAAAAAAAGTAGCGAAAGTACTTGTAGATCTTTTGGATGACAAAAATAGTTATGGCAAACTACCAGTAATATCGGGATAATAAAAAACGAATGAATAAAAAAATTACAACAACATTATTTATAGCAACCTTTATTTTGGTAGCAATGCCAGTACTCGCGCATCAGCCTAGACTGGTCGAGAGTGATGCGACAGAAGTGATTGACCCTGAGGTATCAAAGGCATATTACGGTGAGCTCACTGGTGCGCCCCATATCTATTCTATCAATGCTAGAGAGCCCCTTGATCTCTATGTGGGAATCCTTATGCCGTACGCAGATGATTCCGAAAAAGACGTGCAAGCCGAGATTCGAAAGAATGAGAATCTACTACAGTTAATTGGTGGCAAAAGCGCAGATTGGCAAGAGATGTTTGAATTCTTTGGTCAGAGCACGTACTGGGACGGTGGTGAGTACAAAGCGAATGTTGATGCCGGAGAATATACGATTACTGTTTCGAGTACCAATAACAATAGTAAATACTCACTTGCTATTGGAGAGATCGAAGTCTTTGACGGAAATGAAACTATAAACGCACTCAACCTTATTCCAGAGCTCAAAAGTAATTTCTTTAACGAGTCCCCAATAAGCTTTATTAAGTCACCATTTGGATGGATATATATCCTCATCATGTATTTACTCTCTTTTGTATTTGGATTTTTATACCGTTTTATTTTGAAAAAATTTGCCAAAGGTTCGGTGAGAGGAGTTCATAAAAACATTGCCAAAAGTGACCGTCTCGTACGTATGGTCATTGCTATCGGATTACTCTTATGGGCGATTACAACTTCGTGGAGTCCATGGTTATTATTCTTCTCCGGCTTCGCACTCTTTGAAGCAATGTTTAGCTGGTGTGGTTTCTACGCCGCGCTGGGTAAAAACACCTGTCCGGTATAATAAGTTATGAAATATATAGTTTTTATTTTAACTGTTACTGTTATTGTAAAGGAGGGCTTTACTCCAGGTAGTTTGGCTTTAGTATTATTTATTTTATGGAGTATTCCTTTAAATTTATTTAGAATCCGTTTCAGAAAGATTGTTTATAAAACAGATGATTGGAAAATAGCAATTAGTCCAGTTTTTATTGAGGAAATTAAATCCTTATTTGGAAATACACAACCACAAAATAAAATATATTTAAAAGCAAGAAATTTTTATCGTGTTTATTTAATAATTTTTATAATCCTATATTTAATTTGGTCTCAAGTAAGGTGAAATATAAAATAATATAAAAAAACACCAAAAAGGTGTACTACTGATGGCTGTATTTATTTCCATAAACTTATTTGATAATATAAACATATGAATATCCAGAAAGTTAAATTTATTTACGCCTATCCCTTTGATTCCGGTAGAAGAAGATTGTTCTTGGAAAAGAATAGGAGTGGTTATCCAGAACTTGAAAATGTGAGAGATAAAACAAGATACTGGGAAAAGATATGGGAAGAAAAAGATTCAGAGTATAAAATAATTGAAACTATATATAATATTACTAAATCAGTTCCAGATAGGAGTTTAGAGTGTTTTGTTGTGGGTGGTGGAATAAATCCAATGTCTACACCTTTTATAATGCCAGTATTAGGTAAAGATGGAGAAAGAACAGATGATCAATTTATTGATGTAATGATTCATGAACTACTCCATATTTTTGTATCTAAACAGAGTAATTATTTTGAATTTATCAGAGAGCAATATAAGGATGAGCCTATTTTAGTTCAAAATCATATAATCATCTATGCTTTTCTAGAGAAGATCTTTACAGAATTGTTTAATTCATTACCGCTTGATTATAATAGTGACGATATGCCAGAAGATTACGAAAGGGCTATAGAAATTGTTAGAACTGATGGATATGAAAATATTATTAAGTCATATTATGATCATCTAGAGTAGTTACAGTTCAATCTAGATGGTGATTTATTGTAAACTCTAAATCTTCATTTTTGTTTTCCATTTTATCTCTCATCCATATTAAATAATCACGATTATTTTTCCTTAAATCATCAAAACTTGTACCCGAATGCTTGCCAAAGGTAATTTTTCTTAGAAGATTTGGCTTCATTGATATTTCAATAAACTTTTTGATAACTTCATCCTCGGTTATTTGGTTTTTAGAAATATAATCTTCAAGCATATAATCAAAAATCTTTTCCAACACCATTACATCTCCAGAAGCATCGTGTGCTTTTGCTTCGTCTATTTTTACTCCCCATCGGTAGCGCAATGATTGAAGTTTGTGGTCGGATAAATCATACAAATTATAGGCTACTTTGTAAGTGCATATAAAATCTTCTACTTCAATACCCTCATTATTCAAAATTCCTATATCGTATTTGGCATTGTGTGCAACAAAAACTGAGTCTCTTAATTTCTTAGGAAGTTCCTTACAGGTATTAGTTTCAGAAAAAGGCAATTTGTTAGCAACCATCTCTTCTGTAATGTGGTGTGTGCCCATTGCTCCAAACTCGATAGGTATTGGAGGTTTATAATACTCAATAAACATTTCGTCAGAACCTCTGTTTTTATATGCCAGCTGTATTATGCGAGCATTATCTATCCCTGTTGTTTCAGTATCAAGAAAAATTAAATTCATATATGTAATTCTACTTCCTTGTAAAGTAAAGTAAAGTTATTCCCCCAAATTGGACAAGTTCAGAGCTCTGAATTAGAAGAAGAATTACTAAGGACAACATATGACAAAAAGCATCAAGAGTATGCTGATAAATTACAAACACTTGAAGTTGAACTTTCTATGCACAGAGAAGCAGACTATGAATACCAAACAACGGTATCTACAGTCATATCTGTAGCAAGAAGGGCTAGAAGTATTTTTGAAAACAGTTCTGAACCAATGCAAAAAAGAGCATTTTTGAAGTTCCTACTTCAGAACCCTGTTGTAGATGGAAAAAAGCTAGAGTTTTCAATGGTTTCTTTCTTCAATTTAGTACTAGAACTAGCTGATAGTCCTACTTTGCTCCCTCTGTTGGACGAGTTCAGAACCCTAGATTGGAAACAAATAGAGAAAGAATTGTTTGGAATTAGGGAATTGGTGGGGGTATAAAAATAATACAACCTTGAATATTGACTCACTATCCTTATATTGCTAGGTTTGTTTATAGAACGGAACCAACCTTATGATTAAGCAACTGATTAGTAATCTGTTAGAGAAAAGACAAACAAAGAAGGAATGGAAAAAGAATAACAATCTCGTCAAAGATCACAAAGAGACAAGAACCACCGAAAGGAACCATCATTGTGAATGTGATTGTTTATGTGATGAGTCTTGTGACTGTGATTGTCATAACCACAGTGATGAATCGGATCTTGTTAACATGAAAATGGATTCAATGGATCGTAGTTATGACGGTGAGCCATCGCCTTCATACAACGAGAAAGAATACTAGTAATAGTAGTAAGACTAAGAGATGCCTTTCACAGATATACTTGTGGAAGGCTCTTTTCTTATATTGACATAATTAATATATCGGTATGTTATTTCAACCGAACACTTCTGTTCATTATGAAAAAGACAGCAGTAGCACCATCAGGTGCAAAGACGGAGGTAAGTTCCTTGAAAAAGGTTCTTGCCTATCACGACTCGGACATTATCGAGTCAATCCAGAAAGACCATGGCCTATCCAAAGAAGAAGCTGAGATCCTGTTTCGGGACACCCTCATCTTTCTCTGGGTCTGTGGAACAAATCCGAAAGGCAACATTGCGCCAACGAAAGCCCTTGATAAGGGTTGGCACACGTTCGTTCTTTGGACGAAAGAGTATCGGGAGTTTTGTTTGACCCATTTCGGTCAGATGATCCACCATTCTCGTCGTCGTAAAGGTGATGTTTCCACTGGAAATCCCGTGGCAAATGCATTCGAACTTGCTCGAAAAGCGTACGGAGAACTTAGTCCTAATTGGGCTATCTCCACAAATTCGAGTGATTGTTCGCCTGATACAGGTGGCGGTGGAGATGAATGCACTCCAGATTACGATTAACAACCGCTAGACCCTGAACACCATGTACTGGACCCTCCACAAGAAAGCTATAGATTCTTGTGCAGGGTCTTTTTTATCCCTATAATACTCATATATGAAACCAACAATACTAATAAGTAAGCTAGCAATGCTAGATGAATTAAAAGGAGGAAATGTTCTAGATATTGGAGCTGGAAAAGGGAAGGATTCAGTTTTTTTAAGAGATAAAGGATATGAAGTAGATGCTTTAGATACAAAGATTGGTGAAAGCCTAGGAGACGATATTAATTTAATTGAAGGAAAGATAGAAGAATATGAGATTGAAGAAGGGAAGTATGACTTAATAAATGCTAATAATGTATTTCCATTTGTTGTAGATAAGGAAGAGGTAAAAAGGATTATAAAAGACTCTGTTTCTGGATTAAAAGAAGGAGGATTTTTATGCTTCTCTTTGTTTGGTGTAAAAGATGATTGGTCTGATAGAGATAATATATCTTTCTGGGATTATGACGAAGCACTAGAATTTATCTCAAGTCTCCCTGTTAAGTTATATTTTAAAGAGGATGAAGAGGGGTATGGTCTTACTATGAAAGGGGATAAGAAGTGGTGGAATATTTATAGGTTTATATTAGAGAAATAATCAGGCCCAATATAATTCACAGCACTTTTATAATATTGTTGATTTTTTTGTCACAGGTATATATACTGATTGAAGAAAACAGGGTCAGGAGCGGTTTTTCTAAATATTTTCTTTAGATTTTATTTATAAATATTTCATTAGCAATTTGCTAAGGTTTTAGAATGCCAAGACCTAAAAGGTTAGATATTGCTAGTCAAATCTACCATGTATTAAATAGAGCAAACGCAAGACTTCAAATTTTTGACCAACAAATTGACTATGAGGAGTATTTAGAAACTTTAAATGAGGGACTGAACAAATTTGATGTTAATTTATACTCATATGAAATTATGCCGAATCACTGGCATCATGTTATGTCACCAAAAAAAGATGGTGAATTATCTAGGTTAATGCACTGGGTATCGATGACACATACTCAAAGGTGGCATGCGAGGCGGGGAACTAGAGGCTCAGGACATTTTTATCAAGGCAGATTTAAATCGTTTCTGATATAAGACGATTATTATTTTATACAAGTATGTAGATATGTTGAACGAAATGCTCTTAGGGCCGGATTAGTAGGCAAAGCAGAGGATTGGAAGTGGTCTAGTTTGCACCAAAGAGAAAATGGCTTAAATACTGTCAAATTGTCTCCTTGGCCAGTGAACATTCCTAGTGACTACTTGAAGTATGTAAACGAGCCTCAATCAGAGGGTGAATTGGAAAATATCAGGAGAAGTGTTGAGAAACAAAAACCTTATGGAGGCGATAGTTGGGTAGTTAGTACAGTTTCGAAGTATGGTTTAGAATCTACCATTAGAAATGGTGGAAGACCGAAGAAAGAAAACCGCTCCTGACCCCGTTTTCCAGAACTTTTGGGTGGAGTGAGGTTTAGAAGGAGGTGGGGAAGTTGAGCTAGTGCTAATAACTGTACTCTTTTAATGGAATAAAATCACATGTATTTGTAAA
>JBLINH010000017.1:0-16045 GCA_047639165.1 Minisyncoccia bacterium | reverse complement strand
AATATTATTATTTGAAATATTGATATTTTTTTCATATTGCTTTAAATATAATTCCGTAATGATGTTCCCCTGCATTTATTTCTTGAAATAATTCAAAACCATTCTCCAAACACATCTTCTTCACATCATCTTTAGATACGATATCTGCTGGCTGTGGCCCCATTCCTCCGAAAGATTCTGACCAGTCTACAACCAAAAGACTTCCTCCTTTTTTCAATATCCTTCTGGCTTCTTTAATTACATTTTCTCTTTTTTCAACCTGAAACAAAGTATTTGTTATTAAAACTCTATCTGCAATATTATCTGAAAGTGTAGATCCATTATCTTCATCTATGTCTCCCCACACAATATCTAAACTTAATAATCCTTCGTGCTCTGCTTCTTTTTTTAACTTAGAAAGTAAATCCTTGTTTATATCAACAGATATAACTCTACCCGAGTCCCCTACGACTCTCGCACAAGCCAAGCTATAGAAACCTGATCCTGATCCTAAATCAACTACACTCATACCGGGATCAACGTGAAATTGTTCAATATTCTTCTGAGGATCTGAAAACATATTTAGTCTCTATATTATATTACATATATGAATTAATAACATTCATTTCTTCCACCACAACCTCTTTTCATCAGGTTCTTCAAACTACAATGGAGACAACTTTCTTTTAAGATCTTTAGTGCCTCTATATGGCGAAGTATAAATATATGTTATGAAATTTTAATAAAGAAACAATAAAGATAGGTCCACTTCAAATTCCTCAATCACCTCTGGAGTGGTTGTGGCTGTTTCCTCCACCACCACAGGTTCCTCTACAACTTCCTCAATCACCTCTGGAGTGGTTGTGGCTGTTTCCTCCACCACCACAGGTTCCTCTACAACTTCCTCAATCACCTCTGGAGTGGTTGTGGCTGTTTCCTCTTCTTGTTCTATTCCATCTCCAAATACAGATCTGAATTCGTCTTCTGTTATACAAACTTCACCAACACAAAGCTTATCTTCTGCTGTGATTTCCTGTGCTTTAAAAATATTAGCAACGCTACTCCCGGCTTGTGCAGCTAGAGCTTCAACTTGATCAGAAAGCTCCTGTATAGCCTTAATGATCACAGGAATGAAACCAGTGTATCTAATACCTAGAGTAGTGTTGTCATCATCTCCTATGTTTACAACTTCAGGAAGGATCTCTATAACCTCTTGAGCGATAACACCAAGTTGTGATCCATCCTCTGGAGAGTTAATCCAGTCGTATGATACTGCTCGAAGAGCATTGATTGTCTCTAAACCATATAATATGTCTTCTACGTTCTCTTTCCACCTCATATCTGATGTTTGTATTGTTCCGTTTGTAGCGTATATATCATCCCATCTGTATGTAGCGTTACCTAGGTTGTGTAGATCGTCTGTAGATGGTGTTATGTCTCCTGCTACTTGTAGGATTGATGATGGGGTGGTTGTTCCGATGCCTACACTATCTGATGAAGTATTCAGTGTTGTGTATCCTCCTGATGATGAGAATGCTCCTCCTTCTGACCATATAGGGTCTGTCGATGTTCCTTGTGATACTAGTACTTGTCCTAGTGTTCCTGCAAGGGAGTTTAGTGTGATGCTTCCTGCGAGATCGAGGTGACCAGCAAACGTACTCGTAGCAGTAGTACTCGTAGCAGTGAAGTACGGAGCACTCGGTGCAGACAGTAGGTTGGTAATGGTAGCGTTGGTAAAGGTACCAGTGTTTGCAGCTATAGTACTCTGACCTATATTGATATTCCCAAAGTTAGCAGTGATACTCCCAGAGTCTAGAGTTCCTGAAGTAGCAGTCTCTATACTTCTGAAGATACCTTCAAGTTGTGCTTCTGATATACCACTACCTCCTCCTACTCTTTGTACTGTAGTGTTCTGTATTACTTGTGTAGGGAGTGTTAGTGAGTTTCTGAATGCCTGTAACCTTGTCTCTAGTAGTTCACTTGTTATACCTGTTATGTAGGTAGTGGTACTTCCTGAGTTGTTTGTTTGTTCAAGCTCTTCTACTACTACTTCTTCTTCTTCTGTTGTTGTTTCCTCTTCTACAGCTTGTATTACAGCAGCTGGTTGTGAGAAGCCTTTGTTCAGTGTAAATACAGAAATAGCTAGGGCTATAAGTGTTACAACTCCTATTGCTCCTGTAGCCAGAAAACCCTTGTTTTTCTTTGTATTTAGACCTCTCTTCACCTTAGTATTTTATCAGAAACGACAAGAGGTATAAAATTAGTTATACACTTTTTAAATAACTGTGGATTACTTATCACAAAATATGGTTTTAATGTTACAATTGTCCGCGGACCAAACAACGACGACTGAAATATTCGGTCGTTATTTTGTTCTTTAATCAAAGACGTTAATATTTATATAAATATTAATATGTTTATAAGAAGTCCGAAAACGGACTTTTAAAAAACAAAAAAACACCCCAGGGTGTTTTTTTGTTATAGACAGATTAGTGATGCAATCCCATCTCCATCTCTCAACTTCATAATTCGTACTCCTTGTGTTTGTCTTCCAAGAGTAGGAATCTCATCAATATTTACTCTGATAACCTGACTCTTTTTAGAAATAGCCACAACCTCTTCAAACTCTTCTTTAATTACCTTTGCTGCTATCAGACTTCCAATCTTACTTGTTACATTAGCAGTCTTTATTCCAGATCCTCCTCTGTTTTGAATCTTATATTCCTTAAGTGGTGTTCTTTTTCCATATCCATGCTCAGAAAAGACCATAAGTGTAGGATCTTTTTGTTCAGACTTTACAACATCAGCTGCAATTACAAAATCATTCGATTTTAGTTTAAGTGCCTTAACACCAGCTGCTGTTCTTCCCATTTGTCTGATATCAGCTTCTTTAAATCTAATTGATTGTCCCTTTGAACTTACAACGACTGCAGTATCCTTAGGTGCGATGAAAGCTGCTGATATTAATCTGTCTTCTCCATTTAGCTTGATAGCAATGATTCCACTTCGTCTTACATCGTGGAAACTTGGAGCATCAACTTTCTTGGCAACACCCTCTTTTGTAACCATAAGTACTGAAAGTCCATCACTTTTTTTGATTTCCTTAGGCATTGGGAGTACAGATGTAATGTTTTCATCTTGTGAAAGTGAAATGAAGTTCATTATACTCTTACCTCTTGTAGCTCTTCTTCCTTCTGGAAGTTCGTACATCTTCAACTTATATGTCTTACCTTTGTCTGTGAAGAAAAGAAGGTCACTGTGTGTAGTGGCTTGTAAGAATATTCTTACAAAGTCTTCATCTTTTGTATTTAAATCAACAACGCCAACACCACCTCTCTTTTGTCTCTTGTACTCGTTAGGGTTTGTTCTCTTTATATACCCACCTCTTGTAAGAACAACTACAGATGGTTCATCTGGGATTAGATCTTCTTGAGAAAGGTTTTTAGCGCCATGTCTGATGACTTTAGTTCTTCTGTCATCACCGTGTCTTACTACAACATCTTCTAATTCTCCTTTAATTAGAGTTGTCATTTTAGCCTTACTTCCCAAAATACTCTTTAATTCATTGATTATTTTTTGAATTTCCTTTAATTCATTTTCAATCTTTAATCTTTCAAGACCGGCAAGTTTCTGTAGTCTCATCTCCAAAATAGCAGTGGCCTGAAGATCACTAAACTTAAATTTCTTTATCAAATTAGCATGTGCTTCTGTAGCGTCTTTTGATGCTCTAATTAATTTAATGATTTCATCAATGTGATCGAGTGCTTTTTTCAACCCCAAAAGAATATGTTCTCTTGCTTGTGCCTTATCCAATTCAAATTGAGTTCTTCTTGTAACAACATCATACCTATGGGCGATGAACTCTTGGATAATACTTTTTAGAGAAAGAGTTTGTGGTACGCCATCAACAAGAGCAACCATATTAAAATGGAATGTCTCTTCAAGTTGTGTGTGCTTGTATATGAAGTTTAGGATAGTTTGTGGATGTGCGGTTGATTTGATATCAATCACAACTCTAATATCTTCAGCTGATTCATCTCGAAGACCTTTGATACCATCAAGTCTTTTGTCTCTAACAAGTGCGGCGATCTTTTCGATCATGTCTGTCTTGTTAACTCTGTATGGGATAGATGTGATTACAATCTGGAAAGATCCTGAACTTTGTTCAACAATCTCAGCTTCTCCACGAGCAACAACACCACCTCTACCACTTGCATAGGCTGTATGAATATCTTTTTCATTAAAAATCATTCCTCCGGTAGGGAAGTCTGGTCCTTTTACAAACTTAAGTAAATCTTCTGTAGTTGCTTTAGGATCTTCAAGTAGATGTATTGAAGCTCCAACAACTTCCCCTAAGTTATGTGGTGGTATATTAGATGCCATTCCAACGGCAATACCAAGTGTTCCATTCAAAAGAAGGTTTGGAACTACGGCAGGGAGAACTACTGGTTCTGTCCTGTTGTTCTCATAGTTAGGTCTGAAATTAACAGTACCCTTTTCAATTGAACCTAAAAGGTCTGCTGATAACTTACTCATCTTAGCTTCTGTATATCGAGGAGCAGCTGGCCGGTCTCCATCAATTGATCCGAAGTTTCCCTGTCCTATTACAAGTGGGTATCTTGTGGCAAAAGGTTGAGCCAGTTTAGCCATGGCTTCATACACTGAAGCATCACCATGAGGGTGATATTTTCCTAGAACCTCTCCGACAACAGCAGCAGACTTTCGAGTCTTTGCAGATGCAGTTAGACCCATTCCATGCATAGAATATAGGATTCTCCTGTGTACAGGTTTTAGTCCGTCACGGACATCTGGAAGAGCCCTGGCAGTAATAACTGACATGGCGTAGTCAAGGTATGACTTCTTCATTTCAATACTGATAGGAGTATCAATAACCTGTCTAGCGGTTACTTTTTTCTCTTCCGGATTTTCACTTTCTGCTTTCTTTTTAGGCATAATTTGTATGGCTATTTTAGCATATTTACCCTTAAAATACTAGTTACTTTTATCTAAAAAGTGTATCAACTTGATTCCCTATCGCCCCAATTGGTGATGCTGTTTCTACAGTTTCTTCAACTGCGACATTACCTATTGATGTAACAAAACTGATCACCCATATCATAAATATGAAAGCTGTTATTCCGAGTGACGTAAAAAGAGTTATAGCCTTCTTTTTGTGAGATGGTTTTTCTCTTAGGTTTTCAATAAACTTAATCATAATTTAGTTTAATGGTTTTAAAACGACTATCTCTCCATTCTTTGATTCTAAATCTTTTCTCTTAAGAGTTATTTTTTCAACAGCTTTGATTCCCTCTGCACCTCCTTCTTTCAGAAAGTCATTAAGTGCACCCTTATCTCCAACACTTCCGTAATGAATTGGGATAATTACAGAAGACTCTCGCTTAACAGCTATCTTAAATGCACCTGCCGCGTCCAAAACTCCCTCTCCTCCAATTGGAACAAATAGAACGTCAACATTATCGAGTGCCTCTTTCACAACACCTGAGAGGTCCTTATCAACAATAGCTCCTAGAAAAACTACTCGTATTCCATCTATATCAAATGTATATATAGTATTCACCATTTCTTTTCCATCATATTCTGATTTTGATGCAAATCCTTTGATGAATAGATTGTTCACCTCATACTCCCCTGGACCTGAAATAACAAAAGGTTCTTTGTCTTTTCTGGTCACAGCATCTGCCCCATTCATATCTGGATGGTTAACTGATATCAAAGCGATGTCAGCACCAAAAGAAGATCCTTTGAGTTTAGATTTCTTGGATACTGGGTTAAGAGCAACGGTTAAGTCCCCGTGCACTATTTTTATGAACTCTGTTCCTTCGTATGTAATAACCATAGTGGTATGAGTATAGCAAAATATATAAAAAATGAAATAATATCCACAACATAGTTTGACAAAAGGACATATTTTGTAATAATTACAAGTAAGTCAATACGAAAAAGGGTCCGAAAAGTGCCAGTGCTCTAGGCACCTTTTTCATTTCTATGTTCAATCAATTTCCTAGTATCGTCTCTATCGAGAAATACAAAATATTTATTACCTAACTTTTTATATAAAGAAGAAGCAAATTTCTTGTTAGGGAACATTATCTTTTTAAATCTATCTTTTTGAATCAAGTAATCGATTGTCTTTTTGTAATCACCATCACCAGAAACTAACACAAATTTTGAATCATGGGACCTTTCAATTAGGTTTCTCATAATCTCGAAAACTACATCAGTGTCCACATTTCCCTTCTTTTTTGATAAAGATTCAATATAATGTTCCTTAAAAATTATATTGAATCCAGCTTTTTCTAAACTGTTATACATTCCTTTGTGTTTATCTAAAAAATAACCAAAGAAGTAATATGCTTCTTCAACATGATTTTTCTCACGTAGATACCTCCTAAATCTGAAGTAATCTATTTTCCAATTACCATCTTTGGTGCCAAGATATAAATTCTGTCCATCTATAAAAGCCAGGTTTTTCATTAACTCAGAGTAACAACCTTGTTATAAGGTGTTGATGAAAAAAATATAAAGAATTACATGTCTTTATATTTATTTGACACAAATACTTTAAAAGTATTAGATATCTTCAAATGATCCTTAAATCGAAACTCGAAAAGAGAATAGTAATGCTGTTAGTTGGTGGGGTTATATTCATAACAATATCTCCGTCATACCTATTTTTTCAAATGGGATCTATCCTCATTGCTTGTACAAGCTTTTTCCTTATCGGAGCTTGGTATGTAAGAAAAGGTTTTAAAAAACAACTTTTTGATAGAGTTGAAACCAAAGCAATATCAATAATAGCTTGTAAACAGAAATCGAAAGATGAACCTGTAGATCTAGACTCCATCTACCAGGAGCTCCCTGGAATAATCAAGTTAGATATAAAAAAAGGTGACTTAAGAGACATCTTTTTTGATTCATCAAAAATAAGTATGTCTGGATATAATAAGTACGAAATCGAATCATATGAAATTGAAGACGAAGCTGATGCTGATTACTTAGGAAGGAGACAATAATCTAACCTGTAAGACAGACCGGCCCCAAAAAGGCCGGTCTTTACACATATGTAAAAATATACTACGATAACGAAGCTAATTAATAGCAACCAATCATTGAATTAACCCTGTATATTGAGATGAGCGATTTGGTCTGAAACTTCACCTTGAAGTCACTCAGATCAAAATCAAGATACGCATACAGAAATCGATGGTTCAGATAATATAATATGACAACAAAAGTAGACGAAAATTCTTTAATGCATGATTTGTTTAAAGATTTACCAGAGTCACCTGTAGAAGGTGCACTAATAGAAGGAAAGGTTGTTGCAACTGATAAAGCAGCGATTTACATAAACCTTGAACCATTTGGTACAGGAATTATTTTCGGTAGAGAATACATCATTGCGAGAGACTTAATTAGAAAAGTTCACATTGGAGACTCTGTTACAGCTAAAATTGTAGACGCTAACGGATACAATGGATATATCGAACTTTCTCTGAAGGAAGCTAAACAAGCTCTTGTTTGGGGAGAAATCGAAGCAGCTATCAGAGACAAGACTCCACTGGAGCTCACAGTACAAGACGCAAACAAAGGAGGATTACTCCTTTCATGGCAAGGTATCCAAGGATTCCTTCCAGCTTCACAACTTAAGACTACTCATTACCCACGTGTAATGGATGGTGATAAGGATAGAATTTTAGAAGAACTTCGAAAACTAGTTGGAGAGAAACTAAACATTACTATCATCGGAGCAACTGAAGACGATGGAAAACTAATATTCTCAGAGAAAGGAACTGAATCAAAGAGTGATACAGAACTTATCGGAAAATATAAGGTTGAAGACGTTGTCGACGGAGAGATTACAGGGATGGTTGATTTTGGAGTATTCGTTAAGATCGAAGAAGGTCTTGAAGGATTGGTTCACATCTCAGAGATGGACTGGTCACTTGTTGAAGATCCAAAGAAAGTATTTACTGTTGGAGATAAGGTGAAGGTTAAAGTTATCGAGATTAAAGATAACAAGGTCTCACTATCTATCAAACAACTACAAGAAAACCCTTGGGTAAGTGCCACTAACAAATACAAAAAGGAAGACGTTGTTAAGGGAGTTGTTATCAAATACAACAAACACGGTGCCCTTGCTTCAATTGAAGAAGGTGTTGCTGGTCTGATACACATTTCAGAGTTTGGAAGTGAAGAATCTTTGAAAGAGAAGTTAGAACTTGGTAAACCATATGATTTCCGAATCACATTGTTTGAACCAAAAGATCAAAAAATGACACTTTCTACTAAACTAGAAGCTGACAAAGAAGAGGAGAAGAAGGAATCGTAAAGGTAAAAGAAAACACCACCGAGAAATCGGTGGTGTTTTCTTTATATTCTAACAAGTTCGAATTTTGTCCGCGGAGCAAATGATTTAAGTTATATTTATAGCCGTATTTTTACACATAACCATTAATTATTTTTTCAAAATAAATCTATAAATATTCCACCATTTCTTGTCGCCTTTCATAGTAAGACCATATCCTTCTTCATTCTCTTTAAAATACAACTTAACGGGAAGACTTGAGATAAACTCTAAAGCTTCATCATAATCCCAAAAAGATATATTCTTCTTATCTACCTAAGCATCTTTTGTTCCAAATTGTGAGAAATCAAAATCAGCAACGTTCTCTCTTTCTAAGTGAAGTTCTACTGCTTATTTGGTATTCTTAACAAGGTCATCAAGATTATCTGCTTGTATGACAATAGCTAAATCAACATCTTCTGCGATATAGGATTTTTCACCGCGTGTTATTTTAAATTGAGCTATAGATTTCATATTGTGTGTATTATATTTTCACACAAAATCAATATTAGAACCACATAATCTAATCCTCACCTCCTAATAATAAATCTATGAAAGACCACACCATTCTTCCCTTCTTTCGTATCAACTAATTCACCACCATTTTTCTCTATAATCCTTCTAGAATGTATATCTGGATCTCTGCAAGTTAGTATAACCTCATCCGAATCAATTTCTTTCAATCCAAGTTCTAATATCTTGGTTCCATATCCTTTTCCCTTAAACTCTTCTTGTATTTCATAGAATATATGACTTTCAAAACCTTCTGGCATTACATCACTTTTAGTTGGTTTCTTTCTTATCTGAATACGACCAACTTTTATATCACCGCCAAAAAGACCGAATTCTCTAATGTTTTCTTCTTGATAATCAAATCTTAATTCCATATCATTTTAACCCCGGTAACTTGTTACTAGCACTTTGATATCCTTCAGATACTGCAACTTCCAAAGCACTTACCGCCCTCTTAACAACCTTCTTCATATCAATTGCATCCCCAGGTGAAAACTTCCCTAGTACATGTTTCTGTACCCCTTCATCCCCAATTACTTTCTTTATCCTCCCACTGGCTAACTTCTTTGAGATTCCAATTCTTAATCTTGCAAACTCTTTTGTACCAACAGACTTGATTACAGATTCCACTCCTCGGTGACCACCACTAGATTTATTAAAAGATACTTTTATATCCCCCACTCCTAAATCTAACTCGTCATACACCACGATCATCTCCCCTGCTTTTTTCTTTGAAGTAACTATCTTCTTCAAAGCGTTCCCCGATTTGTTCATGTATGTTTCCGGAAGTATTAACATCACCTTAACTTTTCCAACCTTCCCTTCAGTTACTAGCGCATTAATCTTCTTATTTTCTTCAAACAAAGGAAGTTTAAACTTCTTTGCAAATGCCTCCACAATGTCTCTTCCGACATTGTGTCTTGTGCCTTCATATTTCTCTTCAGGATTTCCTAAACCTACGATGTATTTCATGGTCTAAATAATATCACATTTTACCTCAACCTCTTTTTATATTACAATCTTGTTAACTACATGGAACCTACTTTACAAATCAATGAGGATATAAAAACAAAAGGATCTTTTTTTAGAGAGCTAGTTATGTTTGTTGGAATCTCAATCGTTGTAATCCTTCCTATACGGTTTTTCATCGCTCAACCCTTTCTAGTCAGTGGTTCTTCAATGGAACCGACCTTTGAAACCGGTGAATATCTAATTGTAGATCAGATGACATATAAGCTAAGTGACCCTAAAAGAGGCGATGTAATTATCTTTAGATACCCAGAAGACCCTTCAAAGTTCTTCATTAAGAGAATCATTGCATTACCTGGTGAAAAAATAGAGATAAGAAGGGGTGATGTGACAATAAAAACAGTTGGTGGAGATATAATCGAATTAGATGAGCCTTACGTAACAAAGCCATTAGGAGTAGGTCAACAGACTCAACTAGACGATACCGAGTATTTTGTGATGGGAGATAACAGACTGGCTAGTGCTGATTCAAGAACTTGGGGTCCACTTAAAGAAGATTTGATAATAGGTAGAGCGTACTTGAGGCTATTCCCGTTTAACAATATTAACTACTTGCCAGGAGCAATTGAATAATATGACTAAAAAAGAGACAAATTCAAAAACCAGTAATTCATTCATAGTGTCACAGTACTACGGCTTCAAAAAAATGAGTAAATTCAAGGTTAATGATACTGATACTGAAAAATCTAAATCCATCAAAAAAAATAGTGAATATTTAGACAAGGTACTGCGACCGGTTGAAGAGCAGCTTGCTCTTTTCCGAACTTGTAGTGAACTTGAGGACAAAAGAACTGAATACCCTGCACTTGTATATCAGGAAGATTCTCCAAAAGGAGACCACAAGAAACCTAGACTAAAAACTGGCGACAAAAATATATCTCTTCATATAATTGGAACACCTAAAAGTATTGCGGAGGCACTACTAATAAAGACTGCTCTTTCAATTCTTGAAGAAGAAGGGATAAAAGATGTTTCTTTGGAGATAAACAGTGTTGGAGGCAAAGAATCTCTTGCTCAGTTCACAAAAGAGTTAAACGCATATTACAGAAAGAATATGAATAGCATGAGTCAGACTTGTAAACAACTGTTCAAAGAAGGTTCTCACTCTCTTGTTTCTTGTGGAAGTAAAGAAGTAAAAAAGATGTCTGAAGAAGCTCCTTCTTCATTAGATTTTCTTTCAGAAGATGACAGAAAACATTTTAGTGAGGTTATAGAGTTTCTGGAATCAGAAAACATTCCATACGAAGTAAATAAAAATGTCTTAGGTGATCCATACTACTCATCACATACAGTTTTCACTATCATAAATAAGAAGGACGGAAAGATAGTGGCGACTGGAACAAGATGTAATAACATTTCAAAGAAAGTTATGGGTAGAAAAGAGATGCCCACAACAAGTCTTACTCTTCTTTTAAATAATCCAAAGAAAGCAAGTGTTCCTGCTTTCCCTGAAAGAGCGAGGCACAAGTTCTGCTTCATTCAGTTAGGAAATGATGCTAAGTTCAGTGGCTTGAAAGTTATCGAGACACTCAGAAAAGCTAAAATACCTGTATACCAATCACTAAGTCGAGATAGACTAAGTAGTCAGTTAGAGATAGCTGAGAGGAACAGAGTCCCATATATACTCTTAATGGGACAGAAGGAAGCAATGGATCAAACCGTGGTAGTTCGAGATACAAAGACCCATTCTCAAATACCTGTACCTATCAAAACTCTTGTTCCATATCTAAGAAATATCCTAAAAGGATTGGATAAAGCTGGTAAATAGAGGTTGTAAATAATAGACACATATGTTAATCTTTTCTTCACTATGGCTATAAATGTTCAATTAGACAAAAAACCAAACGAGAACAGTTTAAGCATGCTTAAACGGTTTAACAGAAAGGTCCAGGAATCTGGGATCCTTAGACGTGTTAGATCAATACGGTACATGCAAAGAGAACCTTCTAAATACACTAAGAAGGAAGCTAGATTGACTTCAATTAAGAAGAAGACTGAAATTGAACTTCAAATCAAACTAGGAAAGATTTCTGAGAATCCTAGACGAAAGGGACGAAGATAATATGTTAGATATAAAGAATTATACTAAGAAAAAGCCCGGTATCTCTGTATCGGTCTTTACTAATATTACAGACGCCGTATTAGGAGAAAAATACGATGCTTCTTTAGTTTTTGTTGGCGACACAAGAAGTCAAAGCTTGAACAAAAAGTACAGAAACAAATCATACATTCCAAATGTATTAAGCTTTCCATTGGATAAAGAGAATGGGGAAATTTTCATAAACCTAAAACAAGCAGAGAAAGAATCCAAGGAACACGGGGTTCCATACAAAAAATATGTTGGATTACTTTTCATACATGGATGTCTACATCTCAAAGGATTAGACCACGGAAAAAAAATGGATGGTTTGGAAGACAAGTATTTAAAGAAGTTTTTCTAATTCTGTAAAAGACCCAGGGGTATACCTCTGAGTCTTTTTTCTTTCCACATAGGAAGAAATCTATTTTTCATATACAATACATAGGTTAGAACGTCTACATATGAGCAAAAAAAACATCGCAGTCGGAATTGACATAGGAACCTACAAGGTTAAAGTTGTAATCGCTAAAATAGACAGCGATAGTGGTTCTCGCTCACCCACAATTCTAGGTGTTGGATACGCTGAGTCAAAAGGACTAAGGCACGGATACATTACTCACCAAACAGATGCCATACGAAGTATAAGAAAAGCAGTAAGGCAAGCAGAAATCTCTAGTAAGATAAAAATATCAAAAGCCTTCATATCTATTGGAGGTGTTGGTTTAAGTAGTTTCACCACACAAGGTCAAATCACAATAACTAGAGCCGATTCTGAGATCACAGCGATGGATGTAGAGAAAGCCATCGAAGAAAGTACTGATCAAGTTCCTAGTTCAGTTTCACTGAACAAAAAGAACATTCACACAATTCCTGTTAGCTACAAAATTGACGGCAAGACAGTTCTTGGTAACCCAGTCGGACTAAAAGGAACTCGTCTAGAAGTTAGAACTCTTTTCATAATGTGTCTTGAACATCATCTTCAAGAACTGATACAAGCAGTGGAAGATGCTGGTATAGAAGTAATCGATATCATGGCAGCTCCTCTTGCGGCAAGTTTAGTAACACTTTCAAAACCAGAAAAAATCCAAGGATGTGTTCTTGCAAACATCGGATCAGAAACTGTTTCAATAATCGTATATGAGAACGACACTCCAACTTCACTCGAGATCTTCCCTATTGGATCGAATGATATAACAAATGATATAGCCCTAGGACTCCAGGTTTCTCTTGATGAGGCTGAGAATATAAAGAAAGATGTAGAGAGTGGAAAGACTCACCCAAAGAAAAAGCTTGATGAGATCATCAGCGCACGTCTTTCAGATATATTTGAATTAGTTGAAGCTCACTTGAAAAAGATAAACAAAAGTGGATTACTTCCTGGAGGAATAATAATAACTGGTGGTGGATCTGGTATTACAACTATCGAAGACCTTGCTAAGGCATACTTAAAATTACCTACTAAAGTTTCAAAACTTGCATGTGACGATACAAAAATGGAATGTTCCGATAGTGAAAAAATTAAAGTAAAAGATTCTACATGGTCTGTAGCATACGGATTGTGTGTCTTTGGATTACACTCAGATAGTCCTGGTACAATCTCTCTGGGACATGGGAAAAGGTTCATAAAAGCATCAAGAGTTAAAGTTCTTAGTTGGTTTAAACAATTTCTACCTTAAATTACCCCAATTTTTAAATATATCTGTCAACTTCCGTAGTGCGTATATATCTGTTAGTATTGCCCCATATTAGAGGGTCTAGTAGACTTTAATTTTCCCAAACATGCCACAAATCAAACCAGAAGTTGAGAGCTTTGCACGAATAAAGGTAATAGGAACAGGTGGTTCCGGAAGAAATGCTGTAAATCATATGGTTTTGTCTAAAGTCAAAGGTATTGATTTTATAGTTGTAAACACTGATGCACAGGATCTTCATAATTCACTAGCAAAAAAGAAGATCCATATCGGTAAGAATCTAACAAAAGGTTTAGGAACTGGCATGAACCCAGACCTTGGAAGGAAAGCTGTTGAAGAGACTAAAGAAGAAATCCAAGAAGCCGTTAAAGGTGCTGATATGGTTTTCATCGCTTGTGGACTTGGAGGTGGAACGGGATCTGGATCTAGTCCAATAATCGCACAAATCGCAAAAGAAGCAGGTGCTCTAACTGTAGCTGTTGTAACAAAACCTTTCTTCTTTGAAGGACAACAAAGAATGAGAGTGGCAGACACTGCACTTGAAGAGCTTCGAAAGGAAGTTGATGCAATCATCATCATTCCAAACGACAGACTACTAAACAATATTTCAAAAGAAACAACAGCAAGAAATGCTTTTGCAATGTGTGATGATATTTTGAAACAAGCTGTTGAAGGTATTTCAGATTTGATCACTACACCTGGAATCATCAACATCGACTTCGCTGATGTGAAAGCAATCCTAAAAGATGCAGGATCAGCACTTATGGGAATCGGGCAAGCAAACGGTGAGAAAAGAGCTGAGGAAGCAGCCAGAATGGCTATCAATTCCCCACTACTTGATATTGCTATCAATGGAGCCAGAGGAGTCCTATTCTCAGTAGCTGGAGGAACAGACGTAACTATGTTTGAAATCCAAGATGCTGCTAAGGTCATCACAGAGTCAATGGATCCAGATGCTAAGGTTATCTTTGGAACTACACTGGATGAGACTATCAAAAAGGGTGATGTTAGAGTAACAATCATTGCATCAGGATTCCCTGATAATACAGTAAAGAAATCATTGTTCTCTGAAGAAAAGAAATCTAGTGAAGAAAAAAGAAAGATTTTTAATACAGTCGAGAAACCAGAGAAGAAAGAAGTAGAAAAAGAAGTAGAGACTAAATCACCATCTGAGGAAGATGACGACTGGGGAGCAGTTCCCGCATTTCTTAGACGAAGTAAGATGAAATAAAAGTTAAGACCTGATAAATTCAGGTCTTTTCTTTAAGTGTCAATACAACCCTACACCCATTTCTGTTACAATACATACACTATAAGTTAAACAGACAAAGCACATGTACGATCTCGCAATCATCGGTGGAGGTCCAGCTGGAGTATCAGCTGGAGTATACGCCTCAAGGAAACAACTAAAAACAGTCCTAATCACCAAAAACTTTGATGGTCAGAGCATAGTTTCAGATGGAATTGAAAACTGGATTGGAACTATATCAATCACAGGAGCAGATCTTTCTAAGTCATTAGAAAACCACCTAATGGCATATGCTGAAGGTATCGTTGATGTGAAGAAAGGTCAGCTAGGAGAGAAGGTGGAAAAGGATGGAGATATTTTCAAGATCACAACTGATAAAGGCGAGGTGTACGAGGCTAAGTCTGTACTCATTGCAACTGGTTCTTCAAGAACCAAACTCCCTGCAAAAAATGCTGACATCTTTGAACACAAAGGAATCACCTACTGTGCATCATGTGATGGCCCTGTTTTCTCTGGGAAAGATGTTGTTGTAATCGGAGGTGGTAATGCTGGATTTGAAAGTGCAGCTCAACTTCTTGCATATACAAAGAGTGTGACAATGCTCCACAGAAACCCAGAGTTTCTTAAAGCCGACAAAGTAACAGTTGATGCTGTTACGAGGAATCCAAAGTTCAAAGCCATCATGAATGCAGACACCACTGAAGTAATCGGCGATAAGTTTGTAACTGGTTTGAAATATAAAGATCTACTTACTGAAGAAGAAGTGGAGATAAAAACTGATGGTATCTTTGTTGAAATTGGAAACCAGCCAACAACAGGAATGGTAGAAGGACTAGTACCTCTTGATAATTTCAAAAGAATTGAAGTAGATCCTTGGAATCAAAGAACTTCAGTTGATGGAGTATGGGCAGCTGGTGACTGTACTAACGGGAAGTACCACCAAAACAACATCGCTGCAGGAGATGCTGTTAAGGCACTTGAGGATATCTACCTTTGGGTTAAGGGGAAATAACTAGATTTTTTTCCAAAAAACTGGTATATTTTGGCGTACTGCCAAGCCAGTCTTGGCCCCATCGTCTAACGGTTAGGACACGGCCTTTTCAAGGCTGAAATCAGAGTTCGATTCTCTGTGGGGTCAC
>JBLINH010000016.1:0-16479 GCA_047639165.1 Minisyncoccia bacterium | reverse complement strand
ACTTGCTGCCGGACAGGGACTCGAACCCCAATTGACGGTACCAGAAACCGCAGTCCTACCATTAGACGATCAGGCAATACTCAAAGAATACTCGATAAATACCAAATATTCAAGAGTAGATGTTACTTCCCTTTCTTCTCTAAAATAGAGACTATCTTAGCAACAACTCCCTTTAGATCAATTTCTGACTTAACAACATAATCATCAAGACCAACTTTCTTCATGTTGTTAACCTCATCTTCCTCAACAGAACGATTAGTAAGCATCATGAAAGGAATATTCATTGTTTTAGGATTTGCTTTAATTTGCTTAAGCATTTCAAAACCATCAAGTCTTGGCATCATTAGATCTGTAACAATGACATCAATCTTTTCTAGTACGATCTTTTCCAAAGCGTCTTCTCCGTCAGAAGCCCAAATGATTTTAGCACCAGCAAGTCTAAGACGTCTGTTTAGCATTTCACCAACTAACTGATCATCTTCCACCAACAATATTGTTTTTCCAGATAATTCCATATTTAAATATTATAATTGTTTTTTGTAATCTGCGATAGGGAAAGTAACAAAAAATGTCGTCCCTTTGTTCTCTTCTGATTCGAAACGGATACTACCTCCTAGTTTATCAATTATGGACTTTGCTATGTATAGTCCTAGTCCGGTACCACTACTTGCGAACTTCACAGAGTTTGTGGCTCTGTAAAATCTTTCGAATATCTTTCCTTGCTCCGGAACTGGAATACCTATTCCACTGTCTTTAACACTGACTTCAACATTTGATTCATTAACAACTAAGTCTATTTTGATTGAACACTCACCGTTACCTGTCTTCCTGTTATATTGAATAGCGTTTTCAGTTAAGTTCTGGAATATTTGTCGTACTCTCATTTCATCTCCCATGATAAGTGGGACCTCGCCATCTGTTTTTGTAAAACAAATATCAGTACCATGTTTTTTAGCATGATTCTCTAAACTTTCTATTACAGATTCTACAATCTCCAGTACATCGATCTTAACAACGCTCATATGAAGTTTGTTCTTTTCGATCTTCGTAATATCGAGCATTTCATTTACCAAAGTGATCAGCCTATCGTTGGCTTCGGCCATATGGTTGAGTACTATTTCTTGTTCTTCGTTTAAATCTCCAAAACTCTTATCTAACAACATTTCTGTATTTCCTTTTGTAACAGTTAGAGGTGTTCTCAACTGGTGGGATGCAACAGCAACCAATTCACTCTTTGAACGGTCTAGTAGCTTTTCTTCAGTAATATCCCTAATCCAGATAAGGTGCCCAAATGTAGATCCATCTTCATTATATACGCTCTTAAACGCAAGCTTATATATAGCTCCCCCACACTCAATTTCTGAAAGATCAGACTCTTCTCCAGAAATACATTTTTTTGTAGCTTGTTCAACTAAAGGATCATCGAACTTTTTATAAAGACTATCCAACGCTGTTTTTATATCACCTTCACCGAGACCTATTATCTTCTTTGCCTCGTTGTTTACAAACAGAACATTACCGATTCGATCTATCAGTATGGCACCGACTGTCATGTTCTCAGCAATTTGGTTTAACTTACTCTTCTCTTGGGCTAGTTCAGCTGTTCTTTCCTCGACTTTCTTTTCAATCTCCTTGTTGGTCTTAGATAGAGTATCAAGAAGACCCGTTAGTTCTTCCGAACTAATCTCCAGAGAACGATCAATCAAAGAGTGCTCTTTATCATAGTCTCCATATGTTTTGCTGATCTCAGTCACTAAAGCTTCTGCCTCTTTTGGCAAATTATCTAAACTTCCATATACACGGATGATTTGTCTTTCAAGAGTCTTATGCATACTTAGATTTCTTTGAATGTTGTTATCGTCATGGTCTGATTATGCAACTTACATTGTTTCTCTGTTGGAGTTATCGGTGAGATCTCACCATATGAGTAGAAACCAACCATCTTAGTGTTCTCTCCTAACTGAGATTTAACAGCTTCGGTCTCCTCTTCAATACGATCTTTCAAAACTAGTTTTCTACCAACACAGCTAATTAGGATAGCTAACTCTGGATCTCCTCCGGTAAACGCCTCACTACTCATCTTAGCTGCTCCTTCAGCTCCATCTACTAGTCGATCAAAGTTTGCCTTCATTAGGTTCGCATGAGAGCCTTCTGGCATATCTCCAGCAAATGTCATACTTTGATCTTCCTCACTAACAGCGAGTAGAGTTCGTACAACTTCAGACTTACTTCCATCAGTATCTTCGATGATTAGGTTCAATGGGAACAAAAGTCCTGATCCAGGAAGGTCTTTAGCTTCATCTCCTAGATACCTTTTATATAGTTCAAGAGCTGGTTTTCCATCAAGCTCATACAGAACATTCCCTTTTGATTTTGTTATCAATCTTAAAGGACCGAAAGAATCCCAACCTCCTAGTGATCCATGTCCTACCTTCAAAGATTCTCCATAGAATCCTACTAGGATAATACCTCCCTCCTTTGGAACCTCATCTAAGCCTATAACTGTTTTTTTGAAATTAGCTCCGTCTCCAACTAATCCTCCTGTTACTGATATTTCAGGTGCCAATTCTCCAAGAACTCCTTGTACTAAACTTGTACCGTTAACCTTAAGTCCATCAGAGAAAACCATAACGTGTACCAAACCTTCTTTTGGTAACTTACTAGCAACCTCTTTTCCTTTCTCTTCGCTATCCTTAGGATCAGAAATTGATGTTTGAGTAAACTCTAAAGTAGTTTTTTCAAAATGTACTGCAGAAACTGCAAGGGAATTATCTGATACTTTAGTTCCGATTATCTCTCCAGCTGTTGAACAAAGTAATATTTTTGATTGAGGGTATGATTCTTTAAGTTCATTAAAACGTTCAGCTTCCTCAAGCTCTTCTCTTCCACCAAAAACAAAAACTATCTGTGGTGTGTTTTCACCCAGGTCACTTTCCAATGTTTTCCATCCATCACCTTTAGTCCAACTTTTTTGTTCGATTTTCATATAAAGATTTTTAACTATTATTAATACAATAATACCCTATATACAGCTTCAGTATAAGCTATTTTTTTCCTTTTATAGCTTTGACAAACTCAGTAAACAGAGGATGGGGAGAAAGTGGTCGTGCTTTAAACTCAGGATGGAACTGTGTTCCAAGCATGAATGGGTGATCTTTCTTTGAAAGCTCCGCTATTTCCATAAGCCTCATATCCTTTGATGTTCCAGAGAACACAAGACCTTTGTCTTGTAATTCAGCTATATATTCAGGATTCACCTCATATCGGTGTCTGTGTCTTTCTTTTATCTCTCCTGTTCCATATGCTTTTCGAGCAATAGTTCCACGCTTTAGATACGCTGGATACTCGCCTAATCTCATAGTTCCACCATAATTCCCTTCTGCGATTTTTTTCTTTTGATCAGGCATGATGTCTATGATTAAGTTTTCAGCCTTTTCTTTTATCTCAGCAGTATGTGCGTCTTTTATCCCAACCACATTCCTAGCATACTCAATTACCATAAGTTGCATTCCATAGCACAGTCCTAAATATGGAATCTTGTTTTCTCTTACATATTTTATCACAGCCATCTTTCCTTCGATTCCCTTTTCTCCGAATCCTCCCGGTACGATGACACCATCAAACTTTGAAAGTTCTTTTACTTTCTTTGGATCATTGTCATATCTCTTTGAGTTAATCCAACTGAGTTTAGCTTTCACTCCTTGTGAGTATGCTGAGTATTTTATCGCTTCAATGACTGAAATATATGCGTCTGATAAAACAAAATCTCCTGTATCAAAATATTTACCTACAACAGCAATTTTAATCTCTCCTTTTGTGTTCTTTGTACTGTTAACAAACTTTTTCCATTTTGAAAGATCAGGAGAACCATTTGAAATGTTTAGTGTTTTAGCGATCATCTTTCCAATATGATCTTTCTCAAAGTTTAGTGGTACGTCATATACACTCTCAATATCAGGTGCTGATATAACATTCTCCTTTGGAACATTACATGTGATAGCTAATTTTTCTTTTCTTTTGTCATCTAACTCTCTATCACTTCTTGCGATTATGAGATCAGCCTGAATACCGTATGAATTTAGTTGTCTCACAGCGTTTTGTGTTGGTCTTGTCTTCATCTCTCCAAGTTTGCTTGGAACTGGAAGGAAAGAAACCATTATGAAAAATACATCCTGAGGATGCTTAACTTTCAAAACTCTAGCTGCCTCCATAAACATAATGTTCTGGTAGTCACCAACAGTTCCCCCAATCTCAACGATTGTAATATCCGATTTATTTACTTTAGCGGAATCTTGATATCTTCTAACAATATCATCTCGGATGTGGGGGATTGCTTCCACGCATTTTCCTCCATATTTTAAGTTTCTTTCTTTCTCAATTACTTCTCTGTAGACCATTCCACTAGTTACATAGTCTACTTTTAGGAGAGACCTGTTCAAGAATCTTTCATAGTTCCCCATATCTTGATCAGTTTCAAGACCACAATCCATAACAAAAACCTCACCGTGTTCTGTTGGATTCATAGTTCCAGCATCAACGTTGAGGTATGGATCAACTTTCATTAAATTAACTTTGTGTCCTAGTGCTTGAAGAATCGTACCAACAGAAGATGTAGTGATTCCCTTACCTACACCGGACATAACTCCTCCTATTACAAAAATGTATTTGTGGTTGAATTTCTTTCCTTTAGTCATCGTTTTATGATTTCAGATACTTCTTAATTGCCAGAAAACTTGATATTGATCCGATCAGTATACCAGAGAAAAATATTATTAGGAAAATCTGACCAAATGAGTTCAAATAGTACTCAAACACACTCATTGTTCCGAAAAATGCCTCTGTCATTGGTGCTAACCAATATGTTATTGGATAGAAGATGATCAACGTGAATATCGCTGCTACTGCCCCATACATCGCTCCTGAAACTACAAAAGGACCCATTATATATGTTTGGGTGGCCCCAACCAAATTCATAACCTTAATCTCATCTTTTGAAATATACATAGCTAATCTAATTGTATTAAGCGTAATTATGATAGATATGATCACAAAGATAATAGCGACTATAGCCCCGAGTCTTTCTCCTGCATTTATAATTGAAACTAGAGTTTCGATAATCTCTTTATTCTTGAAATAGTTAATTGAATCAACTACAGCTAAGTCGCCGTCTGTAGAGTAGTTCTGGTCTAGGAAGGTGGCCACACTCTCATACTGAGAAGTTTCTTTAGCTTTTATATTTAAAATTGCTCCAAGTGGGTTTTCACTCAACTCATCAAGTGCCTCTAGAGTTTTTTGATCATTCTTGTGTCTCTCTTCAAAATTCACAAGAGCTTGCTCCTTTGAGATGTACTCTACGTAATCTACTTCGGGAAGTTTTTCTACTGATTTCTTCACTTCCAAAACATCATTTTCTGTAGCAATGGTTGAAAAATATACATTTACATCAACTTTGTCTCTGATTACCTCTAGAGATTGAGTCAGTAGTGCACTTGTGAATATTGTTGTTCCAATTACAAAAAGTGTAACTATCATCACAAGAACAGCGGATAGTGAAACTACTCCGTTTCTCCAGAAACTTACAAAACCTGATTTTAATATACGTTTAATGTTTACCCAAAGCATAATTATTTAATATTATATATTATATTTACCAGTACTGTCATCACGAACCACTCGTCCGTTCTCGATAGTGACAACTCTTCTATTAAGTTCTTCAATTACACCAGTGTTGTGTGTAGTTAAAATGACTGTTGTTCCAAGATCATTTATTTTTTTAAGAATCTGTACTATTTCATATGCACTAGCAGGATCTAAATTTCCTGTTGGTTCATCTGCTACCAAAACATCTGGTTGATTAACAATTGCTCTCGCTATAGCTACTCTTTGTTGTTCCCCACCTGAAAGTTCACGTGGAAAGTTCATAGCCTTTTTATCTAAATTAACAAGTTCAAGAACATGAGGAACATCTGAAGCAATTTCTTCATCTGTTCTTCCTGCTACTTCCATAGCGAAAGAAACATTCTCATATATTGTCTTATTAGGAATGAGTCTGAAGTCTTGAAAGATTGTTCCAATCTGTCTACGTAGTTGACTGATACGATCTCTCTTCAATTTATGAATATCTTCAGATTCGAAAAAAATACAACCTTCACTTGGACACTCCTCTGCCAAAAGAAGTTTAAGTAAGGTAGTCTTACCTGCACCAGAAGGGCCCACAATTGATATAAATTCATGTGGTTCAATTTTCAGGTCAATGCCATCAAGGGCTTTGGTACCATCGTTGTATGTTTTTGAAACTCCGTCGAAATATATCATTTACATTTGTTTGTTTGCCTCTATAAGTTTATCCAAATCACCATCAAAGACTGCATCGACATCACGGACTTCCGTTTTTGTTCTGTGGTCTTTAACTAGCTTATATGGATGGAGAACATATGATCTTATCTGACTTCCCCATTCATTGTCTGAAGTTTTGGAAATATACATGCCAGATTCTTTCATTTTTCTCTCTTCCTCCAGCATATTATATACCTTACCTTTAATTAGCGCCATTGCTCTTTCTCTGTTTTGGGCCTGACTTCTTTCAGAAGCTATGAATACTGATATTTTTGAGGGGAGGTGAGTTATTCTAACTGCAGTTTCTCTTTTATTTACATTCTGACCTCCAGGACCACTGGACTTTGTGAACTCAATATTTAAATCATCATCTGCTATATCGAAAGAAGTCTTTTCATTAAATTGAGGTATTACCTCAACCATTGAAAAAGATGTTTGTCTTTTTCCTTGAGAGTTAAATGGAGATATACGAACCAATCGATGAACTCCTGATTCATTCTTTAATGTTCCATATACATTCTTACCGTTAATCTCAATTGTTACATTCCTGTAACCCCCATGATCATTTTTACTTTCTGAAAGCAGGGAAGTGGTCCACCCTTTTTTTGAGATGAACTTTTGATACATATTAAAAAGAAGGTATGTAAAATCTTCTGCGTCATCTCCTCCAGCCCCAGAGAATATATTTAAAACTGCTCCGCCACGATCATATTTACCTAAACCATCTTTAGAGTCTTTTAATTCTTGTAGTTCTTTTATTAGGACCTGTGCCCTATCCTTATCCTCCCAAAAAGTAGGTGAATTCATTAAAGATTCTATTTCTTTTATCTTTTCATCCATTTTGAAATTATACATAAAAAAGTCGCCTAGTCCCACTCAGGACTAGACGACAAGACCCACTCGGACCCTTTTAACTCCTCGCAGCCACCCAAACCCCTTTGTATGACTACGTTCGTTTCTAACAATATTCTTAATGGTGAGAAAGTCAACTCTCTCTAGGAATAATGATCTTAGGAATAATGATCTGTTGATCAATATAGAGATTGTTAGGATTTTTTATATCCTTGTTGGCCTCCATTATCGCGGGAATTGTGACATTATACCTTCTCGATATATTGATAAGGTTTTCACCACTTTTTACAGTGTGAATAGTAGACGAGGACTTAACAACAGCCACTACCACATCAACTTTTTTCTCTGGTGGTGGTTCCACCTTTTCAACTTCCTGAATCTTTGGTTTGTATTCAGGAAGTTGAACTTCCTGTCCTACTATTTTATCTTCGAATTTATTCCATTTACCCAGCCCTTCAACGATTTTTGAGGGGGCGAAGTGCCATGACAAAGCACCAAAGAAGAAGGAAATCACAGCGGTAAATACATGACTAATTTTCATAGTAATATAAGATGTTTAAGGTTCGTACATACCATCTTGGTATGTTTATTTCTTTATCTTATAATACATTTTCGTATGAAAGTCAATACTACACATCGTAACGATTTTGAGCCGTTGTTGGGGATTGAACCCAAGACCTCTTCATTACCAATGAAGTGCTCTACCACTGAGCTACAACGGCTACTAAGAGTTTAGTTTAAAGAGAAAAGGCCCAGTCGTAAAGACTGGGCCCCTTTTTTAATACTTTAACTTTTGGCCTTTGAATATTTTATCATTACTAAGGCCGTTTATAACCGTCAGATTCCTGACAGATGTTCCAAACTTTCTGCCAATTCCTGACAGAGTATCATCTTTTTTGACGATACAATGTCTAGATCCAGATGATTGACTAGTCTCAGTCGTAAATCCAGAAAAAAGACTCTCGACACTAGAAGGACGGTTTCTATCCCAGATACCAGTTACAGAATCTCTGAAACTGGGACTCGAAAAGTTCAGTACTAAGAGACCGATAAACAACCACTTAATCCCGACTAAGAGGCCGATGAGCAACCTCTTAATCCTCTTGAGGTAATTTGAAAGCGCTGACTTCAACATTTTCTATTTCTCCTTTTAGTTGGTTAGTTCAAGTGGCACAAGCTCCTCACCTTTGAGGGTCCACGATACCCGTGACGGAACATTATCTTCGTATTCAACCTTTTTATAGACTGAAGGAAGAGTTCCAAATGCAGAGTCCGGTAGACGGATGATAAGCGTTGTTGCGCCTACAAGCATTAAAAACCCCAGGCATAATACGGTGAATGAATTAATCATTTATTAGTTGGTTGATGTTCTTTTTTGTAGATATTTTTTATCTACTTTCTTAAACATATTACAACATTAAAACGTTTTGTCAACATATCCAGGGGAGATAAAAGGGGACCATTCCCCTTTACATTGACATTTAAGTCCGTAAATGGCATTATCAACCAACTATGAGAACACCTATAGAATATCCTATACGAATAAACCGGTACTTGTACCTAACAAACATCTGTTCCCGAAGGGCAGCAGATAAGCTAATTGAACGTGGGCTCATCCGAATTAACGGAGAAAAAGCTGTACTCGGTCAGAAAGTAAACGAGGGTGACAAAGTGGAAGTTACAAAGTCTGTAAAAAAGATGATGAATAACTATAAGTATATTGCTTTCAATAAGCCAAGAGGCGTTGTGTCACACGACCCACAAGAAGGAGAAGAAAGTGTTGAAGATTTTATAGAAGATGAAGTAGATCCTGTTGGAAGACTCGATAAAGATTCAGAAGGTCTTATGCTTCTAACTAACGACGGAAGGATTGTAAACAAAATCCTAAGTCCTGAGTTTAGTCATGAAAAAGAATACAGAGTGACTATAGATAAAGAAATGAAACCTTCTTTCAAAAAGAAAATGCAAAGAGGAGTTAATATCGAAGGATATATAACAAAACCTGCAGTGATTAAACTAACAGGTCCAACTACTTTCGTTATTATACTAACCGAAGGAAAGAAACACCAAATTAGAAGAATGTGTATGAATCTAGGATATACAGTAACTAAACTCTATAGAACAAGAATCATGGATATTAAGATCGGTGCCCTTCCTGTTGGAGAAGGTAGAAACTTGAGTGAAGAAGAAAAAACAAAACTCCTTAAAAGTATTGGATTAAAGGATTAAACTAGAGGTTCAACCTATTAACATCTCTAGGAAGAAATGTAGCTTCATAGATATTGTCTAGGTCAAACAATTTCATAATAATTCTGTTAGGACCAATTCCCTCTCCCCCATGTGGTGGACATCCATACTTAAAGAATTAGATCCATTCCCTTATCCTTAGCTTGCGCTGTAAGAACCTCTGGTCTGTGTTCTCTTTGGGCTAGAGTTGTAATTTCAATTCCCTTGTATAGAAGACCAGCTTATTTTGTAAGTTCTGGATTGTCTTCATTCCTCATATGATAGAAAGGTTTGATACTTTTATGGTAGTCGGTGATGAGCACAAAATTATTACCCTATTTTTTTAATAATTTCACAAATCAGCATTTGACTTTAAATCTAATAATAGAAACTACTAGTATAGGTTTACAGAGTCTACAAGATCCAATTAAATAAAACGCAAAAGGTACCAGGAGGTTATGAGACTCCAAGCTGCACCATCATAAAAACAGTGGAGTCTTATCGACATTTCTATAAGTAAACCTCCCAGCCAGTAATTCCCAACCCTATTGGGGAATTTGTTTTTGTGTAACTACAAGTCTTAAAATCCATTCTATTTTTTACTATTCATACCTGTATCTTATTAATAAAATTTTACAAAAAAGGATGTGATGTGCATAATTAGTAAATGGAAAAAGAAATCATAAACACATTCAAAAAAGAAACGGAACCAATCAGTACTAAGTTTATGGAATACAGGAAAACAGCTTTTGCTCGATTTCCACTATTATTTGTACTAATGTCATCATTCGGGGTGATCGCAACATTCTATGGACTTGAAAAGATTATCGACAGTATTCCACTCCTATCTAACCAACCTTTTATAGTTCTTACCCTCGGTGTTTTAATTTTATATTTCACTGGAACTATATATAAAAAACTAAGTTAAAGAAAAAACACCCGAGGGGGTGTTTTTTAAGTTAGATTTGAAAGTTAAAAATTGTTACTCATTATCATCCTCGTTGTCGTCGTCATGATCTTTTTCACCATGATGACCGCCAAATCTTGGATGTTTGTCTAAACCAAGTTCTTCCATGATTTCTCTAGCTCCTTCATGATCCCCTGCTTGCCTTAATGCATGAGCTTCAACTAGCCTATTGAATGTATCCTCATTGATTTCAATATGTCTTGGTGAGTCTTCGGTAAGCTCTAGAAATAGGTCATAGTCCCCATTTTCTACCGCTTCCCTAATATCCTCATGTTTTTCCATTAATTCTTCAGAGTACTTATGATGTTTTTTGGGAAATACTATTCCAGATTCTTTAATTAATTCTCGAGCACCTTTGAGGTCTCCCTCTTCTTTAAGCTCTCGAGCCTCTTCTAATACTTCTTTTTGTTCTTCTGTTAGATTCATTTTATGAAAACCTTCCTCGCTAGCTGCGTAGGCTACTCCTCCAGCTGATAGCAATAGAAATGCCAAGATGGATAGAGTTATAATTAAGGTTTTTTTATTTTGATCCATTAGCGATTGAATTAGTTTTTAATAATCTTTGATAAGGTTTTACAGCCTCACATTCTTTACTACGCTCTATCTCCGGTTTTCTTTCAAAAAGCTTAGGTCTCTCATTTGACAGTACTCCACAAACATAAAAACTATCTTCTTTTAAGAATCCTATAAATCTTTCAACCTTCCCAAACTCAATGTCTTCATAGTCTTTACCATCTAGTATTAAGTTCCACACCTCACCTTTTTCATTGAATAGTTTAACTCCTTCCTCAGTTTCTATAACCTTTCCACCTAAAAGACCATTTGCTGGATCTTCCCAAATAGTTACACTTCTTGATTTAACTCCTTTATGAAAAGGTATTTTCTCTCCAAAATCATCATCTAGAATTTCTCCCATACCGATAGCTGCAAAGGCGATTCCTAATGCAAATGAACTTAGGAGCACAACACTTATAATAATAGCTATGTGATGCTTGTACCCATGTTTTGTCTTTCTAATCAGAAAGTGTGTGAAAGAGACAAATACAACAACTAATATAATCCACATAAATGGTAGAGATTCAAAAACAAACCCTAAAATACTCTCGTGAGTAATCTGACGTTGTGCCCAGCCAATGTTACTAAATACAAATATTGAAGCTGAAACGAATAACGATCCCATGATTATGGTGGCTCCACCCAAAATCCAGAAATACGTATTCTTCAATAAGAACTCCCATTTTGGTTTTGGTTCAACACCCTCAATCTTATTAAGGATGTCTTCTTCTATATTATTTTGTATGTTGTCGTTATTCATATTCTTCTATTCCTTTTTTTTCTAGTATCTTCTTTAAGTCTTTTTTCGCCCTGTTGATCCACGTGGCTATTGTGCCGGGGGGTTTCTGGAGGATATCCGATATGGTCTCATAATCTTTACCTTCGATGAATTTAAGAACCAGTACCGAACGGTACTTTTCTTTTAATTCATTCATTGACTCTCCTAACACTTTATTAAAATGGTTCTTATACTGCTCCTTCTCTATATCAATCTCAGATGAAAAAGTTTCTAAATCTTCATCTGATATTAGATTAGTAGCATCCATATGTTTCTTGTTTTTTCTAAAGTAACTGATCGTCTCGTTATGAGCAATCCTGTATATCCATGATGAAAAACTTAGATCTTGATCAAATCCATTTAGGTTCACGTATGCTTTTACAAAAACGTCCTGGAGAATATCGTCAACGTAATCGTCAGACACTGAAGTAAGACGTTTAATATAACGCCTTATCTTATCTTTATATCGATGAATAATTTCAGAAAAATTGTCTTTCTCTACGAGAGACAGTTTAATAATTTCAACATCATCCAAATTGGATAGATCTTCTTTCATAGGGATACATTAACATAGTACGCACCTTTGGGTATTTTCTTTCAATTATTTATCGTCTATGACCTTTTGTAGTTCTCTTTTAGCTTGTTCAATATCTTATTGATGTCTTGTCACCTCACTTTCAAGCTTAATAATGCCTCCTCGTGCACCTAATAAAGAGCCTTCCAACTTCTTAATTTCTTGGCTACTTTTAGATAGTTCTTGTTCTAGTTTTTGAACTTCTTGTTTTTTATTTGAAATATCATCTTCGATTTTACTCAATTCTCTTTGTCTTATTCCGATCTCTTTATTGTTATTTTCAATTTCTCTCTTACTTGTTTCAATTTCTTGTTCTAATGCACTCATATTATTTTCGTGCAATTATCTTAATAACCAGACCGGCCGCTACTAATATCCCGACAATCCAAAGTGAATCGTTAAGAAGAGACATAAATTTCTCTTGATCTATATATCCAATTACTTTCATTATACCTAAAACTGCAACATCAAATAACAATATTAATATCCCTAAAGTTAATATATTTTTCATACAAAAATTATACCATTACTTAAGTGGTATCTTAATATTAAATTGTGTTTGCGTGCCTTTGCGTCGTTATTGGAACTGGTATTACTCATATAATACAAAGATTCTTCGTATAAAAAAATTAACTAAGTTTTTTATCTTTCTTTTTTGCAGTCTCCTTTTTGGATATTTTTTTTTGAGGTTTTTTCTCCTTTATTATAAGCCCATCGCTCATAACAAAAACTCTATCGCAGTACTTTGTATACTCATATTCATGTGTAACCATAACTATAGTTTGTCCTTCTTCGTGTAAATCTTTTAGAGTACTAATTACACCTTCAGATGAGACACTATCTAGGTTAGCTGTTGGCTCATCAGCAAAAAGAATTTTTGGATTCTTTGCTACAGCTCTAGCAATAGACACCCTCTGCTGTTCTCCACCTGAAAGTTGGCTGGGCTTATTTTTCAACCTATCTCCTAATCCTAATTTTGAGAGAGTTAATGCTGCTAGTTTTTTAGATTCTTCAGTACTCCTTCCTTGCATAATTAATGGAACCATTACATTTTCGAGAGCATCTAATTCCGGAAGTAAAGCATAATCTTGAAAAATATAACCAAGTTTATCCAAACGAAAGTTTGTTCTATCAGTGTCTGTCATACTAAGGATATCCTTGCCTTCTATCTTAATATTTCCACCTGTTGGATAGTCAAGTAAGCCTATCTGGTACATAAGTGTTGATTTACCAGCACCAGACATACCCATTATAGCTACCCATTCTCCCTCTTTAACTTCAAAATCAACACCTTTTAAAACCTCCGTTTCTACAGATCCAGTTTTATAAGTTTTTATTATTTTTTTAGCATCTATTATATTCATATTATCTACCTAAAATACTATCTAATGTGTTTTGTCTAGTAATTATCCAAGCCGGTATCATTCCAGCAAAGAATGATGCCACCAAAACAACTATCAACCTGGCTGAAACTAGTCCCAAATTAGCAGCTATAATTCCATCACTGAAAGGAAAGTCTATTGGATTCTTTTCGACAAATGGGACGAGGAGCCCATAAATCAATGCTAAGGCGAGAGAAACCCCTACTACTGCATATATTGTGGCCAGATATATATATGATAATACTATTGAAAACTTAGATATACCAATACCCTTCAATATTCCAATTTGTTTTCTTTTTACAATAGCATTAATGTATATGACGATGAAAATGGTTATAGCTCCTACCGCTGAAATAATTAAACCTATAAGTAAACCTAGTATAGTGAATGTTTGCTTTATATCATCCAAAAACTTTGGTATAGCTTCTTCTGAAGTTTCAATTTTAGCTATATCACCAAAACCATTTAAAAGTAATATATTCTTTACATTTTCTTCAGATTCTCCATCTTTTAGTACAGCTGATATCTCATTAGCTTCAAGGGTTTTTCTTCCAGTTAATCTTCTGAAATCTGATTCTGTAATAAATGCCCTGGTTGAAACCTGACCAACTTTTGTATCAATTATACCCTTAACCGTAAATTCTTGGACCCTACCATTTGATTGTGATCCTGACAGAGTACTATTTTCATCCACACTATTTTGCTGTGTTCCATCTATACCATTTGAAGACCCTCCGTTTATACTTATTTTAATCTTATCACCTATAAACACATCTTTAAGTGGTTCAAACTGATCACTAAATGCTGAATACCTTTTAAGCAGAGTTGCACCTATTATTATATACCCACTCTCATTTTCATCTAAATACTTACCTTCTATTACCGAACGAGACAAATCTGTTACGTTGTCTTCATCTACTGGATTTATTCCAGCTAAAGAAACACCGACAGTGTTTGGCAGATTATTAAAATCTCTTCTTGTTTGATAGTTAGCTTCAACAGAAGCCCCAGCTATATACCTTTTGGAAAAACTATCGACTTCATCAAGTCTAGATAATGTATCACTTATACCAGTTGTATTTTCAATATATAACTCATCAGCAAGTTCTGATATAAAAATACTTCCTGTATATTGTCTTCTGTTAGCATCAGTGCTTCCTTGTATAAGTCCGACCAAAATACCTGATATAAGTACGTTACTTAAAAATGTAAGTGTAAGTATCAAAATAATAAGTGAAGTAACCCACTTACTAGAGTTAAACAATTGTCTTTTCCCAAGTAATAGTCCTACTCTGATGGAAGATTTTAACCTATACATAACATTATTTTTTTACCTCAAAAAACACCTTATCTTCAAAATACAATCCACTTAATATTTCGACCATTCCATTAGTCCCTCTTATTCCTACTTTTATATATCTCTTTTCAAAATCATCACCATTATCCATCAAAACAAATTCTCCATCCTCATCCCTTTGTACGTATTCATTAGGAACTGCCATAGCAGCGTCTGATTTATCTGTAAGCAAATCAACAGTTGCACTTAATCCTGATCTCATTCTTTCATCTTCACTATCCAAAGAAACAATAGTCTCATAGACAGGGATACCATCCACATATCTTGAACCTCTACTTACAGCTATTATCTTTCCATAAAGACCCTCTTCTTCATTAAATGAATCAATAAAGATAAGTGCATCATCACCAACTTTTACCTTTGATATATCTACCTCTGGTACATCTAGTACAATTTCAAATCCTCCATTAGAAATAATACTTGCAACTATAGATCCTGGTGAAGATACTTCCCCTAACTCAATATCGATAGCAGAAATCTCTCCAGTAAATGGAGATATTATTTTATGTTTGCTAATTTGTGATCTAATTTTAGCAACCTTTGCTTCAGCTTGTTTTAATTCAGAAAAAGCTATTGAGTATTGTTGGTTTCCAGAATATATATTTTTCTTAGATTCCTCAATTGCCAGAACTTTGTCTTCGAGAGATTTTTTATATGTATTTATATTAGTAGTGTAATTATCCCCTTTAATATTAGGGATATCCACAGTCCAAATGGTATCTAAATAACCTGAAGCATCACTTGGTAGTCTAATAAATAATCCTGATGTACCAAGCGGATTTGATCTTGTTGATTCAATTATTCCAGTGAATCTCTCTAGGCCAAAAACTTCAAGTTTTGTATTTATACTATTTACTGTATTTTCTATTTTAATTTTATATGAACCTTCTTCACCACTATATTTACCAGTTACGATAAGACGATCCAGTGTGTTAGTTCTAGATCTAGGTATTGCTTCAAGGTCTGAAGACAATAATTTATTTTTTGCATTAGAAACAATAACCTCTTGTTGACTCATTACATTATCTAAATTAGAAATATTATTATCTAATTCTACTTTTTTTATTTCCACAAAACTTAGAGCATCATCTAAATCAGCTTCCAACTCGGAGGTATCTAATGTAGCTATAATATCTCCCTTATTAACAACATATCCAATATCTACGTTTACATCAGTAACCTTACCCGATACTTGAAAAGATAGATCGGCAAAACTAGAAGACTGTACAGAACCTGCAATTTCAACTTTTTGTACAATATCTTCATTTCTAACTATAAAATACTTATAACCGTTTTTTTTATTAGACAAAAAACCATATCCCAATACAAGAGAAGATATAAGCAATATTGCTACTAGAGTGACTGAAATCTTTGTGCTAATTTTTAATTTCATTACTTACATAATTCTATCATTTTAAAAAACAAAAAACACCACTATGACGTGGTGTTTTT
>JBLINH010000015.1:0-18376 GCA_047639165.1 Minisyncoccia bacterium | reverse complement strand
AACTCCATCAAAACCCTCTTCGTTCTCCTCTGCTTCTTTCTTTGTCGCTCTTATGATTTGGTCTTTGTGATGAGCTGGAGAGTAGATGGTATAGAATTTTAAGTCTTCATCTGAAGATGTGTTTATAACATCATGTTCTGCTCCAGAAGGAACAATCACAGCATCTCCATCCGAAACTTCATATTCAGTTTCATTTATTACAACCTTCCCTACTCCTCCATCAATTCTAAAAAATTGATCGTTCTCATCGTGTGTTTCTAATCCAATATTTTCACCTGGTTTAAGTGACATAAGAACTAATTGCATATGATCACCGGTGTATAAAACCTTTCTAAAATTATTATTTTCTAGAGTTAACTTCTCTATGTTTTCTTTGTATCCTTTTTTCATACCAAAATTTTACCATAACTTAAGTGGTTTTTTATATTTGCGCGCTTTTGCGTCGCTTTGGAACTAAGACTTACTCATATAATTCAGAATGAGATCCAATTTCAACAAATCTTGCCACATTTTGATCAACAAATTTATAAATAGCCCTAATATCTCCGGTAATATTTATACTTCTATATTTTGACCACTTACCATTAAGAGAGTGATTATTTAGTCGCACATCAGCAGGATCAAAAATGAAAAGTTCAAATTGTTTTAATGACTTGTCTTTTATCTTTTTTGGTAACTTAGAAAAACTTTTATCAAACTGTTTTGAAGTAATAAACTTCATAGACTATAAAGTTTTTAAATGATTTATAAAATCTTCTCCAGTAAAAGGACCTGTTGATTCTCCTCTAATATATTCATCTTCTGCTTCTTTTATAATTCTCTGTAGATAAGGAGTTGGAGTATGTTCTCCAGCAGAAAGAGTAATTTCTTTTTCTCGTATAAATTGCTTTAAAAAAGCATTGATAGCTGTACCGAGAGGTACACCTAATTCTTTAGCTACTTTTTGAGCCTCTTCTTTAATAGATTTTTCTGTCTTTATATTTAGAATTGTTTTTGTATTTGTGGACATATACCATATTATATATAATGGTATACATAAGTCAAGCGTGCCTTTGCGTCGCTTTGGAACTGAAATAGTAAAAAACTACTCAACATAACGGAATTTATTATCATAAAGATTTTTTTGTCTTTCTATATAATCACTACATTTATCTCTTTTCAAAATAGATCTTATATCTAAACACTCATCTCTCTCAAATAAATTATCACCGCGATTATGCTCATATCGCAATAAAATAGCATCAAAAGTATTTTCATCTTTAGTATTTATACTTAAAAGAAAGACGCTACTAAATAGAACCACAAGAAGTAGTACTACCTCTAAAACTTTATTATGTGATATTCCAATTTTTTTATAAGCAAACGATATAAATCGAGCCAGAAAAAATATAATGGCTAACGCACTAGTTAGAAATAGAAACATTAAACCTATTCCTGCGCCAAAACCGCTAGACGTAATTACAACAAAAATACTGAATCCAGCTAATATTAATAATATTTCATACAAAAATTCTACCACAATTTAAGTGATATTTGATATTTGATTGTGTTTGCGCGAGAGACGAGACTTGAACTCGCAACCTTCCGCGTGACAGGCGGATGCTCTAACCAGTTGAGCTACTCCCGCGTGGAGCAAGTTCCAATACTTTATCAAATAAGACCAATATAATCAACACCGTTATATTTTAATTATTGTGTCGAGGGTGGGACTCGAACCCACGACCTGTCGCGTATGAGACGACCGCTCTACCAACTAAGCTACCCCGACAATAGTTCCATCAATATACTATTTATCTCCTTTATATTCAAGCAAAAACCACCTTTTAGGGCGGTTTTCACTTTAACTTGTTGCGGAGACCAGAATTGCACTGGTGCCTGGAGGTTATGAGCCTCCCGAGGTACTACTCCTCCACTCCGCGATCTAAAGTACTATACATTAAATTCCTATATATTTCAAGGTTAAATATAGAAAAACTCCTTAAATACCTTCCTATATAATTCTATGACTCTTCCAGCTTCATTCTTATCAAACTTAAAATCTGCACCCGAGTGAGCTATTTTGTTTCTCACTTTATGTGCTTCCCACGCCTTACTCAATGTAATAAAGTCACTTTCTTCAACATTTTTTAACTTTTCAGCTATAGTAGTTCCGTCATACTGCATTTTAGTAAGCATCTCATCAAGCATAATATCTGCCTCTATAATGGCTTGTTTCCAATCATTAATGTTGTGAGAACTCATAAGCTCCTCAATGTGTTCCCATCTCTTGTTTTTTAATTCTTCGTGAACTGTATAATCTGTTTCTTCTTGTTGTTCAGTAATAACATCTATTTTCTTTTCAGATATTCTATACGCTTTGTTTCTTTTTGAAACAAAATAGACAACTAAAAGAAGAAGTAACGCTGAGAAAACTATTCCTATCGGTCTCAGTGTTCCATATACTATTGGGATTATCTGAGAAGCTCTGTACCCAGACACATTTGAAGTTATGAAATCTTCATTGACCCATCCGTCTGGAGATTCCCTAAAGTCCATTCTCCACCATCTAGAACCATAAGCTTCTAAAGGCCCTTCCTTAACAATTCCAATTGCTCTTTTAGTTTGTGTACCTATGATAGATCCCCCTGGAACACTTCTAACTGAAAGTAATCCTTTTGTAATTATGGGAGCATTAATATCAACATTTCCTGCTTTAAATAATCTTGAGAAAAAACCAATCTGTCTTTCTTCACTGTTCATATCACTCCCATTAGAAAAATTACTTCCCCAACCTTTATCTTCAAAAATACCTCCGATAAATAAAATTACGAGTAAAAGGAAAACAACCTGATACGCATTCTTGTGCCCTTCTGCTTTAGATGGTGATGGTTCTGCCATGTTAGTTTATTCTCTCAAATTTCTCTCCAATATCAAACAACCTATTCTCTCCAAAGTGTGGAGCATATAATTGAAAACCTGTTGGCAGATTGTTTCCATCTCTATCTACAGTTCCATCTGGTATTGAAATGGCTGGAATACCAGCGATGTTTGCTGTGACTGTAAAAATATCAACTAAGTACATTGAGAGTGGATCACTCTTTTCCCCTATTTTGAAAGCTGGTACAGGTGAAGTTGGAAGTGCAATAACATCAACATCTTCAAACGCCTTCTTTATGTTTTCTGTGATTAAGTTTCTAACTTGCCACGCCTTATTGTAATACTGATCAGTATATCCTGATGAAAGAACATATGTTCCCATCATGATTCTTCTTCTAACCTCTTCCCCAAGAAATTTACCTCGTGTCTTAAAGTAGTCATCTATCAAATCTTTTCCGTCCTCTTTCTCTCCAAACCTTACTCCGTCATACCGAGACATGTTTGATGAAATTTCAGCTGGAACTAGAACGTAGTAAACAGCAAGTGAGTATTCCATATCTGGAATATCAACATCTTTTACCTCATACCCTTCACTCTTTAGTTTTTCAATTGAAGCTTCGAAGTTTGAAAGTACATCAGGATCAACTCCTTCACTAATTAGTTTCCTTGGAATACCGATAACTTTAGTTTCTTTAGAAACTTCTCCCTCAACTGTTGTTGAATCCATCTCATCTTTTCCTTTTATAGTCTCAAAGATAATCTTTGCGTCCTCAACTGTTTTTGTCATTGGACCGATAACATCAAGAGATGATGTCATGGCCATAAGTCCATGTCTTGAAACTGAACCATATGTTGGTTTTAGACCCACTACACCGCAAAAACTTGCAGGTAGTCTAATAGAACCACCTGTATCAGATCCGAGGGCTGAAAGTGCCATTTTAGACCCTACAGCAGCAGCTGAACCTCCTGATGATCCTCCTGCCACTCTATTTATATCATGTGGGTTTTTTGTAACACCATATGCTGAATTTTCTGTAGAACCTCCTTGCGCAAACTCATCAGTATTTGTCTTACCTAAAAACACTGGTGAAACTTCGTTTAACTTTTGTATAACAGTAGCTGAGAATGTAGAGATATAACTTTCTAAAATCTTCGATCCTCCTGTGGCTCTTTTACCTTCTATTTGAATTACATCTTTTATCCCAAGAGGAATACCTGTAAGAAGATGAGAGTTTCCAGAATCGATTTTGTCCTGTGCTGTTTTTATCTGATCGTCTAAATCATCAAAAACAGTTAGGTACACATTTAGTTCATCATTTTTTTCAGTAATGTTTTTTGTGTAAGCGTTAACGAGATCAGAGACCGTGATTTCTTTGTTCACCAACTTCTCGTGTGCTTCTTTAATTGAAAGTGTTGTTAAATCCATATTACAAAATCTTCTTTACTTTTATATATCCATCCTGAGTTTCAGGCGCTTCGTTTAAAATCTTCTCTGTGTAGATTCCACTTTCATGAGGGTTTTCATCTTCTCTCATTACATTTCGTACTCCGGCAGACTCTATTCGAGTGTTATCATCCAAGCCTTTAACTTCCTTTAGTTTTTCAACATACGAAAGAACACTACCTATTTCTTTTCCGTAGGTTTTGATCTCTTCATCTGTTAGTTCTAATCTTGCTAGATTAGCTAGGTTTTTAACCTCTTCTTCGTTCATATGAGGTTTAGTCTAGCATTTTAAGGAGGGTTTTTAAAGGATTTTAAAAACTACTTAATTAATTTCAAAAACTTCTCCTCAGTTAAAATATCAACTCCAAGCTCCTCAGCCTTTTCATGCTTACTTCCAGGATTATCACCAGATAATACGTAACTGGTTTTTTTAGAAACTGAACTTGATATACTCCCTCCATTTGCTCGTATTTTTTCTTTAGCATCATCTCTATCCATTGAAAGTGACCCCGTTAGAACAAAAGTTTTTCCAGAAAGTTTTTGTGACTTAGTTTCTCCTTCAACTATTTTTACTTCATGAAGAAGAAGATCAACAAGTTTTTTGTTTTCTTTTTCTCTAAACCAATCAAATATAGATTTTGATACTACCTCCCCTATTCCATGTATTTCATTTAGTTCATCAAATATAGCTTCTCTTAAGTTTTTTAGAGATTTAAACTCTTCTACTAAAAGAACTGCTGTCTCTTCTCCGACACCATCTATTGAAAGTGAGATGATAAATCTATCTAAAGTGATACTCCTTCTTGAGTTTATCGAATCCAGTAGATTATCCACTGACTTCTCAGCAAATCTTGGTAGTGATATTAGATCTCCTTTTTTAAGAGTAAATATATCAACTGAATTCTGAATCAAATTACTTTCTAACAATTGATCAACTACCTTTGGACCTAGGTTCTCAATATCAAAAGCACCTTTTGAAGCAAAGTAATGTAACTTTCTTCTTTGCATTTCGTATGAGTTTTTGTCAGCACATCTGTAAGCTGCTTCACCTGGGACTCTTTCAATACTTCCATCCCCACCACATTCCTTAATCTTCTTTGGAAACTTAAATGGTTTAGTACCTTTTGGTCGTAGTTCGGTAACTACTCTAACGACCTGAGGAATTACATCTCCAGCTTTTTGAAGAACAATAGTATCTCCGATTCGTACATCTAATCGGTTAATTTCATCTTCATTATGCAACGTTGATCTTGATACTGTTGACCCATCAACAAGTACTGGTTTCAAGTGAGCAACTGGAGTGATGACGCCAGTTCTTCCAACTTGGAAAGCAATACCTTCAACTACAGTAGTAACTTGTTCTGCTGGAAATTTAAAAGCTATCGCAAACCTTGGAGCCTTTCCAGTGTAGCCAAGTGCATCTTGTAGTTTCCTGTCATTAACCTTAATTACAAGACCATCGATTAGGTAACTTTCTTTTTCTTTGTCCTTACTCCATTTCTTCCAAAGTTTAATAACCTCACTGATGTCTTTAACTTTCTTGAAATGTTTATTTACGGTAAAGCCTAGCTTCTTAAGTTCTTTAATTTCATCAAACTGATTTTCTGGAATACTTCCAAATGAGATATCGTACATAAAAGCAGAGAGTTTTCTCTTAGCTACCATCTTTGTATCAAGTTGTCTTAGTGTTCCAGCTGCTAAGTTTCTTGGGTTAGCATATATCTTCTCTTCTTTTTTTTCTAACTCTTTATTTATCCGATCAAACTGTTTCTTATCTAAATATATTTCTCCTTCAACAATAATATTTTCTTTTGTATTTATCTTCAAAGGGATATCAGAAATAGTTTTAACATTTTCTGTTACATCTTCTCCAACTTTTCCATCTCCTCTTGTTGCCGCAGTTTTCAAATATCCGTCTACATATTCAACCACAACCTTAAGTCCATCAATTTTAAGTTCAGATGTATATTCAATATTAGTTGTCTTACCTAATTCTTTCTCTAATTGTCTCTTTACTTTCTTATCAAATTCTTCTATCTCTTCTTCATTGAAAGCATCATTGAAAGACCACTGAGCCACTCTGTGACTCACCTTATCAAACTTGTCCAAGACTTTACCTCCAACCCTATGAGTCGGAGAATCAGGAGTTTTTAGCTCGGGAAATTTCTCTTCAAGAGAAATTAATTCCCTCTCTAAAGCGTCATATTCCTCATCAGATACTGATGGGGAATCTTTTTCATAGTAAAGAATACGGTGTTTTTCAACCGTTTTCTTTAGCTTTTCTATAACTTTTTTAGCTTCACTTTCCACAATTTGAGTCTACTATGTTTCGTATTGAATTACGAGCCCTCTCTCTATTGAATTTTTAGAACCTATTTCACAAGTGTTGTAACCTTTTGAAGTTATTGTTGTTCTCAAAACAGTTCCAATGATCTCCTTTTCAATCTGAACGTTTGCACAAATACTACCTACTGTTCTTATTGAAAATTGAACCTTATTATTTCCTTCACTCCAATCCCAAAAACCATCAGCACCAACACTCTCTGTAACTATTGAGCTACCTGCACATAAAATTTTATCATTAAATATACTTGGAAATTCTTGATCTATCTGGTTTCCTCTTAAATTTCCCTTAAATGGAAATGTAAATTTTCCAAGCTGAACAGAATGTCTGTCCCAATACAACGCACATTCGACACCAGAATTTGCTGCGTAGAAAGCAGACTGAGATTCTCTAATTACAGTATTTAATTCACGTTGTTTAAGACTTATAGAAACAATAGACGTAACAACAGAAAGAATTACTACTGAAACTATAATTGCGTACAAAACTGCAAATCCTTTTTTTGTATTTTTTTGTTTATTAAACTTATTCATATACTATTCGTTCCAATTAAATAAGTGCTCTTGTACTGTAAGAATTCTCTCCTTCATATCAGGTCGTGGTTTCCATCTAACATTAACGGTAACAATTGCTTCGTTTGCAGCAACTTGAATAACATCTTCTCCCTCCTCATTAAGTATTGTCCTTGCCGGAATTTCTACCGTTCTTATATTAACTTCTCTAGTAAATTTTGAGTCTACTCCGTTATATCCGTACAAAAGTACATCTCCAGATTCTACTGTTTGAAGTGGCGGACATACACTTCCTGAACAGTTAATAACATTAACTGTGTTTCCTACCAAATTATCCACTCTACAAGTTTTACTATTGAAACAAGGATCTAATCCTCTAAGCCAACCATTACCAATAGATTGATTGTTAGTATCTTTAACATTTCTAATTGTCTCAATTGCATCTTGTGCTAGACCATGAGCAACCATTTGATCTCGAGCGATAAAAGACGCTAGTAAACTACTCCTTGAAAATTCTATAGGTGCAACAATAACAACTGACAGTATAGCTATTGCGACCAATGTTTCAATCAGTGTGAATCCTTTATTTTGTTTTTCATTTCTAATATTCATCTTATTAAATTTTACGTTGAGAAACTGTTGTTTGTATATTAAATTTTGTATCAACATTATCCCGTATCATACCAGATACATTTATACTAACTCTTGGTTGAAAGGAATTTTTAACCACAAACTCAAGCCCTGTGATATTTAATTGAGGAGAGGTAATAGATTTGTATTCACCTCCATTGATTCTTCTTTCAATATTTCCTGTTCCATCTGGATTAGTTCCATGTCTATATGAAATAGGTACTCTATTAAAATTACCTGCATTTGACCTTGGCGCAAAACTACACACATTCATGAAATCTCCCGTACCCGAAGACAAACTTGTAGAACCACAGGTATTTGAATAGCTTCCTGAAGCTAAAGGACCAACTCCAGATTTAACTGTTCTAGAAATACTTTCAAAAACAAGATTAAAATCACTCACTCCGGTAGACAGTGCTCTAGCCTTTTTATTTACATCAACAGCAGTGATGACCACAGTTATAGATATCACTGCGACAACAGAAAATATTGTTATAGAAACTAACATCTCAAGCAGGGTGAACCCCTTATTTTTTTTAAGAGTTTTCATTTTCATGTGCATTCAGGCTCGTCGGAAACATATATTTGTCCAGTGTCTCTAACAATCACATATTTAGTATAATCACTGTTATTAAGTGGCTGGAGAGATATTTCAGTAAATCCATAATTAGCATTACTTCCAGATTTAATTGTAGCATCTGGATCAGGTCTCAAATATGTAATAGTAACTTCATTTTTTGTAGAACAATCCACTTTTATACCAGACACATATATATTTTTGTTTATGGTAAGAGTTTCTATATTTTCTGAGCTATAATATCTCCCATTACTATTGTTATCAATAAACGTCTCAAATGTATTTGAATTGATATTAAAATGTGTCCCGTACGGAGAGTCATATTTACCGGAGCCTCTTTGTGAGCTTAGTCCAAAGACTTGAGACTCACGAATAGAAAGAGCTACTTCATATGCCATGTTTTTTACATCTATGTTGGCACTGAAACTTGAATAATTAAACATAATAACTGATGACATAACTGTCATAATCGCAAAAACAATCAACAATTCAACCATTGTAAATCCTTTGTTGTTTTTTTTGATAGGTGTAATCATTTTAATATAGTAAGGAACCGATACTTAAAACATCAAACTCAAAAAAGAAACTGATGAAAGTTCCAATAATTAAAAATGGAGCAAATGGGATCTCACTTTTCATTGTAATATGTCCCCCCTTGTCTTTCAACCTAAGTATCAACAAAAGTAAAAGACTGAACACCGCTCCTATCCAAAAAGCTAAGACTAATGCAGATAGTCCATTCACAAATCCAAGAAGTGCTCCCATTCCAACTGCGAGCTTTCCGTCACCTAATCCAATCCATTCGCCCTTTGAAAAATACCAAAGAAGGTAGAAAGGTATAAAGAATATTACACCTGCAAACAGATCTAATATCCCTGGGTATCTAAATAGATTTTCAAAACCATTTACAATCACTAAATGAACTAACGAAATTATTGCAAATGCATAAACTAATCCATTTGGAATTATCTTATGATGTATGTCATACGCAAAGATAACAATCAAGATTGAAAAGATCACCATCCCAAACAACAGCTCAGCGATAAAGATAGTTGAATTGGCTGCGATATTCAAGTAAACGAATACAAAGGTAAGTGCGGTAAAAAACTCCACCAACGGATACTGGTATGAGATCTTTGAATAGCATTTAGTGCACTTACCTTTTTGATATATATATGAAATAAGTGGTACAAGCTCTACAAACTTCAATATTTTACCGCAAAAAAGACATCCTGATCTACCTCCGAGTGATTTCCCAGTGTTATATCTCAGTATAACTACATTCAAAAAGCTACCTATTATAAGGCCTAGAACAAAGATAAACGATACGAAGATAATATCCATCTAGGTATTATATAACAAAAAACACCCCAAAGGGTGTTTTTTGAATAATCAATCTAGATTATATGACTACAAACAAACTGTTCCCGCCCCTGTCTTAGTTGTCGTAGTTACTGAACCTGCACCAGTACTGTCAACACAGAAATATTCTCCTGTTGTCGATAGTGCTGATTCAGCTGCCCAAGCAGTTCCATCTGCTGAAGGATCACAATCAGCTGAAGCTGCTGCTACTGCTTTTGCAATACCACCTTCATCTGTACACACGTTAGTGTATGAGTTTGAGTTATCATCATAGAATAAAGCAGCTTGTACTCGTGCATTAGCCAAGTTTGACTTAATAGCTGCATCATCTCCCTTTTCTCTTGCTGTGTTTAGTGAAGCAAGAACCACTGATGAAAGAATTCCAATGATTGCAATAACCACAAGTAACTCGATCAATGTAAAACCTTTTTTACTATTCATAAATTTTAATCTTTATTTAACCGTTAATTAACGAATCGGATAGAGTTTCTGTGAATGTTGTACAACAAAATCCGTAATTTAATTATATACCACCACAGAAATTTTATTTTTTCTTTTCCCCAAGCACTATTCTTTAGATATTTTCACAAGATAGTCGGAAAGTTCTTTTAACTTACCATCATCATAGACTGAAACAGTTAAGACTTCTTTTCCAAAAGCTTTTATCTTCTCTTTTAATTCTTCTTCTGACAGAAAGTCTGTTTTTGTAATTAAAATAATTTCTCTTTTTTCTTTTAAGTCATCACTATAGCCTTCTAATTCTTTTCGAATTGTTTTATAAACCTCGCCAAAGTCTTCGTTCTCTGCTGATATACAGTGAAGTAAAATCTTAGTTCTACTAATATGTCTCAAAAATTTATCACCTAATCCCTTTCCTTCTGAAGCTCCTTCAATTAGTCCTGGGATATCAGCTAAAATAACCCCGTACAAGTCTCCTAGGTTTGGATCAAGTGTTGTAAAGTTAAAGTTTCCAACCTTAGCTTTAGAGTTTGTAATTGCATTTAAAAGGCTAGATTTACCAGCATTAGGAAGTCCGACAAATCCAACATTTGCCACAAGTTTTAGTTCTACATAGAAATCCCCCTCTTCACCGGGTTTCCCTGGTGTAGTTTTTGTAGGTGCTTGATTAGTTGAACTTTTAAAGTTCTCGTTACCAAGACCCCCTCTACCTCCTCTTAGGATAAGTACCTTCTCATCAGCTTCAAGTAATTCAAACTCTTCTTCTGTTTCCAAATTCTTTACAACAGTTCCAACTGGAAGGTCAATAACAAGATCTTCTCCATTCCTTCCAAACTCACTATCGTCTCTTCCATTTATCCCATTCTCTGCAGCGAAATTCTTATTGTTTCTGTATTTAAATAATACGTTAGCATCCCTATGTCCTCTAACATATACGTCCCCCCCATTACCCCCGTCTCCACCGGAAGGTCCCATAAACTCACGTCCTTTTTCATGGCGCCATTTTTCTACTCCATCTCCTCCCTTCCCTGCTTGGATATTTAGTTTTAGTTCATCTACGAAAGCCATATTTATGAGTTGATTGCTATGTTAGCTAGTTTAATCGCACCTTCTTTCGATTGTGCAACGGCAAGGAATAGTTTTCTGTGGCAGAACTTTGCATCTTCTACACCACTTACCTCCTGCAGTTCTCCACCTCTAAGTCCTGCCCATTCCTTTGGAAAGCTCTTTCTATTAGTAAATTCCTTATCTTGGATAGTGTTAACCCTCCAAGCATCTCCTAATTTAGATGGTGTTATAACATACAGGACATCGTCCTTGTTGTGAAGTACCTCTCCCCATTGATAGTTTTTTTCAAGTACTATAAGTCTCTTATCTTCTGTCTCCTCGTATGCTTTTTCTACTTCTGGAATAGCCTCTGATTTATCATTAGCTTTTTTAATTTCTCTTTCCAGAACCTTCTTTGCAATTTCAACAACAACTTTGAAGTTCTTATCATACAAATCACCAGATTCTTTCCATGTTGGATTGAACGCTCCTATTAAAGTACCTATTTGATACACCCCGATATCATCATTAATTAACTTAAAGGTTGAAAAACCATTATCTCCAGCATCTATTACTTGAACAATATTTCTATCAACAAACTCCCATGCCTCATGTCTATCACACAGCTTGTCACCGAAGTGTTTCCAAACTAGACCAAAAGAAGCATATGGAATTCCATTTTCTCTTTCTCCTGCTCCTTCAGCTTGGTGATGATCAAACCTTCCTTTTTCAAAATCGTATATTCCCCCGACATCTATAACAATGTCTGCAGAGTCCATAATATCTTCATCACGAGTTCTTACAACTTCAATATCCCCGTTGAAAACAAGATCAAGTGTTGCGACAGCAAATACTTCATCAGCATGGAATCTATCATTATGTACGATTATTTTTTTCATTTTGAAAGTTTTGAAATAATTTCTTCTGCAATTCCAGTAATTTGTTTTTCATACTTTTCACTATCTTTAGACCAGTCATCTCTCACTCCTGCAAAATTTCCTGTTCTCAAACAAATATCAAAATTGATTGTGTGAAGAACAATCTTTAAATGTTCAAGCATTCGTGATCCTGCAAACCCTCCCATTGAAGTCCCAACTGTTGCTGCAACTTTTCCTGTGTACTCAGTATACAGAGAATCTAGAAGAATCTTTAGCTCTCCTGGAATTGAATGATTATACTCTGGAGAAACAACTACTAATCCATCTGTACTTTCAATAATTTCTTTCCATCCGTTAATAGTATCCCCTTCTACAGTAGTCTTACCGTAAAGGAAATCCTTTACATCAACATGTTTAACTTCAAACTTCTCATTCTTCTCAAGTTCCTTAACAACAAATTTTGAAACATCTTTGGAGAAGTTACCTTCTTTAGCAGTTCCTAAAAGAACAGTGATTTTATATTTTTCCATATTATTTATCTGTTTTTGATCTAAATCTAACGTTAGTGTAGAGATAGTTTGTAATAGCTCCTATAGATATCACGGTGATAATTAATCTGATGATATCTCCAAATATTGGAAGTAGTTGTAGGAGTGTAAGAATAATAACACCTATCGCAGCTGATCTGAAAGATACACTAATATTTTTATCCTTCATAATCCACTTCTTCACAAGTGCGCCGGTAAATATTCCTGATATTCCTGTAGCTACTATTGTTATAAAGAAGTACGCGAGCATCAGTAGTACTGCAAATGGAATAGCAATCAAACTAATAAAGAACACTACAGAAACTATAGGGGTAAATATCAAGAATATTATTCCAGCCACAAAGCTTCTTCCATATCTTTCCATTGCATAGTTAACGGTACTTTGTGAGAAAAATCTAAACACGTATACAAGAATAAATGCGAGTATAATAGTTGTTATAAATCTTAGGACTATCCAAAAACTCACAACGTTGAGTATCATTCTTTTAACAAAAGAGTTGTCTCTTAATGATTCAATCTGATTGAACATCACTTCACCTGTAACTGCTTCATCACTAATGAATGATTCTTCTGGGGCAAAGTACGAGAGTGTTCCTTCAACTTTTGCATTTTCTCCAAAAATTAGATGCTGTGTAGTAATTTCAGTATCTCCTTTTATATTTCCATCAATAAATACATTACCTGCGACAATCTTCGTTTGATTATTTGCTTCTCCTGCAAAGAAAACATTACCTCCTAGGATAATTACATCACCGTTAATTACAGAACCTTGTTCTACTCGTAGTGTTCCTCCTATTAAGACTAGGTCTTTTTCAGCTATACCACTGAAGATCGCTGTTCCCCCTGCAATCTTAATATCATCTTTAGCAACACCTCTGAAGTTAATTGTTCCTCCAGACACAACGATATCCCCAGTCACGGTACTGTTTATATCTACAGTTCCTCCTGCGACCGATAGATCAGCGTTAACATCCTGATCTATTACAACAGTTCCTGCTCCTACATAGAGATTTTCCTCTATAACAGAAGTGCCACCTATTTTAAGTTCCCCGCCGCTTCTAACATCAGCAGCAAAACCCATAAATGGTGTAAATAATAGAGCTAATACAATAGCTATTTGAAATCGTTTCATGGTACTAAAGTACCACATAAACAGATTATTTCAATACCCAGCCGTCTTCAAGCATTGGCTCTGCTTTTTTATACTTCATCTCCTTTTCTTCGCCACCTTTAGTAATTGTGACAAGATCGTTTCTTCCAAATTTATCCTTCCTTACGCCCTTTCCGTCACCCGATGATTTACTATCAGACTTACCACCTGCTTTCTGTATTTCTTTAACTGATTGTTTCAATCTCTCCTCTTCTTTTTCAAATGAACCTGCACCAATATTTGGAATAGTAGAAACTATCTGATGGTTAATTGCTTCTTTCATTTGATCAAACAAAATCTTTCCTTCTTTTTTATATTCTATAAGTGGTTCTCTTTGTCCATACGCACGAAGACCAACACTATTTCTTGCATGACTCATGGCTTCAAGATGTTCTACCCAAAATACATCTATTGTTTGAAGGATCAATCTTCTGATTGATTTTATGTATTCATCGCCTAATAGATTTTTCTTGTCTTCTAAGGTCTTTTTAGTCATATCATCATCTCCAACAATTTCACCAAGTGTATTCAAAACATCTTCATCGTTTCCTACTAAAACATTTTTTCTTCTTTTATATACAGATTCTCTTTGTGTGTTTAAAACATTATCAAACTCTAAAATGTGTTTTCTAGAATCAAAGTGAAAACCTTCAATTTTTGTTTGAGCACTCTCAAGAGACTTACTTATGATTTTATTCTCAATAGGTTGATTCTCTGGAATATTAAACCTGCCCATCATGTTTTTAATCATGTCACTTGCAAAGACTCTCATAAGACTGTCCTCCAAAGAAACAAAGAATTGAGTTAATCCAGGATCTCCTTGTCTTCCCGATCGTCCTCTAAGTTGGTTATCAATTCTACGAGCTTCATGCCTTTCAGTTCCTAGAACAAAAAGACCTCCTAGATTTTTGATTTCCTCAGCTTTCTCTTTATCAAAAGGAACTCCACCTAACTTAATATCAACTCCACGTCCTGCCATGTTGGTAGCTATCGTAACAGAACCTTTCTTTCCTGCTTGAGCAATTATTTCTCCTTCTCTTTCGTGATTCTTGGCGTTAAGCATAGTATGCTCTACACCTTCCTTTTTAAGGTAATTAGATAATGCTTCATTGTCTTCAATCGAAACCGTACCTATCAGAACTGGCTGACCTGTTGCGTTAACTTCTTTTACCTTACTTGAGATAGCTTGTAATTTTCCTCCTGTTGTTTGATAGATTAAATCATTCTTATCATCTCTTTTAATTTCTTTGTTAGTTGGAACAACAATAGTATCTAGCCCGTACACTTTTCTAAACTCTTCTGCACTGGTTTTAGCTGTACCTGTCATACCAGACAGTTTTTCATACATCTTAAAATAGTTTTGGTATGTAATAGAAGCATATGTTCTAGATTCTCTTTGGATTGGAACATTCTCTTTGGCTTCAATCGCTTGATGTAGTCCTTCTGACCATCTTCTCCCAGGTTGCAATCTTCCTGTAAATTCATCAACGATAATAACTTCGTTTCCTTTAACAACATATTCCTTATCAAGATTGAACAATGCTTTAGCTCTCACTGCAGTTTCTAGATGATGAACAAATTTAACTCCTTTTTCAGTATACATATTATCAATTCCTAAAACTTTCTCTGCTTTCTCTATTCCTGAATCAGTTAAAGAAATTGCCTTAAGTTTTTCATCAACTTCAAAATCTTCTTCTTTATTTAAATTTGTAGCAATCTGTGCAAACACTTTATAGAAGTCTTCCGATTCTTTTGCTGGTGCAGAAATAATTAGTGGAGTTCGTGCTTCATCAATTAGAACTGAGTCGATCTCATCAACAACAGCAAAGTGGTGTCCTCTTTGTCTCAGGTTTTTTGATTCTAATTCAATGTTGTCTCTTAGATAATCAAAACCAAACTCACTATTTGTTCCGTAAGTTATATCCGCTTGATAAGCTTCTCTTCTTGTAATTGGTCTAAGAAATTCGTTTACCACTTTATATGAACCCTCTTCATCTCTTTCTTCATCAAGATCGCTATGGTTTGGATCGTACATAAATGAACCCTCTTGTGTAATTATTCCAACAGTAAGTCCTAGGAATGAATATATTTGTCCCATCCAAACAGCATCTCTTCTTGAAAGATAATCATTAACAGTAACGACATGAATTCCTTTGCCATAAAGTGCGTGCAAATACACAGGTAGAGTTGCAACCAAAGTCTTACCTTCACCTGTTCTCATCTCTGAAATGTTTCCATCACTAATGATGGCACCTCCTATTAACTGAACATCATAGTGTCGTTCCTCTAAAAGTCTTTTTGAGGTTTCTCTAACCACAGCAAAAGCTTCTGGTAAGATATCGTTACCATCGTTTATTTTAGCCTTAAACTCGTCTGTTTTAGCTCTTAGCTCTTCATCAGACAGTTTAGATATGATTGGTTCAAAATCATTAGTCTTTTGAACCAAATCATCATATTTTTTAAGTGACTTTGTATTTTCGTCACTAAACAATTTATTTAAAAACGACATATATTTGTCTGGCTATACTAACACAAAAACTCAGCCCCCAAAATGGGGACTGAGTAACAAACCTTATTTTCTTACTTTCTCTTTCGTCGTACTACTTTCTTCTTTGCAGCTTTCTTCTTCTTTGCTACTTTCTTCTTTGGCGCTGCCTTCTTCCTCTTTGCTACTTTCTTCTTTGGTGCTGCCTTCTTCTTTGCTACTTTCTTCTTTGGCGCTGCCTTCTTCTTCTTTGCAACTACCTTCTTCTTTGCAGCTGGTTTCTTCTTTGCAACTACCTTCTTCTTTGCAGCTGGTTTCTTCTTTGGCGCTGCCTTCTTTTTTGCAACTACTTTCTTCTTCTTTGGCGCTGCCTTTATTTTTGTTGTCTTTTTCTTTTTAACTGGCATTATAATTTGACGTCAATTATTTTGTAATCGTAATATCCGACCATCTCTTATTACTGATACTATAATTTTCTAACAAAAAAAGAATAAACACAATTTTATTTTAGAAAATTTGTGGACAACTTTTTTTTATTTTTTTTAAAAAAAAATAAAAAACTTTTCAAAAGTTTTTTGAAAAGTTTTTTTTGTGTCGAGACACGACCGGCAAGTACGAGCTCCAACGAATATCTATTACGTGAGTGCAGTTGCCGGTCATGTCTCGAAGCAAACACTGAGATGAGTATACCAAAATTTAAATATTTAAAATAGGTTGATATTATCCAGATTTTATTTTTTATTTAGAAACAAAAAATCCCCCGAAAGGGAGTCTTTTGTAGACATTCGTTTTTGCAAGTACTGTAAGCACTCACGTAAAAGTATCATATCACAGTTCTTATAAAAAAGCAAATTATTTATTTCTGATTATTTCTAACATCCCATCAAACTTTTCAGATTCTTCTGGAAAAGTTTCTTTTGCATCTTTAATAAAATCTATAGCACCTTGGTAGTCTTCAAAAGATATTTTAATCTCTATTGTTTTCAACCACATATCTATATTTTCAGGATCCTCATAAATTCTACTCTCCCAGTAATTTATCAACCTGTGTGCATTACCCTGTTCGATAAGATCTTCTACTACATCTGTACGGGCCATATCCTTAGCCATTGTTATGTAGTTTTGCCATGCTGCATCATTGTCTATATTCATCTCAAAGGCTTCTTTGGCTAGTCTCAGTCCTTCTTCATTGTCTCCTTTGATTAATACTATCCTTGAATGAAGTATCACAAATTCTTGTTTCTCTGGCGAAAGTTCTCTAGCTCTTAGTATCTGTTCTACAGACTCATTTGACCTACCGATGATCGCATAGAACCTTGAGATTAAATATGGGTACAAAGCATTTTCTTTATCCTCTTCTATTTGTTTCAGTAATTCAGATTCTGTTAAATCAATGAATGGTTTAAATGCTACAGGATCAACTCCTGCCATTAAAAGGTTTGTTGTTGTTTGAGTTAAATTTTGTCGTGCTTCACCAGTACCAAATGAATCATATGCAAATGTTTCTTGATAATACTTCAAGTTTTGTATAGGACCTTCTGGATATGAAGTAAGGACTCTTCCATCACTTACTCTTATCTGCATAGCTTTGATCAAACTTTTTCCCTGTGCATATCCTTTTCCATTTATAGCGAACAAAGAATATACAGAAAGTATTATTAATACAGAAACAATTACGTACTTTGAATTTTCTGAAAAATCTTTTTCTGAAACTTTTTCATCTTTTACATGAAGAGTGTGGACATATCCTAATATAGAAAAGAAGAAAATATAACTTACAATATTATCGAAAACAAAAATATTATTAAACCCATACGCAAAAATTAATCCGAGTAGAATACTTTTTTCTACAACACCAATTTCTTTATTTTTAAATATTAAGTATCCTGCAGTTGCAAACAGTGAAAGGTATGCGAGCAAACCTAAAATTCCTCCTGCTATCAACCAATCTAAAATTACATTGTGTGCTCTATCAAACCATGGCTCTTGTCTGTGAAGTTCAGAAACGTAATGCTTATTAAAAACATAATTAAAGTTTTCTTGTCCATAACCAAGAAGAGGTCTCTCTTTAAATCCATCAAAGG
>JBLINH010000014.1:0-20525 GCA_047639165.1 Minisyncoccia bacterium | reverse complement strand
GTGGAGATGGGCGGAATCGAACCGCCGTGTATGATGAGACATATAAGTGAGTCTACAAAGGTTAGTTTATCTTTTGTATTTAAATAATGTTCCTAAAAAATAAACAAAACAAAACATTATCTAGTTTCTTTAGTTAAACTGAAGACCGAAACAGTTCTTCAATCGATCTTGATGGGATGACACCCTAATTTCCGTATCAAGAGTCAGGAAGTAGGACGCGCACGGCTTAAGCCAGTGCGTACGCAAAGTCGTTCACCTTGAAAGGTGAGACGATTGATTTTGTCTTTGCAAGTATCGTTTTCCAGACTTTTATAGAGTTCCTGGAGCTCTCCTTTGCACATTTACATGTGTTCATATATCAAAGCCGATCATCCCCCTAAAACACTCCTTAGAGTACTTTAGCCGAATGACCGTTATCTTTTACTTTTCAATGTTCTTTCCATCTCTACCTTAGCTTCTCTTGTTTTGATGGTCTCTCTCTTATCAGACTTCTTTTTACCTTTAGCTACTGCAAATTGGAGTTTGATAAGGTTTCCCTTATTATACAACGAAATAGGAATAAGTGTCAATCCTTTCTCAGATTTAGAAAGTCTAGTTATCTCCTTCTTTGTTATGAGTATTTTTCTAACCCTGAGAGGGTCATAACTGTCTGGAGTGTTGTTCATTTGATAAGGAGGGATACTGGCACCTATTAGGAAAACTTCACCACCTCGGATCACGACATATGATCCCTCAAGGTTGGCTTGGCCCTTTTTGACAGATTTAACTTCAATTCCCAAAAGATCTAAACCTCCTTCAAATTTATCTAGGATTTCATAGTTAAATGTAGCTTTTTTATTGTGCGAGTATGTAGGCATATAGATATCTTATTTCAATTTTGAAATTAAACAAGGACAGGGTATACTTTGCTTACAAGTCCCATTAAGTTGGCTTACCCCTTAAGTGGGGAGAAAAGAAGGAAAAGCTGTTAGAGATATTCTCTAACAGCTTTTCTTGTGTTGTTTTAGTATTTGAAATTAAACAAGAATATGATATACTTTACTTACAAATGCCTTCGGGCCGGCCCCTCTCTGGGGAGAAAAAGAAAAGCCGTTAAAGCAAAGCTTTAACGGCTTTTCTAATTTCTTCAAATTTGACCTTGTGTATTGTGGTAATATGTTGATCAAGACGTCTAGTATCAATGAGTCTAATTTGTGAAATTATGACTTGTGAAGTTCTGTTGCCAACAATACCAAGAGGCATTAAGTATTTATTCCTCTTTAGTGTGGTTGTAAGTGGTGCAACTAGACAAACATTTCTACTAAAAGCTTTTAATATTAAAACGGGTCTTGAAAACTCTTTTCCTGTTCCATCTTGTTCAAATCCAATGTTTATACCAAGTCGACACCACCTGATTTGTCGTTTGCGGTACAAAGGGAGGTATCCATTATTGGAGTCTATTTCCTTCTTTTCTTTATTCCATTTATCGAAATCCTTAATCAGAGAATTATATAAAAATATACTTAAAGTACTTCTGTAATTTAAGTAAAATTCCACGTGCAAAACCCCTCTTTTTATGTATAATAATGCGCATGCAAAAAACCCCTCAAAAACAAAAGAAAACAGCTAAAAAACAACCTAAACAAAGTTCTTTTATAGGTAATATTTTTACCACTATACTTATACTAGTAACAATCGGAGTATTGTACTCAATTGTCACTGAAGATAAGACAGAAGACATTCAGATTGCCATTTCCGAGCTAGCTCTAAACGTTCGTGAAGGATCAGTTCAAGAAATTCTTGTTGAAGGTGAAACTCTGAAGATCACTCTAAATACAGAAGAAGGAGAGATTATGAAAGAATCAAAGAAAGAAGCTGGGACAGCTTTGTCTGAAACTCTAGCAAATTACGGGGTAACACCTGAACAGTTAAGTAACATATCAATTGAAGTTGCTAATCCTACAGGATTTGGTTATTGGGCTTTGACTCTATTACCATTTCTAATTCCACTTATTTTTATCATTCTCCTAATTTGGTACCTATCAAGACAAGTCAAAGGAGCTGGTATGCAAGCTTTTACTTTTGGACAATCAAAAGCAAGATTCATTAATCCTAATGATGTAAAAGAAAAAGTAACTTTCAAAGATGTTGCCGGAGTGAAAGAAGCCAAACAAGAATTAGCTGAGATTGTTGATTTTCTAAAGAACCCTAAGAAGTTCCTAGATATCGGAGCAAGTATTCCAAAAGGAATTATGCTTGTCGGTGCTCCTGGAACAGGAAAGACACTACTAGCAAGAGCAACAGCTGGAGAAGCTGGTGTAGCGTTCTTCTCAATCTCTGGATCAGAGTTTGTTGAGATGTTCGTTGGTGTTGGTGCTAGTCGAGTACGAGACCTATTCAAAATGGCTAAAGCAGTAGCTCCTTCAATTATCTTCATAGATGAGATTGATGCTGTTGGACGAGCAAGAGGTGTTGGTGTTGGTGGTGGAAATGATGAAAGAGAACAAACTCTAAATCAAATTCTTGTTGAAATGGATGGTTTTGAACCAAACGAAAAAGTTATTGTAATGGCCGCTACAAACAGACCAGATGTTCTTGACCCTGCAATACTTAGACCAGGAAGATTTGATAGGAGAGTTATGATCGACGTTCCTGATAGGAAGGATAGGGAAGCGATAATCAAAATTCATGCAAAAGGAAAACCTCTTGCAAAGGATGTTGATATGTCTTTAATAGCTCACAGGACTCCTGGATTCTCAGGAGCTGACCTATACTCATTAGTTAACGAGGCTGCAATCTCAGCAGCTAGAGAAGAGAGAAAAGAAGTTGGACAAATTGATCTACTGCGATCAATTGAAAAGGTAATGCTTGGTCCAGAAAGACAAAGCCATCTTCTTTCAACAAAAGAAAAAAAGATCACTGCATATCATGAAGCGGGACACGCTCTTGTTGCATCAGCTCTTCCATATGCTGATCCAGTTCATAAGATTTCAATAATTTCTAGAGGAAGAACTGGAGGATATACTCTTAAGTTACCTGATGAAGATAAAAAACTACATTCAAAGAAAGAGTTCATTGATGATCTTGCAATGACACTTGGCGGGTATGTTACCGAAGAATTAGTCTTTGGAGATTTAACAACAGGACCATCTAATGATCTTCAAGTTGCAACAGCAACTGCAAGAAACATGGTTACTAGATATGGTATGTCAGACAAGATTGGACCGATAGCTCTTGAGAGCGATGGAGGACGGACACTATTTGGACAAGGAGTAGACGACAGAGAGTACTCTGAAAAGGTGGGGAACATGATTGATGAAGAAATTGAAAAACTTATAAGAAATGCATACGAACAAGCTAAAAATATTATCACTCGACATCGAAATGTTTTGGACGCTATCGTCACAAAACTTATGGAAGTTGAAACTCTGGAAAGAGATGAATATGAGAAAATCCTCATTGCTAACGGTATTGAAGTGAAACCTAAAAAAGATATTGAACACAGCAAGAAATAGGTAAGCTTGACGTAATTACTATCCTGTTATATAAAGGTAGTCGATTATGTTTCTTAAAAAGATGATTGTAATAGTAATATTAGGCATTGTAACACTCGATGCAGAAGTGGATCGCAAGGTAAAATTCTCTGTCAAAAACTGGCAGACAACGATTTTCGCTGACTCCAAAGACAAGAGTTCAGGAGATCGTTCAAATTCGACTGGGTCTGTCACTGGAGAGCGTCTGTGGGGTTTAGATACGAACACAGAGTTGTTCTGTGCGTTTCCGATGAACAGGAATTGCCAAAAGGTGCTACCCCTATTAGAAATAACAAGGGGCAGTTGCGAGGTAAGTACCTTCTAATAACTAATCCGGATAACGGAAAGTCCGTTAAAGCTCGGATTGTTGATAGAGGACCTGGGAAATGGGGAGTTCTAGATCTTTCTAGAGCTGTGAAAAGAAAATTAGGTTTTCCAGTAAACTGGAAAGAAGACCCAAAGAAAGACAGGGTAAATGCTATCCTTGTAACTAAATAATCACCAAAGCCGTCCTGTGAAAACAGGGCGGTCTTTTTTTGTTTATTCCTACGCTATTTCTTGTACACCCACCAGGACTTGAACCTGGAACCTCGGAGATATAAGCTCCGTGCTCTAACCAAATTGAGCTATGAGTGCATGTGCCTATATTTATACCAAATATTACTCAAAATGCACCTCTTTTCTATTGTCTAACTCTTTTATAAGTATAGGATACTTCTTTATATTTTTCACTATTTCTTGAGCTTCGTTCCTGGCAGCTTCCACCATTTTGATATTTTTTATCGCTTCCATACCAATATCAGTGATACCCCATTGTTTTGTTCCGTAAAGTTCTCCTGCACCTCGTAGTTTTAAGTCAAATTCTGACAGCTCAAAACCATTTTTTGATTCTTTCATAGCCTTCAGTCTTTCAACAGTTGTACTTGTTTTTGAATCAGAAAATACAAAACAATATGCTTGATGATTACTCCGTATAACTCTTCCTCGAAGTTGGTGGAGTTGTGAGAGTCCAAATCTTTCAGCCCCTTCAATTATTATCATTGTTGCATTTGGAACATTCACACCGACTTCAACAACTGATGTTGCTACTAGTATATCAGTTTCTCCATCTTCAAATCTTTTCATCGCGTCTTCTTTTTCTTGGGGCTTCATCTTTGAGTGGAGAATATCTATTTCTCTATCTCTAAATATATCTCTCTTTAGTCTTTTAGCTTCTTCTTTTACAGACTTAACATTTAGAGCTTGAAGTTTGTCTGGGTCAGGTTCATTTATTCGTGGGCAGATTACATACATTTGTCTTCCTTCTTTTATTTTTTCTTCTATCATCTTGTATGTTTCCTCACGTTTATTTGGGAGAACTAATTCGGTTATGATTGGTTTCCTTCCTGTAGGCATCTGGTCTAGTAGTGTAAGGTCTAGATCTCCAAAGATTGTTAGAGCTAACGTTCTAGGTATTGGAGTAGCTGTCATTGAAAGTAGGTGAGGTGCAAACTCATCTTTTCTAGCGAGCTTTCCTCGTTGAGCTGTACCGAACCTATGTTGTTCATCGATTATGACATACGCAAGGTTTTTAAACTTTACAGATTTCTGAATCAGAGAGTGAGTACCTATTAGTATTGGTATCTCTCCGTTCTCTACCCATTTCAAGAGTTGTGCACGTGAAATCTTAGTTGATTCCTTCTGATTCACTTTAGAAGGGAACTTGTAACATCCACTACCTGTAATCAATCCGATGTTTACCCCCATGTGTTCAAAGAACGTTATGAAGTTTGCAAAGTGTTGTTTAGCTAATATTTCTGTTGGTACCATGTATGCAGTCTGGAGGTGACCAAAATCTTGATTGTCAGGGGCTGTCACTGTAGCAGCATATATTGTGGCAGCTGCTACGGCTGTCTTACCAGATCCTACGTCACCTTCAAGAAGACGTGACATTGGTTTACCACTTTTGAAATCTTTAAGAATACTTTTGATAGATTTTGTTTGAGATCCCGTTGGCTTAAAAGGGAATCGAGATATGAAATCATCCACCTTTTCTTTCAAGGGATTTATCTTAAATGATTTATGCGAGTCTCTATCACTTCTTTCTAAATTCTTTTTCAATTGAATGAAAAATATTTCTTCAAAAGAAAATCTTTTTCTAGCGACTAAAGCATCCTCTTCTTTTTTAGGGGAGTGGATCCATATGAGAGCAGTATTCAAACTTGGAAGATTATATTTATCTAAAATATCTTCTGGTATTGGATCTGTTAGAGTCTCAAGAAATTCTGATCTAAATATCTTTTGGATTGCGTGGTATATCCAATTTGAAGTTATTCCTTTGCTTGTTTTGTATACAGGATAGAGGGTGTGTTCATCCTTACTCTCTCCGAAAAGAGATTCACCAACACCTATTGGAACTTTAGTTACGTTCTCAACTTTCGGATTGTTTATTACTAAACTTTCCTTATTCATTGCAACTTTTCCGATGACTTGGACTAGAGAGTTTTCTTTTAGCATCTTTGCAATATATGGTTGACTAAACCATGTGATGTTAATAGATCCCGAGTCGTCAGTTAGAGTGGCTGTTGCTCTTGAGATATTTGATCTGAATGTTTTACCGGTTTTTAGCTTACTGATTTTTCCGTACAGAGTGACATCTTCCTTATTTTCAATCTCAGAAATATTTTTTATCGTAGCTGTGTCACCGTACCTAACAGGGAAGTGATATAGGAGATCTCTAACAGTTTCAATTCTGAGTCTTTTAAGGGCTTTGTCCTGCCCTTTCATTACTCGTATTACTTCTTCTATTTTGGAATCCAGATTCATGTGGCTATTCTAGCTTATATGCTGGGGTATAACAAAAACCCATCTGTCGATGGGTTTTCATACTTCCTTTATATACTATTGAGCTGGAGTTTCTTCCATAGCTTCGTCTTCCATCATAACTTCGTCTTCCATAACTTCGTCTTCCATAACTTCTTCTTCCATCATAACTTCGTCAGTATTCTCCACCATCTCTTCAGTTGTTGCTTCCTCAACTTCTTGGGCGTCATCATTATCGTCTCCGTTCATAAGTAGGTATCCTCCTACTGCGATGATGATAATGATTATAATCCATAAAAGGGCTCCACCTTTCTGATCAGTTTTATACATGTTTTATACTTAAAATTAATGACTAAATTGTCTTCGAATATTATACATTAATGATGGAATAGAAAGAAACTGGTTTTTGTGGTACATTTTATCAACTGGAGAGTTGGCTGAGTGGTCGAAAGCGCTTCACTGCTAACGAAGTAAGGGTTTACGCCCTTCAAGGGTTCGAATCCCTTACTCTCCGCATCTAACAGCTAGCACGAGGAACTATAAAATAGATAGAACAAAACACACCCTTAATACGAGGCGTGTTTTGTGTAATAATATATTCATAATTAAACTCTCTAGTATGCAAACAATCATCAGTAAATTATTTCAAAGAAAAAGTGAGGTTGTCATGCTTTTTGCTGGGTTAACAATTCTTGCAAGTGTAATTACTGTTGCTACTACAGGAGATTTTGTGTTTTGGAAAATAACAAAATTTTTTTATGCTGTTGGAGTGGTTCTAATCATTTTTGATAAATAATATGTGGGGCATCGAATTCTATCAACTACTATCATTTGGTCGTCAATTTGGTTGGTCTGTTATGGGAGCAGCATCATTGTGGGGTATTGTGTTTTTACATCTTGCTAATAATAAAAAAATGACTGATCCAGCAGGAGTTTTTTTAAGCTGGATTGGTTTGCGTATGCGCTGGCTTGTTGTTGGTGGTGGGCTATTAGTAACTACTACATGGTTTTTGCTTACAATGTTGATACCAACGCAAGCTCACGAAGGAGTAACTCTTGTTACTACAAAAGTGGACACATTAAATGCAATGCTTTTGATGACTCCGTTGTATCTTGGAATTATTGGAATAGTTATGTTTTTTGTTATTTACAATAAAAAACCTTCATTTCTTATTGGTTCAAGATTTGGTTTTTCATGGTTTTACCCTGTGGTTTTTCTAATGGCTTCTATTGGGATTAGTTATTACACCGATTTACGTGGACTACCTTTGAATGAAATTATTTTCCACATTTTTCATGGGTTTCATTCAATTTTTACCATTGGAACAGTGCTGTGTCTTGATTTACTATTTCTCAGTACACAAAACGCCCCCTTTGTACAAAGAAATATATTTCCGTATTTTCCAAAAATTAGCAAGGTTATTTGGATAGGACTTTCTCTTGATTTACTTAGTACTCTTCTTATATATCCACAGGCAATAGTTCTTACACCACGTTTCTATTTCGCCCAAATAGTTGTTGGTATTTTAATAATAAATGGAATTCTTTTGTCAGGAGTAATAACTCGTAGAATGTTAAAAAATGTCAAAGAGGGGCACAAGGAAAGAACATTTTTTTGGGAAAAGTTTGCGACTGTTGCTGGAGCAATATCAATTACTTCGTGGACAGCTATTACTATTGTTGATCAGCTCCACAACATAACACTGTCGCTTCCGATGCTATTTTTGGTGTACTTGCTTGTTATATGCTCAGTTATTATTGGACACGAGATGTGGAACAAGATTGATACAAGGGCAGAAAGAACGGTTGAATAATGTCCAACAAACACCGCATCTAACAGTTAACACGAGGAAGTCCGCAGTAAGAACAAAGTATCGGAGTGATAACCTTCTGTTATATGATAATACTTATGGTTTTCAGTCTCAGTACTTTTTCGAGCGTAGATGGTGTTTTTTATATGTACTCTAGTCTTCTTTTGGATCTCCTTTTTTACTCTACTCGAGACTCATCGATTTAGTAGACTGCAAAAGTCTTAAATAAACATTGGGGGGCTTAACCGATTTTGGTTCTAATTCGAGACAGCCCGCCAATACGTAAAAAGACCACCCAGTGGACAGGGTGGTCTTTATTAGTTTTCTCGCACATCGACAATGTCGATGTGAATTCGATTTGGGTGAAGGTCCATGATTAGCTTTCTAGCTAATCTTAAGGTTCCGATCGCCATTTCTGACCGGATTTTCTCCACGTGACTATATAGCAGCCCAAATCGTTGATACTTGTACGTGATCCTATAATAGAACATATAATTCCTCCTTTCTTTGTTAAGTTCTTTCTATATTATTTCATATTAAATAAATTTGTCAACTAATGGGAAATGGTGAAGGGAACTAGGTCTTCAGTGTCGAAAAGTTTAGAAATCTCCTTCATTGTTGCACCTGTGGTGTAAACGTCATCTATTAAGATTATTTTTCCTTTAACCTTTTCTTTTAGTTCAAAACAACCGATTAAATTGTTTAATCTCTCTTCTCTGTTTTTAATCTTGTTTTGAGATTTTGTATTTTTTGTTTTATTCAGATTGTTGTACGAGTATTTAAAAACTTTTTCTGTATCGATCTTCTCTATTTCTTTTACCAACAGCTCACATTGAGAATATCCATATTCTTTTATCCTTCTTTTCCCTGCGGGGACAGGGATTATAGTATATGTATCTTTTGGTAGATACATATATATGATGCGAGCACATTTTTTGATTAGATTCATGTTCTTCATATATTTAATCTCTCTGATCATTTTTTTCACCACTGGATCTTTGTACGAGAATATTGAATTTCTTTTTTTAGATTTTCTGCACATATCAAATATTTCTCTAGGTGATAGTCGTTCCAATTCTAGAATTATTATATCTTTAGGAAAGATATAGTTTAAAAGTGTATTAATTACATTCATGTGTTGGTATAGAAATGATATAATATTAGTTGTATTTTAAAACATCTATGGCCAATAGCTTCTTTAGTAAAATTTTAGGCGGAACCAAAAGTGACAGTGTCATTGGTATTGATATTGGGTCATCATCCATTAAGGTTGTTCAACTTAAGAAAAAAAGAGGTAAAGCTGTCCTTGAAACATATGGAGAGCTATCGCTAGGTCCATATGCTGATGTTGAGATCGGTAAGTCAGTTAGACTGCCTGAAGAAAAAATCGTAGAAGCGTTAAGAGATGTTCTTGTAGAAGCTAAAGCTTCTACAAGAGATTCTGCGATCTCTATTCCAATGAAATCTAGTATGGTTTCAATTGTTACGATGCCACAAATGAATGAATCTCAACTTGATAAAATGATTCCAATCGAAGCTCGTAAATATATTCCAGTACCTATCTCTGAAGTATCTTTAGATTGGTTTGTAATTCCGCACTTAACAGATAGTTCAGATAATTCAAGTTCTGAGAAGATGCAACAAAACCAAGTTTTAGTAGTTGCGATTCATAATGATGTTTTGAATTCATATTCTAATATTATCAACGCATCGAAACTTAAAACAACTTTCTTTGAAGTAGAAATGTTTTCTACGATTAGATCAGTTCTAGAACATGGTGATAATCAGCCAGTAATGATTCTTGATATGGGAGCATCTGCTACGAAGACATATATAGTAGAGAGAGGCTTGGTTAGAGATTCCCATATTATCAATCGTGGTTCACAAGAGATAACAAAAAATATTTCACAGGCAATGCAAGTAACGGTTGAATTTGCTGAGAAATTAAAAAGAAATCATGGTAAAAATGAAAAGAAACAAGACGAAGATATTCTCAGAGTCTCTGACTTAGTCTTGTCTCCAATTTTCAGTGAGGTCAATAGTGTTTTACTTAATTTCCAAAAAAGTAGAAACAAAAGTGTATCAAAAGTAATGGTTGTTGGAGGAGGAGCACTTCTTGAGGGATTTGTTGAAAGAGCAAAGAAACAAATTGGTATAGATGTTGTTCCGGGTGATCCGTTTTCTAAAGTTGAAACACCAGCATTTTTGCAAGATATTTTGAAAAAAACAGGTTACGCATTTTCAACAGCGATGGGATTAGCTCTTCGGAAACTTCAAGAAATGGAATAACTTTGTAGATAATATTTCTATACAAGATATAATTCATACATAACATATGGAACCAAAGTTTAAAACGTCATTCATACCAAAGCGACCAATAATTGTCCAAGAAAAAAGGTCAAAAATTACTCGAATAGAAAGAGGAACAAATATCTTCTCGTTCTTTCCAATTATTTTGGTTTTGGTGGCTATATTACTTTCAGGTGGAGCGTATGCCTATAAAGTAGCTCTTGAAGGTCAGATTAATTCTCAGATTGAAAAACTTCAATCATCTAAAAAATCATTCGATCCAACTTTCGTTTCAGAAGCTAATAGATTGAGTAATCGGTTGGTGGCTGCTAGTTCAATTCTTTCTACTCATCTTTCTCCTAGAGCTATGTTTAATCTATTAGAAAATTCAACTTTGCAAACAGTTTCATTTGAGGCTTTTACTTTCGATAACAATGGCGATGGTTCTATTAAAATATCAGCAGGCGGTGTTGCTAAAAGTTTTGCTTCAATAGTATTACAGTCCGACGAGTTTGGAGAAACAGGGTATATGAAAGATGTAATCTTCTCTAACCTTCAAACAAGTGAGAACGACGAAGTAACTTTCTCTTTTGCTGCTGTAATTAGTCCCGAAGACTTCTTACTGTATTCAGAGAATTTGGGACAATCAAATATTAATATTAATACTGAAGTCCCAAGTACAGAAGATACAGAAGAGGTTATTGAAGAATCAGTATCTGTTGAAGAACCAGTATCTGTTGAAGAACCAGTGGTTGTAGACGAAGGACTTGAGGAAATAGATACCCTTCTTGATGAAATTGATAATTTATAAACTATGAAAAAATGGATACCAACAATTTTAATACTAGTCTCAATCGCATCCTTCTTTGTGGTTATTGATCCTCAATATGATCAAGTCAAGATTCTGAAATTAAAGAAAGAAAAGAATAATGATTACATTGAGAAGTCAAAAATTCTAGAGAAGAGAAGAGAGAGTCTTAGAAATGAGTTTAATTCAATATCTGAATTAAACAGAGAACAGCTAGAAAAAATGTTGCCAGACACTGTTGATAATGTTCGTCTAATTTTAGATATTAACAATATAGCTGAAACTTACGGGATAAAGATTAAGGAAATTACCGTTCAAGAGTCAAGTTCAGAGTCAAGTTCAAGTTCAAGTTCAGATTCAGGTTTTAGTTCAGAACCAAACACTAACAATCAGGACTTTTCTAACAACGACAGTGTTTTTGATGAGAGCAGTATTACTTCTGAGCTAATAGGAACTATTGCTCTTAGTTTCTCAGTCTCTACCACCTATGAAATATTTGATGAGTTTATGGGGGATTTGGAAGACAAATTACGTGTAGTTGATGTAAAGAGTATAAAAATTACGAGCGGAGAAGGTTCATTTAACTATGGAGTTAGCCTTGAAACTTATTGGTTACGTTAAAAAAATATATGTTAGCAAGTATCAAAAAAATAATAATCCCAGTCGTAGTAGTAGTTATACTGTTCTTTGGTTATACTATCTTCCTTAAGGAAGAAGACGGTTTAGGACTCGTGTCTAGCTCACTGACTTCAGACAAGAGCGCAGAGGATATTCTCGGTGCTGAGATTAGTGGTGCACTTAACAATGTAAATTCTATCGATCTAGATAGTGGTATTTTCGAAAGCAGTACCTATCGAAGTTTGGTTGATAGGAGTCAAGAGATTCCCAAGGAACCTGTCGGTAGGATAAATCCATTTGCACCTCTTGGTGTTAACGAAGCTCTTTAATACTACTGACGAAACTAATATTTTCTGCGATAATAGGTGAAAGTCTATGAATATACTTCAATTTCTAGCTGACAAAAAAATACTTAGTAATGAAGATGTAACTTCTATAACTAACGAGGTAAGAACCTCAGGTGTTTCAGTTGAAGATATCTTATCTAAAAGGGGAGTACCCACAGAAGATTTTTTGAAATACAAAGCTGAGTTTAGTGGTCTCCCTTTAAAAAGTTTAGATGGTATTGATGTATCTTTTGATATTTTAAAGTTCATTCCTGAAGAGTCTGCTCGCCACTACAAAATAGCTCCTATCGAACTTGTTGATGGGGCACTTCATGTTGGTTTGGTTGATCCTGATAACATGCAAGCGAGAGACGCTCTTAACTTCTTGTCATCAAAAGAGAACTTACCTTTTAATTTCTTTCTAATCTCTCAGCATGACTTTGAGAAAATTATAGGAGTGTATAAGGGTTTGTCAGGTCAGGTTACAAAAGCCCTGACAGAACTTGATAGTGAGCTTTCCGATGAAGAAATTGAAATAAAGAAACAACAGACAAAGCCTACTGCGAAAAAAGGTACTCAAATTATCGAAGATGCTCCTGTTACTAAGATTGTGGCTACAATCTTAAGGTATGCCGTTGAAGGAAATTCATCGGACGTTCACATAGAACCACTTAGAAATAAGGTTAGAGTTAGGTTTCGAGTTGATGGTGTTTTGAATACAAGTTTGGTCCTTCCTATTAAAGTCCATCCTGCTGTTGTAGCTAGAATAAAAATTCTTTCCAAGATGCGTCTTGATGAGAAGAGAAAACCTCAAGACGGAAGGTTCTCTGCACGAATTGAAAAAAGAAAAGTCGATTTTCGAGTTTCAACTTTCCCATCGTACTTCGGTGAGAAAGTCGTGATGAGAATCTTGGACCAAGAGAAAGGTGTAAAGAGTATTGAAGAGATCGGACTAAGTCCAGAATATTTGGCAATGGTTAAGAACGCTATTAAAAAAACATATGGACTTATTCTTGTTTCAGGCCCAACAGGATCTGGAAAAACAACAACACTGTATTCAATCTTGAAAGAGATTGATAAGGAGAAGCTAAACGTTCTTTCTCTGGAAGATCCTGTTGAGTACAGTATTCCAGGGGTTTCTCAATCTCAGGTTAGACCTGATATTCAATATACGTTTGCTAATGGACTTAGGACTTCACTTAGGCAGGACCCTGACGTAATCATGGTTGGAGAGATTCGAGATGCTGAAACGGCAGCTCTTGCTATCCAAGCTTCTCTTACGGGCCACCTTGTTCTTTCAACAATTCACACCAACACAGCTGCTGGTATCGTTCCTAGATTGGTAGATATGGGAGTAGATCCTTTCCTTATACCACCAACACTTGTTTTGGGGATTGCACAAAGACTTGTTAGAAAGATCTGTCCGGGTTCAGGAACACCCCAAGCAATTGATGGAAGTATAAAAGCTATGATCGATAAGCAGTTTGCTGATTTGCCAGCAGAATATAGGGATAGAATTCCTAAAGGAACTGAGATTATGAAAATATCACCAACCGCTGAATGTCCAAATGGAACACGAGGACGAGAGGCTGTGTTTGAGATGTATGAAATGGATCGTGAAATGGAGAACGTTATTTTGGAATCACCTGTTGAATCAAAAATATATGATGTTGCTAGAACAAAGGGAATGATCACGATGAAAGAACATTCACTTATCAAGGCTTTGGAAAAAACAATTCCGTTTGAGGAAGTTAATAAGTTATAATACAAGTACAGATATGTCAGATGAGAAAAAGATTAAAGTAATGATTTTAGACGATGACCACCTACTGATCGATATGTATTCAATGAAGTTTGAATCTCAAGGATTTGAAGTTATGAAAGTTTCAAGTACTGATGAATGTTTAGATCAATTAAGAGATGGTGCTAATCCAAACATTTTAGTAATGGATATGGTTATGCCAGGAGACGGAGGTATAGGACTTTTGAAAAAAATACGGGAAGAAGAACTCTCAAAAGATTCAAAAATACTTGTTCTGAGTAATCAAAGTCAAAACAGCGAGATAGAGGAAGCAGAGAAGTATAATATAGATGGGTATGTGATTAAGGCAGAATCAACACCTACTGAGGTTGTAGATAAAGTAAAGAAAATCCTCGAATAATATGGACCACAAACAAGAACTAAAAGATTTAATGCAAACAGTCATCACACAGGCTGGTTCTGATATTCACCTTTCAGAGGGGGATCATCCAACACTTAGAATAAATGAGGAACTAATTCCTTTGGTTAATAAAGAAGTCTTGGATGATAAAACAGTTAGAGGTTTACTGAATGAATTAATAACGTCTGAACTTTATACAGAATTTAAAGAAAACAATGAACTTGATTTCGCATATCAATATGGTGATGGAACTAGATTCAGGGGGAGTGCTTTTATAAAATCGGGAACAGTAGGAATCGTACTCAGGGTAATTCCACAAAAGATAAGAACACTTCAAGAACTAAATCTTCCCCAGTCTTTGGAAATGTTCGGTAGAAAGAAACAGGGGTTCTTCTTGGCTGTTGGGCCTGTTGGTGTAGGAAAAAGTACTACTCTAGCTGCGATAATTAATCAGATAAACAATGAGAGAGCAGAACATATTGTGACCATTGAAAGACCTATAGAATATATATATACAAAAAGTAAATCGATTGTAACTCAGAGAGAAGTCCCATCGGATACTAAGGATTTTCAAACTGGTTTGACTGGAGCTTTCAGACAAGATGTTAATGTTATTTTGGTTGGTGAGATGAGAGACAAAGAAACTATAGCAGCAGCAGTTTCTGCTGCTGAGACAGGGCACTTAGTATTCTCTACGCTCCATACAAATAATGCACCTCAGACTATAAACAGGATCATCGATTCTTTCCCAGCAGAACAGCAAGATCAAATCAGGATTCAACTTGCAGGAACTCTGACAGGAATATTTTCACAAAGACTGATCCCAAGAATATCCGGTGGGCTAATTCCTGCATACGAATTGTTGATAAACAATACAGCTGTATCTAATCTAATTAGAGAGAAAAGAATACACGAAATTAGTAGAGTAATTGAAACAGGAATGGGAGACGGAATGGTGGACTATAACAGATCCCTAGCAGAGCTTGTAAGAATGGGAGAGATAACTCCAGAAAATGCTTATCTTTATTCACATAATCCAGAACTTCTTGAGAAGTTAATGTAAAACCATGCCACTATATATATACAAAGCAATTGATAAGGAAAACAATCAACAAGATGGGACAGTTGAAGCTATCAACGTTAATGTTGCCATCAGTACACTTCAAAGAAGAGGGTATGTTATCAAAGATATTAATGAAGCAGGTAAGTCAGGGGGACTTAATATGGAGATCACTCTCTTTGAAAGAGTTAAAAACAAAGACATTGTTATCCTATCAAGGCAGATGTCCACTCTTTTTAATGCTCAGGTTTCTGCGCTTAAAGTTTTTAGGTTGTTGGCATCTGAAACTGAGAACCCAAAACTTGGAAGAAAGTTAGGGGATGTAGCAGAAAACCTACAAAATGGTAGTACGATTTCTGCAGCACTTTCTAAACATCCTGATGTATTCTCAAATTTCTATATAAACATGGTTAAGGCTGGTGAAGAATCTGGAAAACTAGCAGAGACTCTAGACTACCTTGCAGATTATCTGGACAGGACATATGAAATTGTTCAGAAAGCTAAGAATGCTTTGATCTATCCAGCTTTTGTTGTATTCACTTTTATTTCAGTTATGGTACTGATGCTTACTTTTGTTATTCCTAAGATCAGTCAGATCTTAGTCGACTCAGGACAAGAGATTCCTATCTATACAAAAGTTGTTATAGGGCTATCAAACTTCTTTGTTAACTACGGAGTGTTCCTGCTCATCTCAGTAGTTGTCGGCGGATTCTTTTTCTACCGTTACACAAAAACCGCGGCAGGGCATGGAATAATTGATGAAATTAAAATGAGCGTTCCCTACGTTGGAACTTTGTACGAGAAACTATATCTTTCAAGAATTGCTGATAACCTAAATACAATGCTTTTGTCTGGTATTTCAATGATTAAGGCACTAGAACACACGGCAGGTATAGTGGACAATGTTCTGTATGAAAGGGCTATCACAGCCAGTTTAGAGGATGTTAAGGGGGGATTGTCGGTTTCTGTAGCTTTCTCTAAACATAAGGTCTTTCCGAATATTTTGATACAGATGATAAAAGTTGGTGAAGAAACGGGTAACCTTGGGGAGATTCTCGAAACCTTAGCTGATTTCTACAGACGAGAGGTTAGGAATGCAATTGATACACTTGTCGACTTGATCGAACCTTTGATGATTGTTCTGTTGGGTCTTGGTGTTGGATCACTCTTGGCCTCTGTCTTGATTCCAATCTACAACATCAGTACAGCCTTCTAGAATTGCTTTTGAGATAAGGTTTCTATACCCCTGATATTTAAAATATTAGGGGTATTTTAATACATTTTTCTAGTGTATTTGATGTTCCCCCAGGGGTGTTGATATGCTAATATAGCCTCTATGAAAGCCTATAAAGTTACCATCGGTCTTGAGATACACGCGGAGCTAAAAACAAACACTAAGATGTTTTGTAACTCTAAGAATGATGCCGATGAAACAAAACCAAATGTTAATGTATGTCCTGTCTGTATGGGGCATCCAGGGACTCTTCCTGTGATTAACAAACAAGCTGTAGAGCACGTGATACGTGTTGGTTTAGCTATAGGAGGAGACATAGCAGACTTTACAGAGTTTGATAGGAAGAACTATTTCTATCCTGATATACCAAAGGGATACCAGATTTCACAATACAAATACCCAATCGTTTCTGGAGGAAACGTTGATGGGTTTGATATAACAAGAATTCATTTAGAAGAGGACACTGGAACAAGTAAGCATGACAAAGGAGATTTCTCTTTGGTTGATTACAACAGAGCAGGTGTGCCTCTTATGGAACTTGTAACAGAGCCTGTTATACATACCGCTGAAGATGCAGTGAAGTTCGCAAAGAACTTCCAATTACTTTTACGATACTTAAATGTTTCAGATGCAAACATGGAGAAAGGGGAGATGAGAGTTGAAGCAAACATTTCAATTTCAGATACTGAGGAGTTCGGTACAAAGGTGGAGGTTAAAAACCTAAACTCTTTTAAGGCAGTTGAGGGTGCTATTAATTTCGAAGTAGCTCGGATGACAAAGCTGCAAGAGGAAGGTAGGGGAGATGAGATTGTCCAAGAGACGAGAGGATGGAATGAAACAAAACAAAAAACTTTCTCACAAAGACTTAAAGAAAGTTCTGATGACTACCGATACTTTCCGGAACCAGATCTTCCAAAACTAAAACTACATGAAGTTTTTGATTTGAAGACTTTAGAAGAAAACCTACCAACACTACCAGGAGAAAAAAAAGGATGGTACTTGAACGGACTTTCACTTGATGAAAAGATGGCTGAGATTTTTGTAAGCAATGTGACTCTTGGAGAATACTTTGATGAGATTGTTGTTGGAGTAGAAGACAAGAAGTTTATCAAGCTCGCATCAAACTATATTACGTCTGATCTTGTTTCGTTACTGAATGATGAAGGGTCTCTACCAGAAGTTTCAAACTTCAAGAAGCTTGTTGAGATGATTCAAGAGAACAAGATTTCTTCAAGAGGTGCTAAAGATATTCTAGCTATCATGGTTAAGGAGGATGGAGACCCTGAGAAGATTGCAGATGATAAAGGACTAGCTCAGCAGTCTGATGTGGGGGCTCTTGAGGTGATCGTAGATGGAATCATCTCTGACAACAAAGCCGTTGTAGAGGACTACAGAGGTGGTAAGGAAGCGTCATTACAGTTTCTAGTAGGACAGGGAATGAAGGCCACAAAGGGGTCTGCAAACCCTCAAGTACTAAAGGAGGTATTTGTTAAGAAGATAGGGTAATACCTTAAAAAGGGTAAAATTTGCATGGAAGGATAGAGGTTGAAAAACCTCTCTTTTTTACCTCTCTTTTTTTCTTTTAAATATAGATGGGTATAAAAAGTATTATTTTCATTAAATGGCTTAAATAAAGGATATATCGGCTATACGATAAGATATCGTATAGCCGATATATCCTTATTTATTATCCCCATTTTGGATAAGTTTTATATATAAAATAAGGTCTATAAAAGTTATAATTATTATAGTTATGGCCTTATCAAACGAAGTCAATTTGGATAACAAGAAATACATACCTTCAAAGGAAGCTGGTGATCTTTTGGGTTATGCTCCTGACTACGTATCTAGACTATGTCGAGAGGGAAAACTTGAGGGAAAGAAAATGGGACGAGCTTGGTTTGTTGAGGAAGAATCAATCCAAAAATTTGTTGTAGCAAACAATAAACATCAAGCTGAGATCAATAGTAATCTTTCAAAAGAGATCACAAAAGAGTATCGAAGTAATACAATAAAGTTTGTATTAAAGGATCTTAAGAAAATCGTTTCCGTCTCTCTAGCTTCAGCCGCACTAGTTGTCTTCTTGCTACAGGCTCCAGTTCTAAATGCTTCATCATCTTTTTTGAAGAGTGTTGCGAAGACAGCAACATCAACAATCGCTACGACAACTTCAGAAGTTCAAAACGCTTTTTCAGAAAACTCTAAGAAACTTATGGCTGGTGTTATCGGGGGTTTAAATAATTTTTCAAAAAGTGTCTCTTACAACTTCTACTGTGGAATATCAGGAATTTTTGGAAACGAATGTGGAGAAGAAATTCTCATCGCGGATGCAATTGAAATTGTAGAAGACGAAAACAATCCTGAGACTGTGATTGTAAAAAAACAAGTTGTTGAAGTTACAAAATATTTAACACAAACAAATGTAATTTCTTCAAATGAAAATGTGGTAACAAAAGAAGAACTAGGTCTTCGATTGGAACTATTTAGAAATGGACTTGATCTTGGTGGTAACACAATCATCAATAATAAAACTACGAGGATTGTAAATTCATACGATGATCAGATTAATGGAATCTTCAGAAGTATAGAAGACAATGTAACAAACATTGATTCTGTCGGTGCTCTTGAGGGAGGTTCAATAATCTCTAGCTTTGGAAACATTGATATCGGTCAAAGCACACTAACAGCAGCAAACGCTATCTTCACAGAAGTAAACATTACAAACGCCACAACCACAAACGCAACTTCAACTACTCAATACGTATCAGGAACATTCGGATTAGGAGGTGACTACTTCACTGATCTTTCAGGAGGAGGACTCTCTGTAACAAACGGAGTACTTTCTGTAACAGGTCTAGCAAGTACATCATTCGCTGACATGGTAGCTGGCTTTGATTCAACAGGAAACCTTGTAGCAACAAGTACCCCATCGTTTGCTACTGTAATTGCAACCTCAACCACTGCCACATCTACATTCGCTGGAGGGTTTGCTGTAGAGACTTCAGGTTTGGTGTATGACTTCTCTACAAACAATGTGGGAATTGGGACAGCTTCGCCAGCATACAAACTAGACGTAAACGGAACAGGAAACTTCACAGGAGCACTAGCAACAGTTTCAATTGATGCAGCAACTTCAAATATCACTACAGGAGGAATATTCAATATCGATGTAGATGGTACAGCAGAAAACGCTGCAGGGTCACTAACACTAGGAGCAGGTAATGATGCTGGTATCTTCTTTGATGGAACAGACCTTGTCTTCATCACAAACGGAGCAGGAGCTTCAGGTATCAAGCTAGACTCTGAAGATGATACCCTCGAGATACTTGGTAGTGGAACACTACAAGCTACTTTCGATACAGGAGGATTGAATCTTGTAACAGGAGATGCATACGAGATCAATGGAACAAGTGTCCTAAACGCTACTACACTAGGAGGAGCTGTTGTTAACTCATCCCTTTCATCAATTGGAACAATATCAAGTGGAGTATGGAATGGAACAGCGGTAGACGAGTCATACCTAGACTCTGATGTAATCGTATCTACAGAGATCGATACATACTCAGAACTTAACTCAATCGTTGCTGACGTAACACTTACACACAATGGTTTGATTGATACTTCTTCAAAACTTATCGCAATACTGGCAGATGAAACAGGAACAGGATCACTTGTGTTTGGTACTGCACCAACATTCACAACATCAATCACTTTAGGAAGTGATACGATTTCTGACTTCACAGGTACAGGTCTACAAAACTCAGGAGGAGCTCTTACACTAAACGCTACAGGAGATTGGACAGGAACATTCGACGGACAAGAGGGAACATACTACCTAGACGCAGACAACCTGACTGATTTTGGAAATCAGTTCTTCACATTCTTCTCAGCTACAACTACCGA
>JBLINH010000013.1:0-21244 GCA_047639165.1 Minisyncoccia bacterium | reverse complement strand
GAAGAAATACAAACAATAAACAGTCAATTATCACCTGATGATCCATTTTACTTAGAATAATATGAAAAACATTACAACAACCAAAGGATTCACACTAATAGAATTACTTGTGGTTATATCAATCATTGGATTGCTTTCTAGTGTCGTATTAGCGTCTTTAGGTGAAGTTAGAACCAAAGCAGCAATTTCAAGTATACAACAAGAAGGAATTCAACTTAGGACTGCACTTGAATTGTATCGTTCAAAAAATGGAGAATATCCCATAGAGGGAACACTAAACAATCTTACTACAGGAGCAGATAGTATCAGTTTAAAACTTTCAGAAGAGATTCCTAGCGCAATGGATACTCTTAGAGAAGGTGTTCCAGGAGTTAGTTTTGATTGGGATGAGTATGGTCACATGTTTTATGTTAATACAGAAACTTATGGTGGAAATAGTGCCTGGTTGAAAGATTCCTATTGTGAAGGTGCTACTATAGACGCTCCTTACAAAGTAGTATTCAAGGTTATTAGTTATGATATAAGTAAATTTGAGGGAAAGTTCCCTAAACTTTTAGATTCTACTAGTGGCAGATGGTTAGCTGCTAGTAGTGGTGGGGTACAGGGATCCATTATTGCATTATATTGCGCATTCGTTCCACCAAACTAATAACAAAGTAGTGTTACCGATCAAACAACCTATATAACAAAATCCCAGCAGCCACAGAAACATTCAAAGACTCTTTCTTCCCGTTCATTGGAATCTCTGTAACTATATCTACTTTAGAAAGTATAAAAGTTTTCAACAACAACCACCTGTTTACAGGTGGTTGTTGTGATATTATGTATATATATGCAATTTGAAGAAGACCAACAATTCAGTAGAAATATGTACGATACGACACCTAAAGGCCTTTCAGGTTGGTTAATTAATAAGGGGATTGTTAAAGATATGAAAAGTGCAAACATTGTACTTCTAGTTTCATCTGTAATTTTTGTTGTTGCAACAATAGCTGTAATAAACAGAGATTCGTTTGGTGGTGGTATAACACAAGAAGAAATTTATATGATAAACAGTCAATTATCACCTGATGATCCAGCATTTTTAGAATAATATGAAAAATATTACAACAAACAAAGGATTCACACTAATAGAATTACTTGTGGTTATATCAATCATTGGATTGCTTTCGTCTGTGGTTTTGGCTAGTTTAGAAACTGCGAGAGAGAAAGCTAGAAATTCACAAACTATTCAAAATATTGATGCGTACAGAACAGCTGCTGAGTTGTACAGGAATGATAATGGAAGTTATCCATCTCATAATCCCATGATGACTGGATTTGATAAGTGGTCTTGTCTAGGGGATGGTTATACTAACGGTGAGTGTGATACTGGACTAGTATGGGGTTCTGATTGTATATCGGGTGATAGTATTGATGAGTGTGGAACTGGGGCGTTTCGCTTTAATTATAAGGAGAATGAACAGGTAAACGACCAGTTTAGAAAATATATGACGTCTGTCCCTAAATTTGAAACACCAATTGAGGTAGAATCCTCTACCTATTGGACAGGAGTTATCTATAAATGCGGACTGTCACTTATAGATTCACCTGTTCCATGTAAAAACTATATAATGATTTTTATGCTTGAGGGAAAAAATCAAAGCTGTGGTAGAGCTCGTATACTACCAGGTGTGCATCCTGATTATACTAGGCCTTATACACTTTGTTACTATAATACTTACTACGATTTATAATCAAACCAATGGTAGGAGAAAGATTCTTTTCAAAAGCCACCTTTCTACAGGTGGCTTTTGTGATTTCATATTAAATATGAAAAGAGGATTCACATTGATAGAACTGTTAGTCGTTTCTGACAACGGAAATCATATGCGAAGCGGTAATGGTTGGTTTAATTTCCAAGGAGGGTCTTATACTAAGTCAATGGCACAGTGTTTGGTTGACGGTGGATATTCAGGCGGCCTTATCATAGATCCAACAGGAGATGTTAGTGGTTCAAGTCAAACTAACAATAGGTATACCTATATGAAGTATTCATGTACCCTAAATGGTCGGTCGGCTACATATGTATATGCAAAATTAGCAGGCTTACCACAGTCATCAACTGCAACTAACGGGACATATTGTGCTAGCTGTGATTCTAATTACGGTATGAATTATTATAAGGCTACAAACTAATACATATGCAATTTGACGGAGGTGTATATAACACAGAACCAACAGGTATTTCCACTAACGGAGTAATTACTCTCGGAGGAAGCTGTGGAAGCAGGAATTAGAGTTGACTATGAATAAAAAATGAAGTTTCTGTAAGTTATCAACTTCTTTGTGTTTGTGTATTTTGTTAGTATGTATACATGGAGAAATACGTTACCTACTCACAACTAGAAGATAGCTTTAAAAAGAACCAAGATGTTATATTGGGAGCTTTAAAGCAAGGAATAGTTTCTGTAAGGACTGAGCTAAAAGAAGAGGTTGGATCCTTAAGAAAGGAATCTGGATCATTAAGATCTGAACTTAAAGAAGAAATAGGAGCGTTAAGATTTGAACTTAAAGAAGAAATAGGAGGGTTAAGATTTGAACTTAAAGAAGAAATAGGAGGGTTAAGATCTGAACTAAAAGAAGAGGTTGGATCCTTAAGAAAGGAATCTGGATTATTAAGATCTGAACTTAAAGGAGAAATAGGAGAATTGAGAAAGGATATGTACTCTATAAGAGGTGAACTAAAAAGTGAAATTATTGAAACGAGAGTAGAGTTGAAAGAAGACATTGGAAGTTTAACAAATCAGGTCCATGGTCTTGTCACTAGATTTTCAGATTTTATGGATGAATTCACAATAGAGAAGGTTAAAATGTCGAATGTCGAGAAAATAATAAAGAAAAAGTTTGATTTAAACATTTCCCCTCTGAAAAGCTAAGATATCCCTTGACTATTTCAGCTTTCTTGATAAGATGACATGTACGCAATTTTGTGCTTTTTATGGGCTTAAATTGAGGAAATTATAAGAAACCGTAACTATTTTAGATAGGGCAGAGTTCTCGCGCTCCTATCTAAGCTAGCTACAATTTAAATTTAAATTATTATGGCAGAATTTGATCGATCAAAGCCACACGTTAACGTTGGAACTATTGGACACGTTGACCACGGTAAGACAACACTTACAGCAGCAATCTTGAACTCACTTAAACTTGACGGAAAGATAGCTTCAGATAAGAAGTTTGCAGATATTGATAACGCTCCAGAGGAGCGAGAGAGAGGTATTACTATCGCTCTATCTCACCAAGAGTATGAGTCAGAAGCAAGACACTACGCACACATCGATGCTCCAGGTCATGCGGACTATGTTAAGAACATGATCACAGGTGCAGCCCAAATGGACGGTGCTATTCTAGTAGTAGCAGCAACAGATGGTATGATGCCTCAAACACGAGAGCACGTTCTACTTGCTAAGCAAGTTGGTGTTCCTAAGATCGTTGTATTCATCAACAAGGTTGATATGGTTGAAGATGAAGAAATGATTGAACTTGTTGAGGAAGAAATTAAGGATCTTCTAGATCAGCACGGATTTGATGGACAGAATGCTCCAGTTCTTCGAGGTTCAGCTCTGAAAGCTTCAGAAGCAGAATCAGTTGATGACGAATGGGTACAAAAGGTACTTGCTCTAGTTCAAGCTCTTGACGACTATATTCCAGTTCCAGAACGTGAAGTTGATAAGCCATTCCTAATGCCAGTTGAAGACGTATTCTCAATCGAAGGACGAGGTACTGTTTGTACAGGTAGAATCGAGAGAGGAACAGTTACTGTTGGAGAAGAAATTGAGATTGTTGGTATCAACGATACTACAAAAACAACAGTTACTGGTATTGAAATGTTCAACAAACAACTTAAAGAGGGGCTAGCAGGAGACAACGCTGGTGTTCTACTAAGAGGTGTTAAGAAAGAAGACATTCACCGAGGACAAGTACTTGCAAAGCCAGGTACAGTTACTCCACACACAGAATTCGAATCAGAGGTATATATCCTAAAGAAAGAAGAAGGTGGAAGACACACTCCATTCTTTACAGGATACAAGCCACAGTTCTACATTCGAACAACTGATGTTACTGGTGAAGTTACTCTAGCAGAAGGTGTTGAAATGGTTATGCCTGGAGACACTGTTACATTCAAGGTAAAACTATCAGCCCCAGTTGCGCTTGAGGATAATCAAAGATTTGCTATCCGAGAGGGAGGTAAGACTGTAGGAGCTGGAGTTGTTACAAAGGTTGTAGCTTAATACTAAACATAGGTTATTCATCTAAAAGTTCGCTTAGAAACGACCCCCCTTTGGGGAGATGAACCACTATACAAATTATGCCAAAAACAGAAAAAACAAAAAAAAGTGAAGTTGGTTCAAAACTACGAATTCGAGTAAGAGCGTATGAACACAAAATCCTTGATACTTCAGTGAAGCAAATCATGGATACAGCACTTCGATTCGATGCAGTTGTAAGTGGACCTATTCCACTTCCTACAGAGATTAAGAAATATACAGTTAATCGATCTAGTTTCGTCTACAAAGATGCGCGAGAACAATTCGAGATGAGAGTACATAAACGATTAATTGATATTTTAAACCCAGATTCTAAAGTGATTGAAGCTCTAACAAACCTTTCACTTCCTTCAGGTATTGAACTTGATGTAAAGATGATATAAGGTAGTCAGAACTAACCGAAATCAGATATGAAATTTATTCTAGGAAAAAAGAAAAATATGACACAGATCTTCGACGCTGAAGGTGTTGTGTATCCAGTAACTGTTGTTGAAGCGAGTCCTGTTGGCGTTACTCAAGTGAAAACACTTGAGAGAGACGGATATGACGCTCTTCAGTTTGGTTACGGAGAGAAAAACGAAAAGAACATTTCTAAGCCTCTAAAAGGTCACATGAAGGGTAAAAACTTCGCAGGACTATGTGAAGTTAGAATAAATGAAACTGAACTAAGTGTTGGAGATTCACTTGATGTTTCTGCTTTTGAAGAAGGAGATAAGGTAACAATCACTGCTATCTCTAAAGGTAAAGGTTTTCAAGGAGTTGTTAAAAGACATGGTTTCAAGGGAGGTCCACGAACTCATGGTCAAAAGCACTCAGAGAGAAAGCCTGGATCAATTGGATCAACTGGCCCACAGAGAGTATTCAAAGGTACTAGAATGGCCGGAAGAATGGGAACTGATAGGGTTACTGTAAAGAACCTTAAGATCGTTCAAGTTAACAAAGAAAATAACGAAATTCTAATCAAAGGAGCCGTTCCAGGTAGAAGAGGAACAGTTGTAGAGATTAGGGGATAATACTATGAAAACTTCTGTATTTGATAAAAAAGGAAAAGAAGTGTCACAGGTAGAACCACCTGAAGCTGTATTTGGTCTTCCTTGGAATGCTGATCTTGTTCATCAAGTGATGGTTTCAATGGAGTCAAACAAGCGACAAAACAACGCTCACACTAAAGATAGAAGTGAGGTTTCTGGTGGTGGAGCAAAACCTTGGAAACAAAAGGGAACAGGACGAGCTAGACATGGATCAAGACGATCACCAATTTGGGTTGGTGGAGGTGTAACTTTTGGTCCTAGAAATGACAGAAACTACAAGAAAAAGATCAATAAGAGAATGAAAGCTAAAGCTCTTTACACAGTTCTTTCAAAGAAAATGAAAGAAAATGAGATTCTATTCTTAGATAATCTAGACTTCACTATTGCAAAAACAAAGGATGCTAAAGGTGTTATCGATTCTCTAGCTAAAATTAAGGGATACGAAACTTTGGGAAACAAGAAAAGAAACAATGCTTTCATCGCTACAGATAGTTATGATATAAACACAAAAAAGAGCTTCCAGAACTTTAGTAACATTAAGTTGGAAGAGCTTAGAAATATCAACATTATTGATGCCTTGAAATATAAGTACATCATTATGGAAAATCCAGAAGAAGTTTTTAAATTTCTAACAAAGACTAATAAATAACATGGCATTATTCGGAAAGAAAAAAGAAGAAACAAAGGAAGAAGTAGAAACAAAGAAAGTTTCAGAGTCTTCAGCTAATGTTTTTGTTGATAAGGACCTATCTTGGGTAATTAAGAGACCAAGAATTACTGAGAAGACTACAATCACTGCAAGTGATAATAAAACATATGTTTTTGATGTTGATCCTAGAGCTACAAAGACTCTAATCAGTAAAGCAATTATTGAAATATATAAAGTAACACCACTTAAGGTTAACGTTGCAAAGATTCCACGAAAGCCAGTATTTTCTAAGGGAAAGAAGGGAATGAAAAGTGTAGGTAAAAAAGCATACGTATTCCTTAAGAAGGAAGATACTATTGAATTTGTATAATAATTATGAAAAAAGTTAAACCAACAACACCGGGACGAAGAGGAATGTCATTTGTATCATACAAGGACCACCTAACTACAGATAAACCTTTAAAATCACTTACAGGAGGATTTCATCGACCAGTTGGTAGAAACAGTCAAGGACGAATCACTACACGACACAAAGGGTCTGGAAACAAGCGATTATACCGACAGATTGATTTTAAACTTGATAAGGTAGATATTCCTGCAAAGATCGAAACTGTTGAGTACGATCCAAACAGAACAGGATTCATTAGTGTTATCCTATACGCTGATGGTGAAAGACGATATGTTCTAACTCCACAAACTCTAAAGGTTGGAGATGAAGTTTTGATCAGTGAGAACGCAAAAATCAAAACTGGTAATAGACTACCACTTAGTAAACTTCCAGTTGGTACATTTATATATAATATTGAGCTTAAGCCACAAAATGGTGCAAAGCTAGTACGTTCTGCTGGAAACTATGCAGAAGTTATCGCTCAGGATGCTGACTCAGGTGTTACTCACGTGAAAATGCCATCATCAGAAGTTAGAAAAATCCTTTCAACAGCATGGGCTTCAGTTGGAGAAGTTTCAAATGATGAACATAGATTGGTAAACATCGGTAAAGCTGGACGAAAGAGACACATGGGTGTTAGACCAACTGTTAGAGGTAGTGCTATGAACGCCGTAGACCACCCCCACGGAGGTGGAGAAGGTAAATCAGGTATTGGTAGGAAGGGACCAAGAACTAGGCAGGGTAAGAAGGCTTACGGTGTTAAGACTCGAAAACCTAAGAAATACTCTAACAAGATGATTGTTAAGAGGAGAAAAGGTAAGAGAAATAAGTAAGATTATATTAAAAGAAACCCCGCTTTAAGCGGGGTTTCTTTTTGTAATACGATATTTTTGTATATAGCGTAAAAAACATCTAAAAACCCCTTGACTTTAACCTTTTATTTGATACCATTAGTCGTCACAAGCCTTCCAAGGTTTTTAACTTTGGGAAAGAATAATTATGACACGATCACTAAAAAAAGGACCATACGTCGACATTAGGTTGATGGGAAAAATTGACGGTAAGAAACCAGCGGATGCGGGTACTGTTAAGACATGGGCAAGAAACAGCCAAATCGCACCAGAGATGGTTGGATTTACGTTCGGTGTACATAATGGAAAAGTTCACACAGATGTGTTCGTAACAGAAGATATGGTAGGACACAGACTTGGTGAATTTTCACCAACAAAGAAATTCCAAAGACATGGAGGTAAGATGCAGAAAGAACTTGATGTTGCTAAGAAGGAATCAGAAATTACTGCCGCTAAAGCAGCTAAAGCTTCAACAGCCTAATACTATTATGTCATTTGCACTATTAAAAAATTACAGACAATCATCACGAAAAGTTAGACTAGTCGCTGATAGTGTTCGAGGTAAGAAAGTAAATCAAGCTCTAGTAATTCTTGACTTCACACCAAAACGAGCTGCTAAGGTAGTTAGTAAAGTTGTGAAATCAGCTCTTGCAAATGCAAAGCACAACTATAACCTTAACGAGGAAGACCTTTTTGTAAAAGAGATCTCTGTTAATGAGGGTATTACAATGAAGAGATACCGAATGAGAGCTCGAGGATCAGTTTCTCAAATTCGAAAAAGAACAAGTCATATTAAAGTGATTCTTGGTGAAATCGAAGGAGGAAAGACTGTTGTCGTAGAAGAGAAGAAAGAGGAAACACCTGAAGTTGAAAAGGTGGAGAAGAAAGCTGAACCTAAGAAGAAAGTTACTAAGGTTAAAAAAGAAGATAAATAAAGCTTATGTCACATACAGTACACCCATATTCACATAGACTAGGAATCATCCGTGATTGGAAATCACGATGGTTTGGTATGAATAAGAAGTATCGTGACTACCTTAAGGCAGATATCATGATCAGAGGGTATATTGAGAAGAGACTAGTTGGTATGTTTGTTGCTGGAGTTGATATCGAAAGAAACGATAAACTTTTTAAGATTGTAATCAAAACATCACGACCAGGAATGATAATCGGTCGAAGTGGGGAAGGAGCTGAAAAACTTCGAAAGGATGTTAATGCTTATATGGTGAAGAATAAGATTGATAATCCTAAGATCACTGTGAAGATTGATATTGAAGAAGTACGATCACCAGAAAGTGACGCTCAATTAGTTGGCCTTATGGTTAAGGATTCTCTTGAAAAGAGAATGCCATTTAGACGAGTTCTAAAACAAACAGTTGAAAAGGTTATGGCTAATCGAGAGGTAAAGGGTGTTCGAATCAAACTCGGAGGAAGATTAAATGGTGCTGATATGGCTCGAACAGAACAAATTAAAAGAGGTAGAATCCCTCTTCAGACATTTAGAGCTGATATTGATTTTGCTAGAATCAAAGCTGCTATTCCTCAAGGAGATCTAGGAATTAAGGTTTGGATTTATAGAGGTGATATATTTGATAAATAAAGCTTATGTTATTCCCAAAGAAAGTAAAACACAGAAAATGGCACAAGACTCGAAGAGGGTCTACAAAAGATAATCGTGTAGAATCACGAGGGGTTGATGTTTCGTTCGGTCAATTTGGCCTTAAGGCAACTTCAACTAAGAGAATCAAGTCAAACCAACTTGAAGCAGCAAGACGAGCCATGAGTAGACATATGGGGAAGGTTGGGCGATCCTGGATTAGAATATTCCCAGATCGACCTTTCACCAAAAAGCCTTCAGAAGTGAAGATGGGTAAGGGTAAAGGAGATCTTCAAGGATACGAATTTGAAGTATTACCTGGCCGAATCATTTTTGAAGTAGACGGAGTTACAGAGGAAGTGGCACGAGAAGCTCTTAGAAAAGCAGGTACAAAACTACCAATTAAGTCTAGGGTTGTTGCCAGAAACTAATAAACGTGTAAAGTAAACGATCATGATCAAACAGTTCGAGAAAAAAAGTGATAAAGACCTAGTGAAGGAGCTTGCAAGCAAGCAGTCGTCTATTCGTGAATTCCGATTCGGAATGAGCGGAAGCAGGACTAGAAACGTTAAAGAGAGTTCAAACCTTCGAAAGGAAGTCGCTAGAATAAAAGCCGAACTTAATGAGCGGTCTAAAAAAGCAGTAAACAAATAACATGGAAGAAATCAAAAAACAAAATGATACAGAAGTAAAAGTGGGTAAGACACTAAAAGGTGTTGTTGTTTCTTCTAAGAATAAGGATACTGCTGTTGTTGAAGTGGAGAGATATTTTAAACACAAGACATACGGTAAATTTATTAAATCAAAGAAGAAGTATCAAACTCATGACGAAGGTAATGTGCATGAGGTAGGAACTAAGGTTGAGATTAAAGAATGTCGACCAGTTTCAAAAACTAAACATTTCAGTATTGTAAAGTAAACGCATATGATTCAACCACAAACAATTGTAACAATCACAGATAACTCAGGAGGAAAAATTGGACGAGTGTTCAAGGTTCTTGGGGCATCAAAAAAAAGATATGCAGAGATCGGAGAGCTTGTTGTAATTGCCGTACAAAAAGCAGATCCACGAAAGCAAGTTAAGAAGAAGGATGTGTTACGAGCTGTTGTTGTAAGACAAAAGAAAGCTTTTAGAAGAAAGGACGGTTCATACATCAGATTTGATGAGAACTCAGTTGTAATCGTAGATAAAGATAAGAAAGAACCAATCGCTAACCGAGTGTTCGGTCCAGTTCCAAGGGAACTAGGTGAGCTTGGATATCAAAAAATTGTTAATCTCGCACCCGAAGTTATTTAATATGAAAATCAAAAAAGGAGACAACGTAATAGTGCTTTCAGGTAAAGACAAAGGTAAGAAAGGAAAAGTTCTTAAGGCTATTCCTCATGATGAAAAAGTTATCGTCGAAGGAGTTAGTATTGTAAAAAAACATCAAAGAGCTACAACACAAGGAGGTAAAGGAGAGACAATTGAAAAGACAATGCCTATTCATGTTTCAAACGTAGCTCTGCTTGATGGCGATAAGCCAACAAGAGTTGGGTATAAGATAGAAGAAGGAAAGAAAATTAGAATTTCTAAGAGAAGCGGTAAAGCTGTATAACATTCCGAACTATGAAAACCATCAAAGAAAAAGAAAAAGATACATTTAGTAAACTCAAAGATGAATTTGGGTGGAAGAATGTTATGCAATCACCTAAGGTTTCAAAGGTGGTTATCAGTACAGGAGTTGGAAAGACTAACTCTGATAAGAGAAAGATGAAACTAATTCCTGAGAAGCTTGCGCTAATCACAGGACAAAAACCAGCAACAATTCTTGCTAAGAAATCTATTGCTCAATTCAAAGTTAGAGAAGGACAGCTTTCAGCTTTCCAAGTAACTTTGCGAGGAAAAAGAATGCAAGATTTTCTAGATAAGCTAGTTAATATTGCATTACCTAGAACAAGAGACTTTAGAGGTCTAAAGACAAATATTGATGCTATGGGGAACTATACTATAGGTATTAAAGAGAATACTATCTTCCCAGAAACTTCAGACGAAGACCTAAAGGATGTATTCGGAATTTCTATCACTATTGTGACAACAACAGGGGATAAGAAGGAAGCAAAAGCATTTCTTGAGCACTTAGGGTTCCCATTTAAGAAATAAGGCTTTAAACAAAGCTTTTTTCTGTTGACATTAGTGGTTCAAATTGCTAGTATAACCGAACGCTCATAAAGAGCACTTTTCTATATATGGCTAAAAAATCAGTAATCGAAAGATCAAAAAAAACACCTAAATTTGCAAGTCGAGTTGTAAGACGATGTTTTAAGTGTGGTAGAAAACATGGTTATATGAGAGATTTCGATATGTGCAGAATTTGTTTTAGAGAATATGCTAATGAAGGACATATTCCAGGAATCAAAAAATCATCATGGTAATAGATCCAGTATCAAACTTAATAATCAGTCTCAAGAATGCTTCTAAAGTAGGCCTTTCAACTGTTGTATTGCCTTACTCAAGGATGCAATCAAACATTTTAAATACACTAAAGAAAGAAGGATACGTAGAAGATTATGTAGAAGAAGGTAAAGACATAAAAAAGAATCTTGAAGTAACACTTAAGTACGAAGATGGTAAGCCAGTAATCAATGATGTAAAGAGAATCTCTAAGTTTTCAAGAAGAGTATACGTTGGTGCTAAGGATATAAGATCAGTCAAAAGAGGATATGGTTCATCAGTTATCTCAACTCCTAACGGAATTGTTTCAGGAAGAGAAGCTAAGAAGTCTAATGCAGGTGGAGAGATTTTGTTTGAAATTTGGTAATAAAAAATATATATGTCACGAGTAGGAAAAAAACCAGTAGCAGTCCCAGAAAAAACTGAAATAAACATTTCAGACGGTGTTATTACTGTGAAAGGACCTTTGGGTGAACTAAAGAAGAGTTTCAGACCTGTTGTAGACATTAAGGTGGAAGATTCACAAGTTATAGTAACTCCACTAAATGAAGATATTAAAACTAAAGCTCTATGGGGAACATATGCATCACACATTAAAAATATGGTTGATGGTGTTAACAAAGAGTACGAAAAGAAACTAATCATTGAAGGTGTTGGTTACAAAGCTGAAGTTAAAGGATCTGACCTGGTTCTAAACATCGGGTTCTCACATCAAGTATTTGTTCCAATCCCAGAAGGAATTAAATGTACTGTAGAGAAAAGTGATATTGGTATCCTAGGTATCGATAAAGAAGTTGTAGGACAATTTGCAGCTGTAGTTCGATCACAAAAGAAACCAGAACCATACAAAGGTAAGGGTATTCGATATAGTGATGAGATTATCAGACGAAAGGAAGGTAAGAAGGCCGTATAATAATTATGGATAAACTAGCCCTAAGAAAAAGAAGACAAGGCCGAATTCGGTCACAAGTATCAGGAAACGAGAAAAGACCTCGGTTGGCTATTTTCAAGTCAAACAAGGATTTATATGCTCAGCTGATTAATGATGTAAAGGGTGAGACTATTACTTCTATCGACACAAGAAGCTCAAAGGCTAAAACTTTAGTTGAAAAATCTAAGGAAATTGGAGCAACTTTTTCTAAAAGTATTGCCGATAAGAATGTTAAGGAAATTGTATTTGACAGAGGTGGTTTCAGATACACGGGGGCTATTAAGGTATTTGCTGATACAATTCGAGAAAGCGGACTAAAATTTTAATATATGACTGATCAAGAAACACAAAACAATACAGAAGTAAAAGTTGAAGCTCCAAAGGAAGTTGTAGCTACTCCTACTACTCCAGCTCCAGCTAGTACAAGTCAAAGACCTCCTAGAGAGTTCAAGAAAAATAGACGAAGTAACTCAAGAAGAAGAGAAAGACCAGCTAATGAATTCGAGCAAAAGATGATCGACATTCGAAGAGTTACAAGAGTTTCATCTGGAGGACGAAGGTTCAGTTTCTCTGTTGTTATGCTTCTTGGTGACAAAAAAGGAAAGGTTGGCGTTGGAGTTGGAAAAGCCAACGACACTGCAGTGGCTATTGAAAAGGCAATGAAAAGTGCTAAGAAGACAATGATAAAGATCAAAACTACTCCTGAGATGTCAATTCCACACGATATTGATGCAAAGTACTGTAGCGCTCGCGTACTATTGATGCCAGCACCAGGAAGGGGAGTTATCGCAGGGTCAGCATTAAGAGATATTATTGAGTTGTCAGGACTTAAGGATGTTAACGCAAAGATCATTTCTGGAAGTAAGAATAAGTTAAATATTGCACAAGCAACACTTAAGGCACTTGAATCAATTCAAACTCTAAAAGCTAAAAAAGAGAAAGTAACTGTTTAATAAAAAGTATCATGCAAACTCATCAAGTAAAACCAAAAACAAAAAGAGCACGAAGCGTACAAATCGGACGTGGTGGTACTCGTGGCAAGACTTCAGGTAGAGGTCACAAAGGTCAGAAACAACATGGAGGACATGGTATTCGACCTGAAATGCGTGATATTATTAAGAAACTTCCTAAACTAAGAGGAAGGGGAGTTAATAGTAATAAGAGTATTAAAAGCGATGATGCTGTAGTTACACTAGCGGTTATCTCAATTAACTTTAAGGACGGTGAAAAAGTAACACCTAAAGTTTTAGCTAGAAAGAATCTTGTTAGAAAGGTTTCAGGTAAATTTCCTACAGTTAAAGTTGTTTCTACAGGAGAGTTAGACAAGAAGATTGTGATTGAAGATTGTAAAGTTACAGGACCTGCAAAAGTAAAGATTGAAAAGGCAGGAGGACAGATTAAATAAAAAACTATGATAGAATCATTTTTTGGAAAAGTTAGGCTAATTTTTAAAGATTCCCTACTTCGTAAGAAGATATTTTTCGTATTAGGAGCAATTCTAGTATTTCGTACTATAGCTGCCATCCCAATTCCTGGAGTTGATACTGATGCTCTTGCAAAGTTCTTCGGAGACAACCAATTCTTTGGTCTTTTGAATATTTTCTCAGGAGGAGGACTATCCGGACTTTCTATTGTTATGCTTGGAGTAGGTCCATATATTACAGGATCTATCATCATGCAACTTTTGACTATTATGTCACCAAAGCTTAAGGCTCTGTACCATGAAGAGGGTGCTATTGGTAAGAAGAAGTTCATGCAGTACTCAAGATTTCTAACTATACCTCTTGCTGTTATTCAAGGGTTTAGTTTCCTTGTGATCCTTCAACAACAAGGGATTATTGAGCAACTAACAGGACTTTCACTTATAACTAACCTGGTTGTTATTACAGCTGGTTCAGTTCTACTTATGTGGATCGGTGAGTTGATTTCAGAGTTTGGTATAGGGAACGGAGTATCTCTAATCATTTTCTCTGGTATCGTTGCTGGATTACCTAATGCAGTTAGACAAGTTATATTTACATATGATCCATCACAACTTCCAACATACCTAGCATTCCTATTCGTAGGTGCTGTTATTATCCTTGGAGTTGTAATAATCACAGAAGCGGAAAGACCTATTCCGGTTACGTATGCTAAACAGGTGAGAGGAAACAAAGTATATGGAGGGACATCAACATACTTACCACTTCGAGTTAACCAAGCTGGTGTTATTCCAATCATCTTCGCACTATCAATTCTCCTCTTGCCACAGATGTTGATTAACTTCCTAGGAGCTATCATTACATCAGGACCTATCAATACAGTCATGACATGGTTTACAGTATTTATTGCAAATCAGTGGTACTACGGAATCACATACTTCCTACTAGTGTTCCTGTTCACATATTTCTACACAGCTGTTACTTTTGAACCAAACGCTATCTCAGAGAACTTACAAAAGTCAGGGGCTTTCATTCCAGGAGTACGTCCCGGTCAATCAACAAGTGATCATATTGCAAAGGTTCTAACAAGGATCACTCTTGTTGGGGCAACCTTCCTAGGACTAATCGCTGTCCTACCTATCATCGTTCAGGGTATATCAGGAATCCAATCACTAACCATCGGAGGTACTGCACTTCTAATCGCTGTATCGGTTATCATTGATTTGATAAAGAAAATGGATGCACAGGTGTCGATGAGAGAATACTAAAAGGAAGGCCAGGGCTTAGACTCTGGCCTTTTTTCTTAGTACAATAAATACATGAATCTACAAACCATAATTTTCGTAGGGAAGTCTGGATCAGGAAAAGGAACCCAGGCTGAAAAGATGATCGAATATATTAATGCTAATGACGATAAGTCTGTATTCCATTTGGAAGCAGGTCAAAGATTTAGGGATTTCATATCTAAAAATAATACATACGCTAGTGAACTTTCTAAAGGTATAAACGAGGAAGGGGAACTACAGCCAGCTTTTCTTTCTGTCTGGGCGTGGGGAGGGGAATTAGTTTGTGAACTTGAGAAAGAAGAACATTTACTAATAGATGGAACTCCAAGAAGAGTGATTGAATCTTCAATGCTAGATGATGCTTTGGAATTCTTCAAGAGAGAAAACATAACAGTGGTATATATTAATATAGGTGATGATGTGGCAACTGAAAGACTAAAAGAAAGAGGAAGATCTGACGATTTAGATGTTAGAGACATTTCAAAAAGATTAGAGTGGTTTAGTAAGGATGTAATACCTGTAATTGAACTGTACAAAACAAGAACGAATGTTAGATATATAGAATTAGACGGGACAAAGGACATAGATTCAGTACACAAGGAGATTGTTAAGGGTCTGAACGTTTAGTTGCATTTTTGTCTAAGTTCTCTATGCTAGAACTATGATTACTATCAAAACAAAAGAAGACATAGAAAACCTAAGAGAAGGAGGTAAGCGTCTTGCTAATGTATTGCGAGAGACTGCTAAAATGATAGAACCAGGGGTTTCTACTGATGAGATAAACAATGTGGCACATAGACTCATGACTAAAAATGGTGATGTTCCATCTTTTTTAAATTACATCCCCGAAGGAGCCAAAAGACCATACCCAGCTTCTATCTGTGTATCAGTGAACGATGAGATAGTTCATGGTATACCTAATGAAGATCCAATAATTCTAAAAGAAGGAGATATTGTTACCATCGATGGTGGTTTGACTCACGAGAACCTAATTACAGATCACGCCATCACTGTAGCAGTGGGTGAGATTTCAAAAGAAGCTAGGAGACTAATGCAGGTAACCCAAGAAGCTTTGATGAGTGGTATAAAAGAAGCTAAAGCAGGAAACAGGGTTGGAGACATTGGAGCTGCTATTGAGGCTCATGCAAAGAAAGCCGGACTAGCTATAATTGAAGGTCTTGCGGGACACGGTGTAGGATATGATGTTCACGAAGATCCATATATTCCAAACTCAGGTAGACGAGGAACTGGAGATATACTAAAGACAGGAATGGTCATCGCCATTGAACCTATGTTTGCATATGGAAATGGAAAGATTAAACTAGCAAGTGATGGATATACATATATAACAAAAGATGGAGAACTTTCTGCACAGTATGAACACACAGTAGCTATTGATGGAAACACACCAGATATCTTAACTAAATAATAATATGAAAAACGAAAGAACTTTTGTAATGATAAAACCCGATGGAATTCAAAGATCTTTGATAGGTGAGATTGTTAAAAGAATAGAAAGAACAGGACTTAAGCTTGCCGCACTTAAGATGATTGTCCCAACAGAAGAGAAAGCACGAAAACACTACACATCAAATCCTGAGTGGGTAAAGAATGTCGGTATAAAATCAATTGAAGTATACAAAGCAAAAGGAAAAGAAGTTCCAACTGAAGATCCTCTAGAAGCTGGAGAGATTATTCTTGAAAGACTAATTAAATACATTACTTCAGGTCCGGTTGTTGCTATGGTTTTTCAAGGTGTGCATGCGGTTCCTATAGTTCGGAAAGTAGTTGGTTCAACTGAACCATTAACTTCAGACGTAGGAACAATAAGAGGAGATTTTGTTATTGATTCATATGAGCTTTCAGATATTGATAATCGATCAGTTAGAAACTTAATACATGCGTCTGGAACAGTAGATGAAGCTAGTGAGGAGATTAAGCTTTGGTTTGATAAAGAGGAAGTTGTAGATTACAGATTAGTAAGTGAACAAATACTGTATGATGTTAATCTTGATGGTATCCTAGAATAGGAGTATAATGAAAAAAGGTCGAAGATAATGTTCTAGATCTTTAAACATTCTGGGAAGTCTTATATCTAATTAAACCTTGGTTTGATTATGCGGACACCCACCTAGCGTAAGCTAGGGCATTCTTCGGCCCCCGTAAACAACTCACGTAAGTGGGTTTTTTACGTATAAAAAGTGCCCGGTCAATATGACCGGGCACAATTATATTGGACGTAAACTAAGAAATCTCCAACTCTCCTTTTTTGAGATTTCCATATAGGGCAACATATGCAGGGTTTTCCATTACACCAGTTCTTGTGTGTATGTTTATCATGGCGTACACACAAACATCTTCATATGGTGATACTGGGGCATTAATCTTCAGGGTGTAAATCTTATGTTCAAGATCAGGGGATATGCTGTGAACCACAGTCTTGTGGTTGTCGATAGTAGTATCTCCGACCTTAATTTGAATAGATACCCCTGGTTCACCGAACATTGCTTGTGATAATGTCCATCTTCCAGGTCCGTTTATTATCTTCAGTGTTTTTGGATTTTCCATACAGAACTCCTATTTGTTTGTTTTTTAGCATTGTGACATGCCTGTCCATATTCCTTTAGGAACGACTTGGCTATAACCACCAAGAATCTTATCCAATTTTGTGATATTTAATATATAAAGTCAATTAAGATAAAGATTAAGATACTGGTATAATACCCCCATGAACAAGAGAAAACCTATCTTTTGGGAGATATTCTTCCTCATAATCCTCATCGCAGTACTGCACAAGGTTGCTCTTGTGTTCTTCTTGTACTGGACTACTGGTTGGTATGACATAATGATGCACCTTTTAGGTGGATTCTGGCTTTCGATTAGTATAATTTTCATATTCTTCACTTCAGGACATATTCGATTTCCAAAGGAACATAAGCCACTAGTCTTCCTCTTCACCATAAGTGGAGTGCTTGTAATCGGGTTAGGTTGGGAACTGTGGGAACTGTTCGCAGGACTAACTGATGTCCTAGAAGATTTGATAGATACGGTGATAGATGTCATTATGGACTCTATTGGTGGAACATTAGCATTTATCTATTATAAGAAATATATATGGCCGGAAAACTAAAACTAAAATTCTTTGGAGGGGTAGGATCCGTTACTGGAGCCAACTTCATGTTGCAGTCGGATGAAACAAAAATACTTGTTGATTGCGGTTTGATACAAGGACCTAAGTGGGCCAGAGAAAAAAACTACGAACCGTTTGCATATGACCCTGCTACTGTAGATATACTTTTTGTAACCCATGCACATGCAGACCATATTGGAAGAATCCCTAAGCTTGTTAAGGATGGTTTTAATGGAAAAATATATTCAACTAAAGCTACGAAAGATTTGGTTAGATATATGTTTGAAGATGCAGTGAAGGTATTAAGTATAGATGCAAAGAAAGATAATCAGGATCCTTTATACAACACTGACGATGTACTGAAAACACTTTCACTATGGGAAGGTGTCTCATATCATGATCCCGTGAAGATTGCAGACTTTGAAGCAATCTTCAAAGACGCAGGGCATATTCTCGGATCTGCTATGGTGGAATTTAAATACTTAGGAACAGGAGAGAAAATTGTCTTCACTGGGGATCTTGGTAATTCACCAACACCGCTTCTGAAAGATACAGAAGATATTACAGACGCAGACTATCTAATCATGGAGAGTGTGTACGGCGACAGAAATCATGAAGGAAAAGAGAAAAGAGCTGACAATCTAAAGAAAGCCATCACACGTGTGGTTGAAAGAAGTGGTACTTTGGTAATACCGGTATTCTCACTAGAGAAAACACAGCTGCTTCTACACGAACTGAACGACCTAATTGAAAAAGAAGACCTTCCAAGTGTTCCTGTGTACTTCGATTCACCTTTGGCGATACGACTGACAGAAGTGTATAGGAAGGAATATGAGAACTACAATGAACATGTAAAAGAGGAGATTGATGGGGGAGATGATGTATTCGACTTCCCAAAGCTCAAAATCACTATGCATAATAGGGAATCAGAGGAAATTCATGGCGTAGAAGGCCCAAAAATCATCATATCAGCGTCTGGGATGAGTGAAGGGGGAAGAGTTCTAAAACATGAAGAACACTACCTTCCTGACCCTAAAAACGCCATATTGTTCATTGGGTACCAGGTAGCGGGTAGTTTAGGTAGAGCTATAAAGGATGGTATGAAAAAGGTAAGGATTGGAGGAAATGATGTCCCCATAAATGCAGAGATAATTACCATTGATGGATACTCATCTCACAAGGATTCTGATCATCTATTAGAGTTTGTATATAATACTGCAGAGACTTTGAAGAAAGTTTTTGTTGTTATGGGAGAGAGTAAATCGTCACTGTTTCTTGTACAGAAACTTAGAGACAATTTAGATATTGATGCGGTTCATCCAGAGGAGGGAGAGGTGGTGGAGTTGGGATAAAAAAAAGACCAGCACTTGCTGGTCTTTTTGTTTATTTAACTTCTTCAATTATCCTCACCAAACTCTCAGGATTCTCTTTAGCTATCTCTGATAGAACCTTTCGGTTTAGGTCTATGTTCTTAGCTTTCATAGATCCTATGAACTTACTGTATGAAAGTCCGTTTGCTCGAAGTGCAGCACCTAGTCTTAGAGTCCATAGTCTTCGGAACATACCTTTCTTAGTTTTTCTGTCTCTGAAGGCATTTCGTCCAGCATGGCTAATAGCTTCATTAGCTAGCTTTTCTTTTGTACTTCGTCCAAACCTATAACCCTTCACAAGCTTTAGCTTGTTCTTTCGAGTTTTGTTTGCATTTGTTCCTTTCTTTACTCTTGGCATGTTATTTTATATTAGATAGAAATCTCTTTTTAACTTTAGGATTCGTTCCCCATGATGGACTAAAACTTCTTTTCTTCGCCATCTTCTCACTTCCACTTTCTTTTGCATTAAAATGGCCATGTCCTGGCTTCCTTGCGATAACCTTACCGTTCTTAGTAACTTTTATTCTTTTGCTGTAAGACTTATTTGTTTTCATACTATTTTGCTTTCTCTATTATAGTTGCTAGTCCTTTAGGACTTTTTTTAGCTTCCTCAGCTACTTTGTACTCTACAGTCAAAAGTTTAAGGAATCTCTCTAGTCTCTCTTGTAAGAAATTCTTGTCTAAGTACTTAGATCTTCCTGGTAGGAAGAGTTCTGCCTTAACTCGGTGACCTTCTGATAACCAAGCTGAAGCTCTTTTAGCCTTAATTCCTAGATCATTTCCGTCTGTTCCGATTTTCACCTGAACACTCTTTACTTCTACGTTATGAGCTTTGGCTTTCTGAACCTTTAATTTCTTCTTCTGATCGTACTGAAATTTACCATAATCACTGATTTTTGCAACCGGTGGAACAGCTTTTGGTGAGATCTCGATAAGATCGAGGTCAGCCTCTTTTGCTCTCCCCAAGGCGTCTACAGTGGTGATTACACCAAAGTTTTCTCCTGTAGGTCCAATAACCCTAAGCTCTTTCGCTCGAATCATTTCATTAATCCTCGTTTGAGGCTCATATTTTTTGTAACTCCTGTACGCCAATGTGGAGTGAATATATCATATTTTTAGCCCTGTGGCAATGGGCATTAGGTATAGTTGAAAACAAAAGCCCCAACGAAAGTCGAGACTTTCGTTGGGGTTAAACCATTTCTTTACACCAATCCAGTGCCGTCTTAGCAAAACTGTTTCTTTCAGGAGTATCACCTTCTTTAATCTGCCAAAACCAAACTTCAGAAGGAGAAGACCCGTCAGGTGTAATACCTAGAGATCTAGAGAATACCTCAGCATCCTCCTTACCTCTTGCATGAGTCAATGTACCTAAGAGACAGGCACACTCGCCTTCATACTTTGTGCCATTAACTTTACCTTTTTCTAGGGCTGTCATTAAGAACTTAACTTCACCATTCTGACGGAAAGCTTTAACTTTTTTAATGAAGTCTTCCTTACAGAGTGATATGAATGTCTTGGGGAGAACAGCTCCCCTAAGATCAGCTCCTCTAAGATAAGCTCCTTGAAGATTAGCTTTTCGAAGATTAACTCCTTGAAGATTAGTTTTTCGAAGATAAACTCCCGTAAGATTAGATCCCGTAAGATTAGCTCCTCTAAGATTAACTCCCGTAAGATAAGCTCCTTGAAGATTAGCTCCTCTAAGATCAGCTCCTTGAAGATTAGTTTTTCGAAGATAAGCTCCCGTAAGATTAGATCCCGTAAGATTAGCTCTTACAATATTAGCTCTTCTAAGATCAGATCTCGTAAGATTAGCTCCCGTAAGATCAGATCCTTGAAGATTAGCTCC
>JBLINH010000012.1:0-23405 GCA_047639165.1 Minisyncoccia bacterium | reverse complement strand
TACTGATACACCAGATACAGATACTACTGATACACCAGATACAGATACTACTGATACACCAGATACAGATACTACTGATACACCAACCACAGATACTACTGATACACTAACTAATTAACTACCTTGGAAGAATTTAAAAAAAACATAGAAAAATTTCTTCCATTTTTGGAAGATTTGCGTGGTCGTCTATATCACGGAATAATTTTGTTCGCAGTAGCCTTTATTTGTGGTTTCTTCCTTACCGGAATAATTCTGAAAAAAGTATTAGAGTTTGTTTATATTGAGCAAGTTACGATCGCTACCTCTTCACCATTTCAGTTTATCGAAGTGGCGATGGATTTTGGGTTTTTCTTCGCGATTATAGTTTCTATCCCGTATTTAATTTATAGCTTCTATGCTTTCATTATACCCGCATTAACTGCAAACGAGAGAATAAAATTATTGAAATCTGTTCCTGTAAGCGCGTTGTTATTCATTGGGGGATTTTTTTATGGGTTTTTTATTCTCAACTATGCTTTGGGAGTATTGGCAAATATCAACGTCAGTTTAGGGGTTGCTAATTTGTGGAATATTAGTCAATTTTTGTCGCAAATATTTACCACATCCGCACTACTGGGATTAGTATTTGAGTTTCCTCTTTTGCTGACTTTACTTATAAAGATGGATATGATAACCACTCCAACCCTCAAAAGCAAAAGGAAGGTCGCTTATTTTTTAATGCTTTCTTTGACCGCTTTTCTCCCACCGACTGATATAGTATCGTTAATTGCGATGACATTGCCACTTATGATATTATATGAAGTGACGATATTATTAAATAATAAAAACAATTATGTTCGGACTAGGACCTAGGGAACTGATCGCTGTGGTTGTTGTATTCTTTCTTCTTTTTGGTGCAAAGAAGATCCCAGAGCTTGCTCGCGGTATGGCGGACTCTATTGAGCACCTCAAAAATGGTTTTTCAGATGGGGAAGATAAAAAGATTAGTTCTTCAGATGAGGAAGATGATGATGAAATTAAAAAAGTAGACAAAAAAACAGATAAAAATAATTAAGTCGCATAACCACTATTTTTTCATATCTTTACCTATGCTTGTGCATAAGTATAGGACTTGTCTCCGTTAGTCAGTGATATATAATTAACTAGGTTAAAGACGTCGATTTATTAAATTATTGAATAGCAAAAAACAATTATGCTTGCATTAGGACTGCTTGGTTTAGGATCTATGGAACTGATCGTTATGGTCGGTCTCTTCATTTTGTTTTTTGGATCAAAGAAGATCGCAGATCTTGCTCAAGGTGTTGGAGAAGCAGTTAAAATTCTTAGAAAGAGTTTCACAGAAGACGTGAATAAGATAGATAAGAAAAATTAAGTCGCATAACCACTATTTTTTCATATCTTTATCCATACTTATGCACAAGCATGGGGCTTGTCTTCATTAGTCAGTAATATATAATTAATTAGGTAAAAGACGTTGATTTATTAAATAATAAAAAATATCATGTTTGGAATAGGAATTACAGAGTTACTCATTTTAGTTGGTTTACTAGTTTTGTTTTTTGGATCAAAGAAGGTCGCAGATCTTGCTCAAGGTGTTGGGGAAGCAGTTAAAATTCTTAGAAAGAGTTTCGCAGAAGACGTGAATAAGATAGATAAGAAAAATTAAGTCGCATTATTAAATAATAAAAAATATCATGTTTGGATTAGGAATTACAGAGTTACTCATTTTAGTTGGTGTACTCATTTTGTTTTTTGGATCAAAGAAGGTCGCAGATCTTGCTCAAGGTGTTGGGGAAGCAGTTAAAATTCTTAGAAAGAGTTTCGCAGAAGACGTGAATAAGATAGATAAGAAAAATTAAGTCGCATTATTAAATAATAAAAAATATCATGTTTGGATTAGGAATTACAGAGTTACTCATTTTAGTTGGTGTACTCATTTTGTTTTTTGGATCAAAGAAGATCGCAGATCTTGCTCAAGGTGTTGGGGAAGCAGTTAAAATTCTTAGAAAGAGTTTCACAGAAGACGTGAATAAGATAGATAAGAAAAATTAAGTCGCATAATTATATGTGTGTTAAAGTAAGCCTCAATAAAATATGAATAACTGGAAGCGTTCTATTTTAGTATTTGTTTTGTTTGGTAGCATAACTCTTTTTAGTTATTGGTCTAATAATCAATTTAATCAAGTATTTAATAATTTAAACGATTTATTTGTCACAAACTCCTATTCGGGTTATCTATCTAAACAGAATGCAGAATTGGCTACTACTTCTCCAGCAATGATGGGAGAACTAGCCACATCTACTGATGGAACTATACCGGGGGTCACTTCGACTACGACCGTAGCTATATCCACTTCAGTAACAGATACTAACTTGGAATTTTCTTTCACTTTCCCTCAAGAAGGTGGTAGATTTTTCATTGGTTGCACTTACCCAATTTCTTGGCAATCATCTACAACAATAGATTCATTAGAGATAGATCTTGTTGATGCTGGTACCAGAGACGTGGTGGGGCCGATAGCGAGCGGATTAACAAAAGAAAATACCATAGAAAAAGATTTACAAAATCTAAAATGGAAAGTGGGGGTTGTTTGGTCAGGAGCATACTACATTAAAGTATCGAAGATAAATAGTACTGAAACAGAATTTAGAAGCGAAGCCTTTGAGATAAATAAGATGTTAGAAGATATAAGCGCTAGCGAGAAAGAAGTCATCTGTAAAGGATCCGGCGGTTCGTCTTAATATGATAAAATTCCACTCATGAATGCCTTGGCAGCCGGGTTTAATTCTATTGATATAAATTGTTTGCCCTATGTTCATAATCGAAATAGAAATATTCGTTGCTTTTCATGCTATGAAGGATATCAACAAAATATAAATTACTTTTAAATTAAAATAAAACTGGTATAATTCTTTTATGAAATTTTTTATACGATTTTTTACCACACTTGGAATATTTATTAGTGTTGTCATACTGGTTTTTGTGGTCCAGAACAATGAAGAAGTGACCGTTCAATTTTTTACTTATGACTTTAGTGGACCGATCTCTTTGATTCTAATCTCGACTTTAATTGTTGGTTTTCTGGTTGGATTAATTCTGATATTCCCCGGAAATATAAAGAGATACATGAAAGTAAATAAACTTTTGAAAGAGAATAATTTATATAAGAAAAAAATAGAAGATGATAAGAAAAAAATAGAAGATGATAAGAAAAAAATAGAAGATGATAAGAAAAAATAGATAAATACAAAAACTAACTACAAAAGACTATCGATTATTATGGTAATTTGTATATTATTTATCAAAATATAATCGTTTCTTGGCCATACCAATCAGAACTTCCGGGGTTGTGGTGGTAGAAAAAATAAAAATATCAAAAAATATCAACTTTATTTAAATCACCACCTCTTTACAATAGAGAATCTATCACTCTCATTTAACATAAGATAGGTTCTAACGTCGTCCAATACCCCAAGCAATAAGCATTTAATCCTTTACTTTCACCTCAAAACGTGATACTGTCACTCCCAGTGAATATCTAGTCGCTTTAGCTTCTATGTTCACCCAAACTGAACAAGAAGTTAAAAGTAACTAAAATCTAACTTGAATACACAATACAAACATAAGAAACGTGGAGCTACGCGCCCACCTAAATTTTCTAACCGTAGTTCATCACCAAGACGAGGATCTGGTGGAGGAGGAGGCGGACGATTCAGAAGCCAATACATAGACCCACAGAAGTTTATCAATAGAAAACCAACCGTTCAAAAAGAACAGGTATATGAACCAAATAATCTGTTCACAGATTTTGGATTTCCTCATACTGTCCTAGAGAACCTAAAGAGAATGAATATTAGTCATCCTACAAAGATTCAGGATGAAGCTATTCCTCATGTTCTTGAAGGAAAGGATGTTATCGGACTATCAGATACAGGTAGTGGGAAAACAGCTGCTTTTGTACTTCCTCTTATCATGAAACTGAAAAGTAAGGGAGACGATGGAACTGCTCTAATAATCGCACCAACAAGAGAACTTGCCGGTCAAATCCAAGATGACTTCAACCGATTTGCATCTGGTATGCATCTATATACAACACTTTGTGTTGGTGGAATGAATATAAACCCTCAAATCAGAGAACTAAGGAGAGGTCCTAGTGTTATTATCGGTACACCAGGAAGAATAAAAGACCTTATCAACCAAAGACATTTGGACTTGAGTAAGACAGAAACATTCATCCTTGATGAAGCTGATCGAATGCTCGATATGGGATTCCTGCCTGATATCAAATCAATCATTTCTGCTATCAGCGGTAAGCCACAAACTCTTTGTTTCAGTGCAACTATAACTCCAGCTATTACGACCCTACTTGATCGAATGCTTGAAAACCCTGTTACAATTTCTGTAAGAGCTAGTCAAAACGGAGATCATATTTCACAAGATATTATCTACGTAAAAAACAACGAAGCAAGATACCAAAAATTGGTTGAGACGTTGAACAATATTAACTATGAGAAGGTTCTAGTTTTCGCAGAGATGAAGTTCACAGCAGCTAAGATAGCTGGTATGCTTACGGCTGATAATTTTCCAGCTGACTCTATTCACGGAAACAAGAATCAGACACAAAGAAAGAGATCATTGGATGCTTTCAAGAAAGGAAAGATAAACATTCTTGTTGCAACAGATGTTGCTGCCCGAGGACTTGATATCCCAAATGTAACTCATGTTATAAACTTCGAACAACCACAAACTTACGAAGACTATATCCACCGAATCGGACGAACAGGACGAGCAGGTAAAGAAGGACAAGCATATACTTTTGTAGTTAGTAAAGGGAAGTAGAAGGTATATAATATAGTATTGGATATGTAGCTACATTAGTATATAATGTAGCTATTATATTATGAAAGATATGAAAAAAATAAACTACAACATAACAATAAATAATAAAAGATATAATTACAGTCTTGAAAAGAGAAACAAAGATGTTGTCTTTGTTGAATGTAAAGATGCAAATATTTCACAAGAGTTTATTACAGGAGATGTTGCTGGTCTTCTTATAGATTTACCAAATTTAATAATTTCTGAAAAAGAGCATGTAAAAAAACAATCAGAGATTATACGATTTAGAATTTCAACTAAAGATAAAGACAGGATAGAGAAAAAAGCTGTAAAAGAAGGATTTAAGTCTGTTTCGGATTATATGAGAAGTTTGGCCTTGGGATAAAAGTAAACCCGATGTAATATTATTGTAAATCATGTCTAAAAACGATATACCAAAAAGACCACTGTCTTTCATACTGTACCTAACTAAGCCATACAAGAAATGGTTTATTATCTCTGTGTTGGCGGTTATTCTAGGTACATTTGGAAATACCACAAGAGCATATGTTCTTAAAAAGATAGTTGATGGTATATCATCTGTTGATTTAACAAGCACCACAACTATTCTATTCTGGGTAATGATGTTTCCTACCGTACTTATGATCAGTCAGCTAATGTGGAGGATGTCTGGATTTACAGGGGCTAAATTGGCTACTGAGGTTGAAACACACGGGTATAACAAACTGTTTTCGTATCTTTCAAAACACAGTCAAAACTTTTTTGATAATAGGTTTGCCGGATCTTTATCAAGTAGTGTTGGTATAGCATCATCCAGTGCAGAGTCGATGGTGGAGTCATTTCTATGGAGTTACCTTCCCACTTTTATAGGAATCATATTTTCATTTTTCTACATAATGACGGTTAGCACAAAACTAGCTTTTATCTTATTGATATTCTCTGTTTTTTTAGTAGCGTTGAATCTGTTTGTTATCAAATTCAGACGAAAGGCTGCAGAATATGAAACTAAAATACAATCCGAATTGAGAGGTAAGACTGTAGATGTTGCAACAAACATGGTTGCGGTTAAGCATTTCGCAACTAGAGACCATGAGGTTAATGTTGTAAAAAATCTTTCTGTTAAATACAAAAAGGCCATGCTCAAGTCATGGTACATTGCAGAATCTATCATTACTATGAACGCTATATTAATCGGTATTTTTATATTTATCTCAAGTTATGTTTTATATTCTGCTTGGAAAGTTGGAAATGTAACACCAGGAGGTTTTATCCTAATATTTACACTTCTGGCGAGTATATCATCTGATCTTATGTTCATTGGAACATCTATGAACAGATTCTCTAAGAACTACGGACAAATAAAACAAAGCCTTAGTGAAATACTTATCGATTATGAAGTTAAAGATATTCCAAGCGCTGGTGAACTAAAAGTAGATCAAGGTAATATTTCAGTAAAAGATTTAACATTCAATTACCACAATAATGAAAGTATCTTCAAGAACTTTAATCTTGATATAAAGCCGGGACACAAAGTTGGTGTTGTTGGACCATCAGGATCTGGTAAGACAACTTTCATAAAGTTACTACTTAGACAATATGATCTGTCATCAGGATCAGTTTCTATCGATGGTCAGAATATTGCAAATGTAACTCAAGACAGTTTGCATAGATCAGTCGCTATTGTTCCTCAGGAGCCAATCCTCTTTCACAGGAGTATAAAAGAGAATATTAACTACGGTCAAAATAATACAGATAACTCTAAGATAATTGAGGCAGCCAAAAAGGCACAGGCACATGATTTCATCGTTAAACTGCCAGATGGTTACGATACATTAGTTGGTGAAAGAGGAGTTAAGTTATCAGCTGGTCAAAGACAAAGGATTGCAATTGCACGAGCCATTTTGAAGAATGCTCCAATTCTCATCTTGGACGAAGCCACGAGTGCTCTCGACAGTGAGAGTGAAGTTCTAATTCAAAAGGCACTAACTATCCTTATGGAAGGAAAGACTGTTATCGCCATTGCACACAGACTTTCAACTATATCCGAAATGGATAGGATCCTTGTTATACGAGGAGGTATTATCGCTGAAGATGGGAATCATCAAGAGTTACTAGAAAAAGGTGGAACATACTCTGGTTTGTGGAATCATCAAGCTGGTGGATTTATCACTGAATAATATATGTCCATCCCACAAGAATTTGTAGATCACGCACTAGACATATTGGAGCCTATAGGTAATATACAAACATCTAGGATGTTTGTGGTGTTTTACTTAAGGTAGAAGGAAAACAACTAGGGGTAATGTTTGAGGACTCAATATACTTCAAGGTTAAAACCAAAGAACTACAAAAGAAATATATTGATATGGGATCAACACAGTTCATATACACAAGGAAAGATAAGAAAAAACCTGTTGTTATTAAAAACTGGTGGTTGGTACTGGAGGAACTTCTTGATGACAGGGAAGAGTTTGTAATATTAGCAGAAGAAATACTAGACCAAAATGATTAAATACACAAAGAATGTTTCGGAAACTCCACTTGAGATGTTGGAGAGACTGAAAGAAGAAAAACCAGAACTAAAAGATGAAAAGCTATCATATGCTGGAAGGTTAGATCCAATGGCAGAAGGGGAGGTTATGGTATTAGTTGGAGAAGAAAACAAAGAATACAAAGAGCATTTAAAATATGATAAAGAATATGAAGCTGTTTTCATAGCAAAGGTGTCGACCGACACAGGAGATGTGCTTGGACTTATCACTGAGACTGGAGGTGAGGTAGAAAAGCTTGAAGAACAAGTAGAGGCTCTAAAAGGTATAAAAGAACAAAAGTATCCTTGGTTTTCTTCCATGACTGTGGACGGAAAGAAACTGTTCGATCATTTTAAGTCAGGGAATACAGATATTGAAAGACCAAGTAGGAAAGTTTCTATAAAGGAAGTTGAACTTTTAGAATCTGGACATGAAAAAGTACAAGAGTATATTCTAAAAAATGTAGCAAAAGTCAACGGAAAGTTCAGACAAAAAGAAACGATAACAAGATGGAAGAAGTATTTTGAAGAAAACAAAGATGATGTTTTTGTGTTTAAGGTCAGGATACTTGTATCAACAGGTACATATATAAGGGGACTAACTGAAAACTTTAATTTTCCTACCACCTTGCTTAAATTGAAGAGGGTTAAGATACTCACATAATATGTACTACATATATCTACTACAATGTGCTGATAATAGTATATACACAGGAATAACTACTGATGTTGAAAGAAGATTTAAAGAACATAAGGAGGGAACTGCTAGTAAATATACAAAAGCACACAAAGCTGTGAAGATTATATACACAGAAGAATCTAAAAATAGGAGTGAGGCTTCAAAGAGAGAGATAGAGATAAAAAAGATGCAGAGAGAGGAAAAACTGAAATTAGCTGTTAAATTCAGTTAGAAAATGTATAATTATTCGTATACTAGTATTAATCAAATAAAATTAGACTATGGAAGAAATCAAAGGTCTTTGCATGCGATGTAGAGATGACAACAACAAACCAACAATGCATATCATGAAGGATATAAATGTTGAAGAAAAAAATAATCGGTTTTCTGCAAAGGGAACTTGTGAGACTTGCGGCGGAAACATGTTCAAGTTCTTGTCTAGAGACGATGCTGAGAAGTTGAAGAAATAATACTGCCTACTGTTTAGTGTTAAATAAAAGACCAACCACAGTGGTTGGTCTTTTATTTTATCTTTAGAACTTTTTTATAAGAACTACACAGGTCGTAAGTAATACTAATGTCATAGAATTAATTATTAAAAAATATGACCTTAGAAAAGATATTCAAAAAAGAAAAACTGCATATTCATTTTATAGGGATAGGCGGTAAAGGATTGAATGGTATTGCAAAAATATGTATGGAGAAAGGTTTTAAGGTTTCAGGGTCTGACTTAAAGAAATCAGAAGAGAGTAATAGTCTGAGGGCTAAAGGTATAAAAGTCTTTTACACTCAGGAGAAAGATAATGTTTCAGAAGATATTGATCTAGTTGTGTACTCCTCAATAATTCCTGATGACCACATAGAAAGAGTGGAAGCTTTGAAGTTAGGTATTCCACAGTTTAAAAGAGCTGAGCTACTCGGGTATTTCATGAAAGAATACTTTTCAGTATCAGTGGCGGGAAGCCACGGGAAGAGTACAACAACAGCATTGTTAGGTTTAACTCTTCAGAACTCAGGTGTTGATCCAACTGTCATCGGAGGTTCATACGTGACTGAGTGGGGATCATATGAAAGAAAAGGAGAAGGAAGACACATGGTGGTTGAATCATGTGAATACGACAGAGCATTTCACAACCTAATCGGAGATGTTTCCGTAATCACTTCAATTGAAAAAAGTCATATGGAGTATTACAAGGATGAAAGAGAAATGGTCGATGCCTTTAATGACTTTGTAAAGTTACATCACAGAGATAGTGTGATAATAGCAAATGGTGATGATACTAATATCCGTAAGGTAATATCAAATACCAAGGGCAAAAGAATAACTTTCGGATTCAATGAGTGTAATGATTACCATATAAAAGATGTGTCATATAAAACTAATGAAACACAGTTCTCAGTTTATAGAGACAGCGTACTCGTTATCAAAGATTTGAAGATAAGGATACCGGGGAGTTATAATGTATTAAACTTCGCATCAGCTGTTGTTTTACATGACTATCTTGGATTACCACTTTCTGCAGTGAAGATTGTTGCAAACACTTTCATGGGAGTCGGAAGGAGGTTTGAAATTAAAACTTCAAGAGATACTGTGTTTGTAGATGATTTTTGTCACCATCCAACACAAGTAAAGAATCTGTTTGATGGTATAAAACAGTTTTATCCAGACTATGAAATATACGCAGTATTTCAACCAAGACAGTTTCACTTGATGAAAACATTTCTAAAAGAATACGGATCTTCTTTTAGGAAAGCTGATCATATAATAGTTTCAGATATAATCCCTGCTCTTGGAGATACTGCAAAAGATATTAAAGGTCTAAAGACCAGCGATGTTATTGATTCCATCAAAAAACATAGTTTCAAAAAGAACGTACTGTACAAGACTGAGTTTTCTGACATAGCAAACAATCTAAGAGATGTTGGCACCAAGAAGGTCATAGCCACAATTGGAGCTGGAGATGTTTACAAGGTTCGTGATATATTAATGAGAACATAATATGGAAATTAAAGATCAAAAAATCGCAATAATAGGATTCGGTGTAAGTGGACAAGGTGCTGGAGATTACCTAATTAAAAAAGGTGCTGAAGTACATTACTTCGACGAAAGGGATGAAAGTAAGATTGATGAAGTAACCCTTTCTATATTTAAGGACAAAGGATTTAAGTTTTTCCTAGCAGATAACTATAGTGATCATGATGATCTTGAGGGTTATGATATCCTACTTGTAAGTCCAAGTGTTAGTGAGACACATCCGAAAGTATTAAGTGCGAAGGATAAAAACATTCCGGTTCATTTAGATGTAACCATGTTCTTGGAACTATGGAACAAAAAGGGGCCTGTTGTAGGAGTAACAGGTTCAAATGGAAAGAGCACTGTGGCTAGTCTACTCCATGAAGTTCTACAGTCTTGTGGAAGAAGGTCACACTTGGGTGGAAATATTGGAACATCACCACTTACATGGATAGACAAGACTAAAGAAGGAGATGTGATAATAATTGAACTTTCAAGTTATCAGCTTAAGTTTTTTAACGACAGCCACTACGCGGACATAGCTGTCATCACTAACATAAGTAACAACCACTTAGATAAGCATAATAATAGTTTTAGTGAGTACGCTGAAACAAAACTAAAGATAGCAAGTCAAAGTAATACAGAATTGATAATAGATTTAGATAATGAAGGAATACAAAAATATATAGTACCGAACCTAAAAGGGTTCGATGTATTTCCAGTTTCTTTGAAAACAGAATACAAAGAAGCTTCAGATGATGGAGTGTATACAAATGCAAAGGGAGATATTGTAGTTAATGACAAAGTTGTGTTCGGAGCGAATACAGAAAGAATTATAATGGGGGAACATAATTTCTATAACATTGCCTACGTATTGGCCGTGCTACATAAGTTAGAAGTTGAGTGCGACGCTACTAAAGCCATATCTTCTTTTGAAGGGTTGAGACATAGGATACAAAAGGTAACTGAAATAGAAGGTGTTACATATGTAAACGATTCAAAATCTACAAGTCCTGATGCTACACTCAAGGCACTTGAGACACTGACAACAGGAAAAAAGAATATTGTCCTAATATCAGGCGGAAACAATAAAGGTGCAACTTATGAAATATTAGAAACTATATTTAGAGAAAATATAAAAGTAGTTATATTCACAGCAGGACCTGCAAAGGAACAACTCATCAAAATATTGGATGAGGGTGTAATTGTAGAAACTGCCGACTCAATGAAAGACGCTGTAGAAATTGCAAAAGATAGATCAACTGCAGGAGACATTGTTTTACTGTCTCCTGCAGCAGCAAGCAATATGGAAATGTTTAAGAATTTTGAAGAAAGAGGAGATATGTTTGTAACCGAAGTAAGTAAATATGAAAACAGTAATTAAAAAAATAGAGAAAATTATATGGGACCTCCTTCATTGGGGTCGGAAACTATACTGGAGGACATTTAAGATTAAAACGTTTGGAGCTAGAGTTCTTTTGTACAAAGAAGGTAAGGTTTTTTTACAAAAAAACAAATATGGAAATCTATGGGTTTTTCCTGGAGGTGGAATGAAAGCGGGAGAAGATCCATATGTAGCTGGAAAAAGGGAGCTCTACGAAGAATCTAATATCAAAGCATTAGAGTTTGATCGTATATTGGGTAAGTACAGGAACACGCGAGAAGGGAGGAACGATACTGTAGTAATAGTAATCATCAAAAAATGGGCAGATCATGGAAGAAAAGCTAATTTTGAAATCGAAGATTCTAATTGGTTCGGGGTTGATGAATTACCTGAAACAACATCAGGTGCTACGAGAAGGAGAATTGAAGAGTTCTTGAGAAATGAGATTGAAGAGATAAGAGGAAATTGGTAAGTTCTTTAAAAAACCACACCACCTTTAAAGGTGGTGTGGTTGATATTTATAAAGTATATTTATCTAAATATAGATGGGTTATTCAGGTTGATAAATGATTGAAAACAAGGTAATGTCTGATCGATATGATACAAAAGATAAAAGATACATTTAATCGGTTTTTACCGACTAAGAAGAAGAAGATTATAGCAGTAATTATTTTAATACTACTAGTTTTAGTACTAGGTAAGGTTTTCTTCGGTTCTTCACCTAAGGAAGATGAAGGCAAGAAAACTGAGAGAAAAGTTGAAATTGCCAGAGTATACGATGTTATTGCAACTGATATTAATCTACCAGTAGTTGGTAATGTTGAGTCACAATCAGAAGCTACACTTCGTGTGCAATCTCAAGGAGAGATTTCAGGTATATACAAAAGACTGGGAGATTTTGTTCAACCAGGAACTATTATCGCTGAGATAAGAAACGATAGCCAAAGGGCTGAGGTTCTTAGAGCTCAAGGAGTATATGAGGCAGCGAGAGCTAACTTCTCAGGAAATGTATCTATAATTTCAAATACTATTAGACAATCTTTTAACGCATCAGATGATGCTATTAGAACTAAGGTTGATCAACTATTCATTAACGTTCAAGTTAATAAAGCAGACATGGTCATTGCTCTTCAAGATCCAGATCAAAGACGAGTTGTTGAAGCAGGACGAATTGAAATTGAAGCTATTCTAGATGATTGGAATAATTCAATTAATACACTAAACTCTTCTATATCAGAAAATGAGTTACCTACATATCTAAATGAAGCACAAATTAACTTAAGTAAGGTTTCAAGTTATCTAAACGAAGTTTCAAAATCACTAGCTACTTTTGAAGTTGTGGAAGATGTTACCTCACAAAGTGATATCAATAGATATAGAAGTGATGTATCAGCTTCACGGTCTGCAGTATCAAATAGTTTAAGTAGCTTAATAAGTTCAAGTAACTCATTTGGTTCAGGAGATACAGTCTTAGCTTCAGAAGCTCAAGTTACACAAGCAAGAGCTGGACTACTATCTGCTCAAGCTAACCTAGAAAAAACAATTGTGAGGTCTCCGATTAAAGGACAAGTTAATGCATTGAATGTTGGACTCGGAGATGTTGTTTCTTCCTTTGAAGAAGTTGCACATATTGTTGGAAACGGAGGAGTTGAAATTGTTGCATACATCAATGATGAAGACAGAGAAAGAATCGATATCGATTCAGATGTTCTTATCGATGGAAAGTACAATGGAAAGGTTTCAAGAATTGCACCAGCAATTAATCCAAGTACTTCTAAGGTAGAAGTTAGGATTACTCCTAATGAGGAAACTGGTCTCCGAAATGGACAGTCAGTCTCTCTAAAAATTAATAGAGATCTTGAAGTAAACGAGGGAGTACAAATTATTTCACTTCCAATTTCTGCTGTGAAGATTACTGCGGAAGAATCTCTAGTATTTATCTTCGATCCTGAAAACAGTGTTGTTAATTCAAAACCTGTATCTATCGGAAACATACTTGGAGACAGAATTGTCATCACAGATGGAATCTTACTTGAAGATGTGATCATTCTAGACTCTAGAGGTCTAAAAGACGGACAAAAAGTTACATACTAAATATGAATAAATTCTGGAAATTTTTTATCAATAATAGACAATTTAGCTATATCATTTTGATAGCTCTTGTATTTCTGGGTACCCAATCATTGCTGACTATTCCAAGAGAGTCATCTCCAGAGGTACAAGTACCTATAGCTATTGTTACAACTCCTTTCCCAGGGTCTTCAGCTGTAGATGTTGAAAGACTTGTTACAAATGAGATAGAGAGTCAGTTAAGCTCTAGTCTCGAGAATGTGAACAAAATCACATCTACTTCAGCAGATGGGATATCTTCAATTGTTGTTGAGTTCAATGCTGATGCAGATATTGATGAATCAGTAAGAGACACAAAAGATGAAGTTGATAAAGTTAAATCTGAACTTCCTGATGAAGCTAATGATCCTGTTGTTTCTGAAGTTAACTTTGTTGATGAGCCAATTATGTTCATTTCTATTCAGACTGATCTCCCTGATATAGGACTTATTAATCTTGCTGATAGTGTAGAAGATGAACTTGAAAAAATAAAAGGAGTTTCAAGAGTTGAAGCTGTTGGACTTCCAGAAAGAGAAGTTCAAGTTATCGTCAAGAGAGAAGCCTTAACTCAGTACGGTATTTCAATACTAGATATTACAAGTGCTTTAAGAAGCGCAAACAACTCACTTCCTGTCGGGAGTATTGAGCTTGATGGAGTTTCATACTCTGTTACGTTCGAGGGTAATATAAATGACCCAAATGAAATAAAAGATATTTCTATTGGAAGTCCAAGTGGAAAGGTTGTATACATCAGAGATATTGCAGAAGTTGTGAATGGTACAACCAACAGATCAAACATGGCACGTGTAAGTATTGATGGTGGCCTAAGTGATAGTGCTATTTCACTACAAGTTTTCAAACGAAAGGGAGGTGATGTCACAAGACTTTCACGAGAGATTAGAGAAAGTCTTAAGGATATGGAAGATGGTGTCCTAAAAGAAGTTCCATACTTAGTATCCTTTGATACAGGTGAGTTTGTGAAAGATGACTTAAAGAATCTTTCTTTTACAGCTCTACAAACAATTTTACTTGTAATGATCATCCTATTTATCACTATTGGATGGAAAGAAGCTATTCTTTCAGGACTTACAATCCCACTATCTTTCATGGTGGCTTTCATTGGACTAAAGGCATCAGGAAACACGATTAACTTTGTATCACTATTTGCACTAATTCTTTCTGTCGGTATTTTGGTCGACTCAGCTATCGTTGTGGTTGAATCAATTCATACAAAGATGAAGGCAATGAATGACAAAGTTGAATCTGCAAAGATGACAATTGAAGAGTTCTACTATCCTTTAACATCAGGTACTACAACTACTATTGCAGTGTTTGCACCATTGTTCCTACTTTCAGGTGTCACAGGTCAGTTCATTGCCAGTATCCCATTTACAATTATTTTCGTACTAGTTGCTTCACTTTTTGTGGCTTTGGGAGTTGTTCCACTTATGGCTTCTATTTTCCTAACAAGAAGGAACAATAGCAAGATGGAGGAAAGACAAGAAGAGTGGACTCGTAAGATACAAGACAGATACAAAAAGTTTCTTCTAAGTTTTTTGGAGAGTAGGAAAAAACAAAATAATTTCCTAAAACTAATGATAGGAGGATTCTTCATAGCCCTACTATTTCCTATCTTAGGAATTATTAAAGTTGAATTCTTTCCACAAGAAGATATTGATTTCATGTTCATCGAGATCGAAAAACCTCAAGGAACCTTGATCGAGGTTACAGATCTTTCAGTTAGAGAAGTTGAAGAGTATTTATATAACAATGAAAATATAGATTCATTCACCACAGAAGTTGGAGCAGGGAGCTCGTTCGCATCCAGCGGATCATCAAGTGGAGAGAAATTTGGAAACGTAACTATTATTCTTAAAAAAGATAGAAAGAAAACAAGTTCTGAGATCGTCGAAGATGTTAGAGAGGAGTTATCTAAAATATCATCAGCAACCGTTCGAGTCCTTCAACCAAACAATGGTCCACCTACAGGAGACCCTGTATCTATCAAGTTCTTTAGTGATGACTTAGATAATTTGAATAAAGCGGTCCTTTCAGGAGAAAAACTCCTTAATAGTATTGAAGGAGCAACTGGAGTTAACTCAAGTGCCAAAAGTGATGCTACTGAATTCAAACTAACGGTAGACCGAGCAAAAGCTAGTCAGTTCGGACTTAACCCTACAACAATCGCAATAACTCTTAGAACAGCAATCTTTGGAACAGATGCAACAACTATCAATAATATCGATGGGGACATTGATGTAGTTGTTAAGCTTGATTTAAATGATAAAGGATATAATCCAAACACAACAACTGAAACTACAATTGATTCTATAAAAAATATTTCACTTCCAACTCCAAAAGGATCAGTTCTAGTAGGATCACTTGTTACTACTACTTTAGATACAGCTAATACAGCTATCTCACATGAGGATAGTAAAAGGATTGGTAGTGTGTCATCACAAGTAGAGGAAGGTGCTAACGTTCGTGAAATTATTAAAGAGTTTGAAGACAGACAAGGTGAGATGAATCTTCCTGACGGTACTGAGATATCATTCGGTGGAGAAACCGAGGATGTAAATGAATCCTTCAAAGAAATGGGAATAGCTGTCTTACTCGGAATCCTTATAGTTGCATCTATCCTTGTTCTACAATTCAAGTCTTTCAGACAAGCATTGTTTGTAATAGCCATTATTCCACTGTCGCTCATCGGTGTGTTCGTTGGTCTGGCGGTTTCTGGTAAGGCTCTGTCTTTCCCTTCTATGATGGGATTCATCGCTCTTTCCGGAATTGTTGTAAACAACTCAATTATCCTTATCGACAATATGAATAGGACTAGGAAAGAATACCCTCACTACCCAATTGATGATGTTGTATTGAAGGGTGCAACTTCAAGATTACGACCAATCCTTCTAACAACGTTTACAACTGTTGTCGGTATATTCCCATTAACATATGCTTCAGGACTATGGGCACCACTAGCGTTTTCTATTATGTTCGGACTTACATTCGCAGTAATTGTTACCCTAATCCTCGTGCCAATCATGTATTCAAGATGGCCAGGAACGGTGGAATAAAAAAAAGCCCCACCTGGGCCGTGGGCAATTAACTCCTTCAAAAAAATTAATTATTTGGGCTCAGGTGAGGGAACACTATTCCTCTTTATTATATAACTTATGAATGTAAGGTCAATGTAGTTAAAACAAGCGGAGTGTAATATAATTCTCGCATGCCACAATTCTACAACCCAAGAAGATCAAGTAACTGGAACTACGGAGGTTCTAACTGGAGATTAAGTAGATCTAAGATAGATCTTTTCGTTGAGTGCCCTAGGTGTTTCTACATGGACAATAAGTTAGGAACTAAAAGACCTGGAGGATTTCCTTTTAATTTAAACTCTGCGGTAGACACACTTCTTAAAAAAGAATTTGATATACACAGGAATGCAAAAACAGTACATCCTCTAGTTAAAGAGAACGGAATTAATGCTATTCCATTTCAACATGGAAGTATGGATGTTTGGAGAGATAACTTTAAGGGTGTTGAGTTTTTTCATAAAGATACAGGGTTTACTGTCTGTGGAGCAGTTGATGATATTTGGATAAACGAAAAAGGAGAACTTCATGTCGTTGATTACAAAGCTACGAGTAAAGATGAGAAAGTTAATATCGATGCAGAGTGGCAGAATTCATATAAGAGACAGATGGAAGTATATCAATGGCTTCTACGTAAGAATGATTTTGAAGTTTCAGATACGGGATATTTTGTATATGTAAATGGAAGAACTGACTTACCGTCATTTGATGGAAAGCTGGAGTTTGAATCAACTTTAATCCCTTACGAGGGAAGTGCTGATTGGATAGAGGATACTTTGTTTAGGATAAAAGAAACACTAGACAGTGATGAAATTCCTAAACTAGGAGAGGAATGTGAATACTGTTCACATTACTACGTTCGAAACGAACACGAGAAATAAAAAAAGTACCCACGTGACAACGTGGGTACTGGTGAAGAAATTAAATTTCCTTTGGGCTGTCGATGACACACCAAGCAATTACAATAGCAATCGCCTCGAGGAGAAAAAATAACACTGCTCCTTGCAGGTTTGTTATGTTCGGCCACAATTTAATGGCCGCTACTACACAACCGAGGGCTGCTAGCATCAGTATTGCGCTTACGGGCTTCAGTATAAATTTCATATTATTGTTTGGTTAAAGATCAGTCTTTGTATATCAAATAATAATATGACATTATATATATAAATTGTCAATGTATGAAAAGACCCAGGATATTCTCCTGGGTCTTTCTTTAAATAATCACCCTCTTCCTGATGAATATTTTTTTATGGTTTCTTGAGGTAAGAGTACGATTGCTGCTCCTGTGATTATCATTAATGCACAAATGATAATCGCCAAGACAACAAAAGTACTTTTTATACCTAATGCTGTTGCTCCTGCAATTATTGCGATAGCCAACCAATACCATATTTTTTTCATAGTTTATTTCCTTTCTTTACATAATATATACCCAAAGTGATATAATTCAAAATATGAATAACACAGCAATATTTGGAGCAGGATGTTTTTGGGGAGTAGAGAGGTCTTTCGCAGATTTAACAGGTGTTAAAACAACACGTGTTGGATACATGGGGGGTGAAGTAGATAATCCAAGTTATGACCAAGTTTGTTCTGATAATACAGGACACGTGGAGGTTGTAGAGATTGTTTTTAATCCTGAAGAAATTACCTACAAAGAATTATTGGGTAAGTTTTGGGAAATACATGATCCAACTCAATTAAACCGACAAGGATCAGATGTTGGGACACAATATAAGTCAGTAATATTTACAACATCAATCGCACAAGCAAAAGAAGCTGTTGAATCTTTACAAAGTTTAAACAATTATGAAAAGGTTGTTACTTCTATTGAGTCGGCTACTACTTTCTTTGAAGCAGAAGAATATCATCAAAAATATTTAGATAAGAAGAACAAAAATACTGGTAATTAGTGATATAATATTTTCATATTATGGTAACTGATCACCCCACAACTTTTGTTATATTTGGTGCGACTGGGGATTTATCTAAAAAGAAAATCCTTCCAGCTATTTTTGACCTATTTACCAGAGGAATGCTTCCTAAAAACTTTAAAGTTGTAGGGTTTTCAAGAAAGGAACTGTCTGATGATGGTTACAAAAACTTCATTAAAGAGGCTCTTAGCGACAAGGGACATGATATTGAATCAGAGAAGTGTGTAGCATTTGTTAATCGAAGCCACTATAAACCGGGTGATATAACAAAAGCTGAGACATACAATCATTTAGCTGAGCATTTAGCTGAAATGGATGCTGATACACAAATATGTTCGAACAAACTTTTCTATCTAGCTGTACCTCCAACAATATATGAAACAATATTCTCTCATTTAGCCTCGTCTGGATTAGCTTCACCTTGTGTTCATCTACCAGGACAAGCCAAAGAAGCTTGGACTCGAGTGTTGGTAGAGAAACCTTTCGGATCAAACATCGATGAAGCACAAAGACTGGACCAATTGCTGGGAGATCTGTTCAGTGAACAACAGATTTTCAGAATTGATCACTACCTTGCAAAAGAAACGTTGCAAAATATTTTGATATTTAGATTTGCTAATCCAATGTTTTTTCCAATTTGGAATAAAGATTATATAAAAAAGATTGATATAAAAATATATGAGAAAGCTGGAGTTTCAGGTAGAGGAACTTTCTATGACAATATAGGAGCACTTCGTGATGTTGGGCAGAATCATATTCTCCAAATGTTAGCACTTGTCACAATGAACGATCCAAAAGAACTAACTTCAGAAGCTATTAGAAAAGCTCGTGTGGATCTTCTCCGTAAAGTTGTTCCAGCAGGTCAATCAATCAGTGACTATGCTATTCGTGGTCAGTACAAAGACTACCAGAATATAGAAGGAGTTTATGAGGACTCTAATACAGAGACATATTTTAAAGTTAAGGTAAATATAAATGATGATAGTTGGAAAGGAGTTCCAATATATCTTGAAAGTGGCAAAGCACTAAAAGAAGATGTTCAAGAAATAACAGTTACTTTTAAGGAACTAGCCAGTTGTGTATGTCCAGTTAACGACAACAGAAATCATGCTAACAAGGTAACTTTCATGATAAAGCCAGATGAAGGGATTGAAGTTAAGTTCTGGGCTAAGAAACCAGGGTTTGATTTTGAGCTTGAAGAAAAAAATCTTTCATTTAATTATGATACTGATACAAGAATTCCCGATGCATATGAAAGAGTCTTGTATGACTCTATCAAAGGAGATCAAACTCTGTTCACTTCTACAGAGGAAGTTAACGCCCAGTGGGGAATCATCACCCCTATCTGTGAAAAGTGGAATAGTATAGAACTCGTTAAATATGAAGTAGGAGAAGAACCTGATAATATAGGAGGTAATAAGCTTTAGAATTAATATATAGGCATATGAGATTAGGATACATTGGATTAGGAAAGATGGGATTTAATATGGTAGATAGGATGATCCAAAAAGGTCACAATATCGTTGCTAATAATAGAAGTAGAGAAGCTATTGATAAGATTGCTGAGAAGGGAGCAGAACCAGCGTATGACTTAAACGAATTAGTTTCGAAACTAGAAGGACAAAGGATTATCTGGTTGATGGTTCCTTGGAAGGCTGTGGACGGAGTTCTTGCTGAATTAGTACCACTTTTAAATAAAGGGGATATTGTTATTGATGGGGGTAATTCTCCTTATCTTGAGACTGTAAGACGTGCAAAAGAACTACACGATAAAGACATCACTTTCATGGATATTGGGGTGTCAGGAGGCCCTGGTGGAGCCCTAAACGGCGCCTGTATGATGGTCGGTGGTGATAAGGAAGTGTATGAAAAGTTCGTACCACTTCTAATTGACCTATGTGTACCAGAGGGCTTTGGATATATGGGGGGACACGGTGCCGGACACTACGTGAAGATGGTTCACAATGGGATTGAGTACGGAATGATGCAGGCAATCGGAGAAGGATTTGAGGTTATGAAAAAAGCCGAAGAGTTTGAGATAGATTTGCTTGAAGTATCGAAAGTATACAATCACGGTAGTGTTATCGAATCTAGTTTAGTCGGTTGGTTACAAAAAGCATATGAGGAACAAGGAGAAGATCTTCCCAAGATTAGTGGTGAGGTCTCACATTCAGGTGAGGGGCAATGGACAGTCGAAACTGCAAAAAGATTAGGTGTACCAGTTGAGAATATTGAACAGTCGTTGCAGTTTAGAATTGATTCTGAAGGTAATCCATCATACACAGGACAGGTTGTGTCTGCGCTCCGAAATCAGTTTGGGGGACATGATGTTGGGAAAAAATAATATGAAAATACACGACAATCTGAAAGGTGTACTTAGAGTAATATGAACTCTAGTCATTTATTTCAAATACAGCACCCATACTCCGCCGACTTGTTTTAGTTCGAACCTAGATTGAGAGGAAATTGGTGGGAGTATAAAAACAGAAAACCCACCATCTCTCGACAGGGGTTTCCTGTGTTGAAATGATGGGTTGTTTGATCAGTTCAAAATACCAATCGTACCTTTGTTTGGTACCCAAAGAATTGCGTCTGGCCATTTTAGTGGCGAGTTGTACAAATCTTGAGGGTAGTGAATTACTGTTCCGTCAGGGAACTTAGTGATTTTTGTTACGTGCCCACTGATTGTCTCCCAGCTTCCAAGGCTACGAACAGGGATTCCAACACGTTCCAGTGAACCTTCCAAGCATCGTTCAAATACGTCCTTGTGGGGAAAGTATATTCTCTTGATTGATATGAAAATACTGGTAGGCTTTTTAGGGTAACCGTTCTCGTCAAGTGGGGTATTCATTATTCTCTTTTTTTGGTTTTTATTGCTGGCTCATCCAGAAATAATCTGTGTTAAATGCTACCATATTATAGTAATATGTCAAGTACTAGCTCCCCGTACAGGACAAGTTCAGAACTCTTAAATTAGGATAAAATTAAAAGGGAATTGGAGGAAATGGCTATTTTCAGATGTTTCCTGAATTACAATTTCAGAACTAATTTGATAAAATGTTACTATGAATTTTGAAGTATTAAATAATAATGCAGAAAAAATAAAACTTTCTGAAGATGTAGAAACTCAGCTAGAAAATTTAGGTCTAAAACCTGAAGATGTTCAGGGTAGAGTTTTGGATATTGGCGCAAATGAAGCTCAGTTTGCAACGGAATTAAAGAAAGTTACTGATGCAGAAATAATTTCTATTGATAATAGTAAAGGTGAGTATACTCCTGATAATGTGATAATTGCTGACGCTAGGAAACTTCCATTTGAAGACAGTTCTTTTGATAGGGTGGTCTCTCACGCTTCTATACCGAATGTTTTTATTGGTATGTATAGTGAGGAATTTCCTGAATTATCAAAAGAAGAAATTAAAAATTCAATATCAAAAGTTTTTAATGAAATATTACGAGTCCTTAAGACTGGTTCTAGTGCCGTGATGGCTCCAGTTAGAATTGCTGATAATTATAATTCTGAAAAAGCCTTAGTTAGTGTCTTGAGAGAGGTGGTTGGTGAAATTGAGGGTGAAGGAGTAGAGATGGGTTTTGATTTAATTAAAGAAGTTGAAAATCCTCAGAATAAAGAAAAACATAAAGAATATAGATTGACTCTGTTAAAAAAATAACACTTTACTTTTCTTTAAATTTGCTCCGCCGACTTGTTTTAGTTCGAACCTAGATTGAGAGGGGTTGCTATAAAATAATAAAGTACTAATATTAATTTATGAAAAAATATATATATTATCCTTTATCAGGAATTTTAGTGGGTATTGGTATAGATATGCCAATACTGTATTTATTTGGAATTTGCGGTTTGGGTGGAGCGGTAGTTTGTTACACTATTTCTTTAGTGGCTTTGTGGGTTTTTCCTATTCTGGGAGGTCTAATTGGTTTTCATATTGCTAGAAAATCAAACAAAAATTTATCTCTTGATGGGTCAGTTAATTCAGGAAACACCCTATCTAATAATGGTCATCTAAAAAAGGTTTTATTTCTCTCAACTTTACCAATTATTATTTTTCTTTTGATTTATATTTTCTATGGAATTTATGCTCAAAATGTGCGAGATAGTAGGAACATCGAAATTCTACCACCTCAGATTCCAAATGTTCCTAATAATTAAAAGCATCTTAAATCATTTACTCCGCCGACTTGTTTTAATTAGAACCTAAATTGAGAGGGGATTGGTAGGTGTATAACGTTCCCGATGTTCACGTTTGGTATAAAAGAAAAAACGCAATACCTTCAAGTACTGCGTTTTCAAGAGGATGAACTCTCTTTTTAAAATTTATTAGCAAGATTTTTCAACGTTTTTACTTCTTTCACGAGAACAGCATGTCCTCGCCATTCAGCACCAACCTCATTGTCGCAATAATCTGCCATATTCGAGTCAGTTGTTTGCCATGAACTTGATGTACTTTCTGTTTTTTCCTCACTTGTTTTGATGATTTTTTCCAAATTTTCGATAAATAACCTAATATCTTGAGGGGATTTATTTCCAAGTTTTTTCTCGGCCTCATCAGTTGTGGCATATCCAGTATATTCACATGTGCTAGGTAAATGCATTCTTTTAGTTGGTGGAATTAACCAAGCCAAGCGTCTTTGCTTTGCTTTGGTTATTTAGAGCCCATAAAGTGAGCTACAAATAACCAAAGCGAAACTATTTGAAACTAAATATACTAATGAACTTACTTGTGCAATAGTATAATAACAACACGAAAAGTAAACTGTATATTGTAATATATATCTATAAACATAGCTTAAATCATTTGCTCCGC
>JBLINH010000011.1:0-25388 GCA_047639165.1 Minisyncoccia bacterium | reverse complement strand
TAATATATAATACATCTACCTTAAGTAAGTTCGCCTCCGGGCGAGCTCATTTTTTTAAAAAATAATAACAATTAAATATGTTTGACTTAAAAGTAATCAATTCAGTATTAGAACAATTAGAAGAGGAGCGGGGTGTAACCAAGGATAAGGTATTCGAGGCTATTGAACTTGCCCTAGCTAGTGCATACAAGAAAGAATACGGTAAAAGAAGTCAGATAATCAAAGCTACTTTCAGTATTGATAGTGGTGATGTTGAGTTTTTTCAAGTAAAAGTTGTAAAAGAACCTTCTCAAGTAATCATGGAAGATGAAGAAGTTGATGAAGAGAAGGAAGACCCTGAAAACGTTAGGGTTAGATTTGATTCTGAAAAACATATATTAATTGAGAACGCAAAACTCCTTAAAAAAGGTGTTGAAATAGATGAGGAGCTAACTTTTCCCCTAGAAAAGAAAGACGATTTCGGTCGTATTGCCGCTCAAACTGCAAAGCAAGTAATCATGCAGAAGATTAGAGAAGCTGAGAAAACATCTGTTATTAAGGAATTCGGTGAGCACGAAGGTGAAATCGTCTCAGGAACAATCCAGAGGATTGAAAGAGGTTCAATATACCTTGATATGGGAAGAGCTGTTGGACAAATTCCATACAGTGAGCAGATTCCTAGTGAGCACTTTAAACAAGGTGAGAGAGTTAGAGCCTACCTTATCTCTGTAGAGGAAACTCCAAGGGGAGTATTTCTAAAACTTTCAAGGTCACATGCTAAGTTCTTAGAAGAACTGTTTAAAGCTGAAGTTCCAGAACTTACATCTGACACTGTTGATATTAAATCAATTGCTCGTGAGGCGGGTTCAAGATCTAAGGTTGCGGTATTTTCTAACGATGATCACATAGACCCTGTTGGATCTTTAGTTGGTCAAAGAGGAGTTCGAGTAAGTACTATCATGTCAGAGCTCGGTGGAGAGAAAATTGATATTATTGAATGGTCAGAGGATGTTTCTAAGTTTATCGAAGAATCTCTATCTCCTGCACAAGTTATAAGCGTCGAAGTTAACGAAGAAACCAAAATTGCGACTGTAATGGTTACAGAAGATCAACAATCTCTTGCGATTGGTAAGGGAGGCCAGAACGTTAGACTAGCTGCTAAACTAACTGGATGGAAAATCGACATAAAATCTATTGATGGACCAGAGGAGGATGTTGTAGAGAGTGAAGTAGAGCCTGAAACTAAAGAAGAAGTTAAAGAGGAAACCCCAGAAGAAACTACTGAAGAAGTAATCGAGGATAAAGCAGAGGAAGTTCTTGAAGATGTTATAGAAGAAGTTAAAGAAGAATAATTATTTTTCTGATATATTAGACGGATTAGATAATGTAAAAACAATATGAACTTATGGCACGAAGTACCACTTGGAGATAAAACACCAGATGAATTCAACACAATCATTGAAATTCCACGTGGTTCAAATAATAAATATGAAATTGATAAAGAAACTGGACTAATTGCTCTTGATAGAGCTAACTATTCTAGTGCTCCATATCCTTTTGATTATGGATTTGCTCCTCAAACTCTTTGGGAAGACAACGATGCTCTTGATGTTGTAGTTCTTACAACATGGCCACTTAATGTTGGTATAGTAGTTAAGGTTAGACCTGTCGCTGTGATGGAAATGATTGACGATGGTGAATCAGACTACAAAATTATCGCAGTACCTGTTAAGGATAAAAGATGGGATGACACAAAAGACCTAGAAGACATCAATCAACACACACTGAAAGAAATACGACACTTTTTTGAAACATACAAAGAACTAAAAGGAAGTGAAAATATCGTTGATATCAAAGGATTTAAAGGAAAAGATGAAGCAAAGGAAGCAGTAGAGAAATCTATTAAAATTTACAACGAGAAGTTCGGTAAATAAATAAAAAGAAGACACCCCTCTGAGGAATATAACCTCAGAGGGGTGTTTTTTACCAAGATTCTTCAAGCCGACATAGGTTTTTGTTATACGAAACCTGTGTCCCATCGATATATTCTTGTGTTTCTTTTAAACACTTACTGTCCCTACATAGAGGTTCTCCTGAATAAGTTTCGCGTGTTTCTTTATGTATGAAAAATACATGCACAACTGCTTGAGATTTAAGGCAATTATTACAAAGTACCGAGCCATCATTTTTAAGAATTCTAACTTTTGTGTAGAGAGAGACCCCCTCACTGAAAGATATCGCGGGCAAAGTTTTCCTGTAATCATATGGATATTCCATCTTTTCTGTATCTACAACAGCGATAACATAGAAAAATATACCTGTAGTAACAAAAGCTCCTATAAAAAGGAATGGCACAGACTGACTTACCCTATAGTAGAAGTCTGAATACTCACTCTCATTAAGCACAGAGATAAAGATTAATGACGCCAATATAAACGCTACTCCTGAAATAATTATACATATAACATTACTATTTTTTTTCATGTCACAACAATTTGGTTTAATTTAAGGTCTATCTTCTGTCACTATATACTTTACATTCTAACTTATCAACACTTCCATTTCTTAGATTTACTCTTTCCACATGTATAATAATAACTACAATAGTTATCATTAATTAATAATTATGAATTGGAATATCAAAAATATAGGGCTGCTTGGTGCGCTAATGTTCGCGTTAGCTATTTCAGGTACCGTATATGCTCAAACAGATGAAGATAGACAGGGAGAAAGAGACGAGATGATTGAAAAACAAGAGGAACGTAAAGCTGATATTGAAGAGAGGAAAATAGAACGTGGAGAGAAAGTCGAGGAGAGAAAAGCTGATATTGAAGAGAAGAAAATAGAACGTGGAGAGAAAGTCGAGGAGAGAAAAGCTGATATTGAAGAGAAGAAAATAGAACGTGGAGAGAAAGTCGAGGAACGTAAAGAAAAGTTCGCGGGAAAGATTGAGGAAAGAAAAGCAAAAATCGAAGAAAGAAAAGCTAACATGGCAAGTAAGATTGAAGAAAGAAAAGCTCAGATAGCTGAGAAAATCGAAGAAAGAAAAACTAATGTTGAAGAAAGGAGAATAAAGCTTGATGAAAAGAGAAAAGAGTTCGTTCAAAATAGACTTGATGCAATCTTTACAAGATTTGATGCTGCAATTGACCGATTAGTGGGTGTTGTAGACAGAATTCAATCTAGAATTGATAAGGTTGAAGAAAATGGTGGAGATGCAAGCGCAAGTCAGAGTAAATTAACCAGCGCAATCGCTCTAATTGATAGCGCTACAGCAGATGTTTCCGCTATTAGTGACGCTCTAAATAATTCACTTGAAGGAGAGATTTCTAAAGAAATAATTATATCACTAGTAGGTGATGCAAAAGACAGTGTCAAAGAAGCACATAGAGCATTAGTGGACGCAATTAAATCTTTGAAAGGAGTTAGAACAAATGAAGTAGATGAGAGTGACGATTTTGAGGAAACAGAAGAATAAATTAGTAAATTAAGACAATTATTAAACTATGGAAACAGAAAATAAAAATAACCAAACACCTGAGACAGAAGCTTCTGTGACGCCAATTCAAACACCTCCAACTGATACACCAATTCAACCAAGACCTATTATTACTGAGGATGAGAAAGAAGGATCTGTTGGTCCTGTTGTAGCCTCAGTGATCATTATAATCCTAATCATCATTGGCGGATTATACTTCTGGGGATCAGTCCTAAAAGAACAAGGATATTCTCCTGAGGAATACATAGATGTAAATGAAGATTCACAAATAAAAGATCTAACTACTCAGAGTAGTTCTGATGAAATAAGTGATATCGAATCTGACCTAAATGGAACAGATTTAGATAACTTAGATGACGAACTGTCTGACATAGAAAGTACCTTCGACAGTATATAATCAAATCTTTTGAAAACCACCTACATAAATTGTAGGTGGTTTTTTGTTGCAGAATAAATAAATATATGTAGACTATTACCTACTATGTCAACACAAGAAAAACCATACAAAATTTTAAATAAAGAAGAATTAGAAAACAGTGTAATGGAACTAGAAGTAGAAGTTCCATACTCTGCACTAGAAAGTCACCGAGATGAAGCTGTGAAATCTGCTTCTAAAGATTTAGAAGTTCCAGGGTTTAGAAAAGGAACTGCACCAGAAAAAATTGTCATTGAAAAAATTGGAGAGATGGCAATCCTAGAACAAGCTGCGTACAAAGTATTGGATACAATTGTTCCAATCGTTATCACAAGTGAAAAAATTAATGCACTAACTCAACCAGAGATTAGTATCACAAAAATTGCTCCGAATAGTGCATTAGTTTTTAAACTAAAAATAACACTACTTCCAAACATCAAACTTTCAGATTACAAGAAGATCGCACAAGATGTAAAAAAAGCAGATAATGCAGAGGTTACCGAAAAAGAAATGGATGACTATATTGATTTCATCAGAAAACAAAAAGCAGGAGCTGTTGCTTCTGTAGCACTAGAAGAAGGAGAGGAAAAGAAAGAACCAGAGCTTCCTGAATTTGATGAAGAGTTTGTAAAAACTTTAGGTGATTTCAAAAGTGTTGATGAATTCAAAAAACAACTTAGAGAAAACATGACTAAAGAAAAAAAGAACAAAGAAGTTCAAAGAAGGAGATTAGAAATCGTTGAAGAAATTATCAAGGAATCTAAGATCGATGTTCCTGTAATTTTAGTTGACCAAGAGTTGGACAGAATGATGGGACAGTTTAGACACGACATTGAAAAGGTAGGAATGAAATTTGATGACTATCTAAAAGAAATAAAAAAGACAGATGAAGATCTAAAAAATGAATGGAAAGTTGATGCAACAAAAAGAGCTAAGATGAATCTAATCTTGCCAAAGATTGCAATGGAAGAAAAACTAAATGTCGACGAAAAGAAAATTGATGAAGAGGTTGCACATTTAATGTCACATCATAAAGACATAGAAAAAAATCACGCGAAGCTCTATGTCAGAAACATAATGATGAATGAAGAAGTATTCAAATTCTTAGAGAACAGTAAATAAAAAAATTATTAATACCCCACGAAAGTGGGGTATTAATTTTTAAATACAAAAAGTGCGGGGATAATAATAGCAGCTGTCTCTGCACGTAAAACGCAATCTCCTAAAGATAATATCTTAGCTCCTTTTTCTTTAAACATTTCTATTTCTGACTCATCGAAACCTCCTTCGGGTCCAGTAAAAATATTAACTTCTTTACTATCTTTATATTGTGAAACTGAAAACAGTTCTCCACTTTTATCGAACACCAACATATCAGTTTCACACTGTGCAACCGCAGTTTTTATATCTATAGGTTCACTTAGAGCAGGAACATCAACCCTCTCGGACTGTTCAACAGCCTCCTTTACTATCTTTTGAGCACGCTCAATATTCAGGTTTACCTTTTCAGTTCTCTTTGTGATAACCGGTATGAAACGTGAAACCCCTATCTCAGTTCCCTTTTGCAGAACCCACTCATACTTATCCTTTTTAATCATTGCTGAGTACAGATTTATTTTCTTTAGATTTTCTTTAGAACTTTTTGATTTTTTCTTCATAACTTCTTTAGAAATTTTTGAGAAGTTTTTTATCAAAATTTTAACCCTCCCGTGCCATTCTATTCCTGTACCATCCAAAAAAATAATTGGGTCGCCTACACGCAACCGCAAAACGTTCCTCATTTGGTGAATGATGGCTTGTTCAGTAATGGTAATTTCATCCTGATTTGATAGTTTTTGATCAATTAAGAATCGGTGTTGTTTCATATGTTATACGCAAAAGATAAAAAAGTTCTAGAATTTTTATAAAATCATATACTTTAATATGAAAAGACTATAACAAAATATCAACTTGTCAAGAGTAAGACTGTTTGCTATACTCACAGCGTTAATAAAGTAACATAAATCAAAATGATAATACCTACAGTTATAGACAAGACCCAATTTGGTGAACGAGCGTACGACATTTACTCTCGTCTACTAAAAGAAAATATCATCTTCCTTAGTGGACAAATAGACGACCACACAGCTAACTTAATTGTTGCTCAGTTACTTTTCCTACAATCACAAGATCCTAAAAAAGATGTATCACTATACATCAACTCTCCAGGTGGATCAGTTACTGCAACCCTTGCAATGATAGATACAATGAACCACATCAAAAATGATGTCTCAACAGTTTGTATAGGTCTTGCTGCTTCAGGTGGTGCTTGGTTACTTTCATCTGGTACTAAAGGAAAAAGATTTGCATTACCAAACGCTGAGATAATGGTTCACCAACCTCTAGGTGGTGCTGAAGGACAAGCTTCAGATATTGCTATTACAGCAGAAAACATTTTAAAGACAAAAGTTAGACTCGCGAAAATTCTTGCAAAAAATACAGGAAGACAACTTAAGCAAGTTGAGAGTGATATCGATAGAGACTTCTTCCTAACAGCTGAAGAAGCTAAAAAGTATGGAATTATAGACAAAGTCATTTCTTAATTAAGCTTAAAGTATTTCAAACAGCACACTCCCTGAAAGAGTGTGCTGTTTTTCTTTTTCTTGCAAAAAAACACCCCTTACCCTATTATTGGGCCAACTTAAATATATACATATGTCACTACTAATAATATTACTAATCGCAATGGCCGCAGGATTAGCCGGTATAGCTATCGGATGGTTTCTTCGATTTATCATATCTTTGGGTAAAAAGGGTTCAATGGAACTTGAAATTAAAGAAATGATACTTGGTGCCCGCGAAGAAGTTGAAAGGATAATGTCTGAAACAGAAAAGGATTCTTCAGAACTTATAAAACAAACAAAAAGCGAAGTTAAAGAACTAGAAGAGAAATCTAGAAAGACTGAGGAAAGACTTATTGCAAGAGAAAACATGTTAGATAAGAGACAGTTAGACATAGATGATAAAGTGGGAGATTTAGATAAAGATAAAGAGAAAATATTTAAAACTGAAGAAGAGTTAAAAATGATTCAAAAAGAAAGAATTTCTGCTTTAGAAAACACTTCTAATTTAAATACAGAGGAAGCAAAAAAAGAACTCATTAGTGTTATTGAGAAAGAATATTCTGAAGACATTGTTGCAAGAATTCAAAAACTTGAAATTGCAGGTAAGGAGAAGATTGAAGAGAAAGCAAAAACAATACTTATTTCGGCCATTCAAAGATTTGGTAACTCTGTTCAATCAGATGTGTTTACCACAACAGTCACAGTTCCTAAGGATGATATTAAAGGAAAGATTATCGGTAAGGAAGGTAGGAATATAAAAACATTTGAAAGACTTACGGGCGTTGAACTAATTATTGATGACACCCCTGGTGCAGTGATAATATCATCATTCGACCCTATCAGAAGACAGATAGCTTCTATTGCTCTGACGAACCTAATAACAGACGGTAGGATCCAACCTGCAAAGATTGAACTAGCCGTAGAAAAAGCACAGAAAGAAATTGGAGATAAGATAAAAGAGAAAGGTGAACAAGCTGTGTACGAATGTGGTATTTTCAACTTAGATCCTAGAATTGTAACAATACTAGGAAGACTATATTTCCGTTCAAGTTATGGACAAAACGTACTACAACACTCTATAGAAATGTCTCACATTGCAGGAATGATAGCTGAGGAAGTTGGCGCTAATGTAAAAGTAGCTAAAGCCGGTGCCCTACTACACGATATAGGTAAAGCAGTTGACCATGAAGTTGCTGGTACACATGTTGAAATTGGTAGAAGAATACTTCAAAAGTTTGGAGCTGATGAAGAGGTTATAAAAGCTATGCAAGCACACCATGAAGAGTATCCATTCGAAACCATCGAATCAGTTATAGTTCAAGTTGCTGACTCTATCTCAGGAAGTAGACCAGGAGCCCGGAGAGATACTGTAGAAAACTACCTTAAAAGACTAGATGATCTTGAGGCACTAGCTAAGACATTCAAAGGTGTAGAGAACTCATATGCCCTACAAGCGGGACGTGAGATACGAGTTTTTGTTAAGCCAGATAAAATAAATGATCTTGAAGCACACAACCTATCAAAGAACATTGCTAAAAAGATAGAGAACGAACTAAAATATCCTGGTGAAATCAAAGTTACAGTGATCAGAGAGAATAAAATTGTGGAGTACGCTAGATAAATTGACTTTTAATCTTTTTGTATCGTAATTTTCAAGCTATTGCTTAAAATACGGCCTTTTATATAATGTGGGTAGCTTAAACAAGGTCGTTTTAGCGTTATTTTATAAGTAACTGACCAACTGGTCCTCATATAAATATGAACAAACAAAGTCTTATTGAGAAAGTGAACGAAGCTCTTGGAGGTACAAAGGTACAAGCAGAACAAGCAGTTGATACTGTATTCAAATCAATTTCAGAAGCTCTTACATCAGGTACTGATGTTTCAGTTGCTGGTTTTGGAATCTTCTCTGCAAAGATGCGAGCTGCTCGAACAGCACGAAATCCACGAACAGGAGAAGCAATCCAAGTTCCTGCTATGAGAACTCCAAAATTCAAAGCGGCTAAAGCCTTGAAGGATTCTGTAAAAGGAAAATAGAGTTTAGTTTAGTTTTTCTTTTAAACAAAAAACCACCATATAGGTGGTTTTTTGTTTATTCAAAGCTTCCAGTAACCCAGTCCATCTCCCCTTGCCAATTACGGCTGGGACAACTCCATCCTGGACTATTTGGGTGTGGTCTACCGGATGACTCCATATCTGTAACACCTAGAACATAAAAAGCTTCTGGACTTAAAGAACCACAACCGTAACTACCAGCGTTATATCTATAATATCTGTACCCTGAACAATTATCACTTCCTATTTCATCTCTAAGATCTGCTGAAATATAATCATCCATTGCACCAGTATTCCAAAGTGGGTCAGCCTGATTACCAACATCCCATCCTCCACACCCAGCATAATCTGAGTTAGGATATCTCCCATTATCATTATAATAAAGTTCTAGTGCTGTCATTATAGATCTCATTTCAGAAAGTCTCTTTGCATCATTACCTCTAGCTCTAGCGGTATTAAGACTCGCCAACACAACAGAAGAAAGCAAGCCAATAATGGCAATAACTACAAGTAACTCTATCAACGTAAATCCTTTTTTATTTATCATATTGCTGGGATAAATGTCTCTTCATTAACTTCTTGATAACCTCCATCACTTTTAAATAAAAAGAATGTTGCTATAACAGATACCACAAGTACTGACATGAGTAGTACTTGTGCCCCTTTCCCATTCTTTACAATCCCCTTCTTAATCAACCACCCTGTCATACCTTTAGGGTCTAAATCATACGATCGATTAAAGTTTTGATCTTCAAATTGAGTTCCATTCATACAAAGATTATATCAGAAAAGAGATGGAGTTTTAATCCATCTCTTTTCTATTTTGTGCGGGTGGGGAGAATCGAACTCCCGTCCTCTGCTTGGAAGGCAGATATTCTACCACTAAACCACACCCGCATTTATTCATGTATTTAATTGTAGGTAAAACTATATCAGAGAGTTTCTTTCTTAGCAATTTCAACTATTATTTCAAAGTCATCATTCTCGGATACTCTGTTCCTCTTCTCATATCCACACCTCTTACAAACGTGCATAATCATTGTGTCCTCTCCTTTCTTCTCTACTCTCATAGGCTCCATAAGGTCCTGACAGGTTCCTAATCGGTCTCCAGGGTTAATGTCTACATGCTTACTATACAAACACGAAGGGCAATGATTTGTGTACCCAGTCCCCTTCACTGTTTCTTTACAGTTTTCACAGATAAAATCTTCTACTTTTCTTTGGAATTTCTTAGAATCCATATTTTTAGTCGGAGTGCCGGGATTCGAACCCGGAGTCACTCGCACCCAAAGCGAGCATGTTAGCCGTTACACCACACTCCGATGTCTCAAAATATTACCTTAATACAAAGCATTATACAACATACATGTTCATATTACTTGAGATAGTCCATAATACAAAGTATATTACTAAGTGATATGCACTTTTCAAAACTATTCAAATGGGTGCTCAGTTTCACCGATAAAGAAACTGAGCAGGAACAGAATACTAAGAGGTCAACGCCCATCCCAGTAAAAGAAGAAACTCCGGCTAAAACCTTAGATAAGTTTAACTGCAAAGTTACACAAAGAACAGTCACATACATCTCTAAAAAGGGAGCTAAAAGAAAAGTTCCCCTTCACCACATAAAAAGCACAAAAGCTTTTTTCTATCCTAGTGGAAGTGATGGTACGATGATAAGTCGTGAAATGATCTAAAAGTTCAGAGCCTGTCGGTATTACACCGGCAGGCTCTTTATAGTTTCATATGAAAACATCTTAATCCCCTATTTATATACGGAAAACCGTTTCATGAATAACGTATTTCATAAGAAACCTATATTTTAAGCCATTTTTGCTTTAAATGGACAGAATATACTCTTTTTTCACATAAACCTTATATATAGTTTCACGTGAAACATATAAGAGTAAAGGACTAACTTATACCCAAAAAAGACGTCTTTTATACACATATCCCCAGAGTTATCCCCAGTTGTCCACAATATCATCATATTTATGTGGATATATAAAGATAAAAGACCCTACTAAGGGTCTTTTATCTACAGAGTCCTTTTGTGCGAGTAGGGAGAATCGAACTCCCGTCTTATCCTTGGCAAGGATACATTCTACCACTAAACCATACTCGCAATTGTAAATATTATACCGAATTGAACAATATTTACAAAATTTGTGCACCCGGAAGGATTCGAACCCTCAACAACGGTTCCGAAGACCGGCATGATATCCATTTCACCACGGGTGCAGTCAATAAACTATACTTTAAAATTAGGCAAAAATCAAAAGATATCATAGAATTAACGCATGAATTTCAATATTCCTAAAGAGGTTTCACGAATAACAGATGAGCTGGAAAAGGCTGGTTTTCAAGCTTTTCTTGTTGGAGGATGTGTTCGAGACCTGATAATAGGGAAGAACCCCAAAGATTGGGACATAACAACAGATGCAAAACCTGAAGAAATACAGAAAATATTCCCTGATTCATTCTACGAAAATAATTTTGGTACTGTAGGTGTGAAAAATGAAGATGTTTCAGATGAAACACTTAAAGTTGTTGAAATAACACCCTTTAGAGTGGAAAGCTCATACTCAGACGGTAGACATCCTGACTCAGTTAAGTTTTCTGATGATATAAAAGATGATCTTAAACGTAGAGATTTCACAATAAACGCTCTAGCTTACTCTAAAGGACAGCTTACTGACCTATATAAAGGACAGGAGGACATAAAAGACAAAGTTATCAAAACAGTAGGGGAGCCTGGGGATAGATTTAGTGAAGATGCCCTAAGAATGCTAAGAGCCATCAGATTCTCATCTGAATTAGGTTTTTCAATCGAATCAGAAACACTGGTAGCTATAGAAAAGTTAGGTAATATGCTCGGAAACATTTCAAAAGAGAGAATAAGGGATGAATTTACAAAGATAATCATGTCGGATAACCCAATGATTGGAATAGTTATGCTTCAAAAGATTAATCTTCTAACTCGTGTAGCACCAATTATTGAAGAAATGGTTGGGGTAGACCAAAACAAAGAAGCACATAAGTATGATGTGTTTGAACACTGTCTAAGATCTCTCCAGCACGCAGCAGACAAGGGATACACTCTTGAATTACGCCTAGCTGCACTGTTCCATGACATTGCAAAACCTCACACAAAAAGAACCGAAGGAGACAAGACCACGTTCTATGGACATGAAGTGGTTGGAGCTCGTGTTACTCATGAAACACTAACAAACCTAAAGTATTCAAAGGAGATAATAGAGAAGGTAACTAAACTTGTTAGATGGCACATGTTCTTTGCTGATCCTGATGAGATAACACTGTCTGCTGTTAGAAGAATCATTGCAAAAGTAGGGGAGAAAAACATCTGGGATCTAATGGATCTACGAGGATGTGACCGAATAGGAACAGGTAGACCGAAAGAAGAACCATACAGACTTAGAAAATATAAATCTATGGTTGATGAGGCTCTACGAGCGCCTCTCTCAGTGACCATGTTGAAGGTAAATGGGAATATACTCATGAATGAGCTAAACATTCCATCAGGGCCAAAAATAGGGCAGATACTAAGCATTCTATTCGATGAAGTACTGGAAGATCCTGATATAAATACGGAAGATCATCTAAAGAGTAGGGTAGTGGAACTATCAAAGCTTGAATCCAGTGATTTAAAGCTCTTAGGGGACACTGCTAAAGCTAAAATAAAGGAAGAAGATGACTCTCAGGTACAAGATCTTAGGAAAAAACACTGGGTAAAGTAAAAACCAACTAGTAATAGTTGGTTTTTTGATTATATAAAAGACATTGTACTCGGGAATAGAAAAACCACTGACGAAAGGAGACTAGTAGAAATTTAATAAGAGGTTTGTTTTTTTGTTTTTGTCAGTGGTTTAAACTGAAATCTGGCTAATGTCATGTTCGAAACTTACACCTTAAGTATTTGGCTTCTAAAGAGCCACCTTGTGGGTTTTAAAATGTTATCAAACAGATTTCAATTCTTGTATGGGTTTGTATTGTGTGCTCAAGGAACGTCTCTCTGTCATCTATTATATATTTCATAAAAGACATGTAAAGGACATGGGTGTGGATAACTGTCCTTTATAAAGGACACGCTATATTTTACAGTTCAAATACTCTCTTTAAATTATCAAGAACCTCACTGTGCCTACTTTCTTCAAGCTTGCCTAACTCTCCTAATACCATTTTCCTATCTAGAGTTGCGATTTTATTACATTTGATAAAGGAGTTATTTTTTAAACCATTTTTATTATCAGATTTTATACCAACACAATAATCTTGCACTTTGTTGCGTACCGATGATATGAAAATAGTAATAACATCACCTTTATAAGAATTATTAGAAATAACAAGAACAGGGCGTACTTTGCTACCTGACAAATCAGTAAATGGAAATGAAGCGAGAACTATATCCCACTTCCTATACATATCTTTTCTTTAAATCATCAATTGTATATATATCTGGTTCATCATTAAGAAAATCGAAGGCCCCAAAAAACGCGCCTATATTAGTTTCCTTGTCAGAATTATTAGGAATTTTGCTCAACAAAGCCTCTCCTGAACCCTTTTTACCAACAATAACAGTATCGTTAGTTTCATTAACGTATTTAATAAGTTTATCGATATTCTTTTGTGCTTCTTCTATTGAAACAGTTTTCATTAATGTAATTCTACATCCATGAACAAATGCGTCAATCTTCTTTTTTATGGAAACTTTATTTATCCTTTATATCCTTCTTTTCCTGTTCAATTCCGATAGATGCAAGTTTGAATATAGTTTTAAATGTTTTAGCTAAACGAGGGTTTTCAATAATGATAGCTGTTTCTTCGTGGAGATCTACTATTCTAATAAAAATATCAGTAACATCGATAGATGCTTCTGATGAATAGATTTCTTTTGGTAATAGTTCAACGGTTGCTTCTTTAAATCTTTTTCTATATTCCTCAGTGCTATCGGCGCACTGAATCCGATCGTCCTTAGGGCGGGATGCGCCTGTGAAATTCCAACCAGTTTCGACTGGACGAACATGAAGGCATCCATCCGGGAGATCGAAAAGAGATTCGGCCTTACGGTCGATTATCCGTTCGGAGATGTCGGAAAGAGCTCCTCGAGAATGGGGTGCCATGGCAATATCGCCGGTGATGTAATATTCGCCTACTGGCGTGCACATAAGACCCCTGTCCCGTACCTCTATTTTGGAAAAGGAACGGTGATAATCCTGAGGGAGAATGACAAGGGTAACTTGTCACTGACTCCGGAGGATCACAAGGAGCTCGTGGACAAGGTGCGCGATTTGCTTCCTCGTCTCAGGGTGATAGGGCAGACGTCCATATAACAGTGGTAAACCCACTCGGTGAAGTAACCGAAGAGTTCTATCCTCTTAAAACTTTCAAACAAAAGCGTACGACTTTCGGGTACGGCGCTTTTTTCTTTTACCTAAACACTAACCTCCAAAAGAACAGGGCAATGATCACTACCCAAAACCTTATCCAATATATCTGCTTTAACAATATCTTTCTCTAAATTAGGTGAAACAAAAAAGTAATCTATCCTCCAACCAACGTTTCTATCCCTAGCTCTTGATTTCATATCCCAATATGAATATCGAGCTTTCTTGTCTTTGTTTTTATATCTAAAAGTATCTACCCATCCTTTTTTCTCCACCTTATCCATCCAAGCTCTTTCAATAGGGAGAAAGCCCGTATTATCCTTGTTCGCCTTAGGACGAGCTAAATCTATCTCCTCGTGAGCTGTATTCACATCACCACAAAAGATTACTTTCTTCTTTTTAGTCTTTAGTTTCTCTACATATTTCAAAAAAGCATCGTAATATTCTAACTTGTACTTCAATCGAATTGGACCTCCTCCTCCGTTAGGGAAGTAGCAAGTGATAACAACTAAGTCTCCGAAGTGAAGTGCTAAGAATCTTCCTTCTTGATCCAGACTCTTAACTCCTAACCCTTCTTCAACTTTGTCGGGTTCATGCTTAGAGTATATTGCCACACCACTGTAACCTTTCTTTACCTTAGAAGACTCAAAGAAAGAGTGATATCCCTCAGGGTATATCAAATCATCAGATAGCTGTTCTTTATTAGCTTTAGTTTCTTGGAAACACATAAAATCAGGAGATTCTTTTACAAACCAATCTAACATCCCTTTTTTCTCCCATGCTCTTATTCCATTAACGTTCCATGATATTAGTCTTAGATTCTTTTTCATATACAGATTATATCAGAAAGGCCCGCCTCCGGAGAGGCGGGCCTGAATAATATAAACTAATTTTTAAATACGTGGCGAATGAAGAGGCATCCTGCTAGTACTTCTTTCATGTTCGAAACAGAATCCTCCCATACTTACGACGTATGGACATCCTGGTGTAGCACATGTTGGCGAATTTGGATGACCCGACGACTTTTTTGTCGGAGTGTTTTTCTCTAATTCTGTTACTGCAACTATCTTATTCCTTACTTTTCCAGACATGATATCTAATTATTTTTTTTATTTTTAGTATATATGTTCTTCCCAGCTATTACCGGGACCCGAATAGAAAGATAATACTCAAAATAACATTTGTCAAATTACTTACTCCCGTTATTATGAAACTTCTTATGTATATCTCTCAAATGTTTGTCAGTTACATGTGTGTACACTTGTGTGGTTGTGATGTTCGCATGACCAAGGAGAGCCTGTACTGAACGAAGATCAGCACCGTTTGAAAGAAGGTCCGTTGCGAAAGAGTGCCTGATAACATGAGGAGTAACTTTCTTTGTGATACCAGCCTTAATTGCATGAAACTTAACAATCCTTTCAATAGACCTAGATGTTAATCGTATTGAATCTTGAGATTTTAATGCTTTCTCTCCTCCTTTTCCTGGTACTTGTACAAAAAGTGCATTATCAAAATCATCTCTTTTCTTTAAGTAGCCTCTAATGGCCGAACGTGCATTATCTGATATGAAAACAACCCTAACCTTATCTCCCTTACCTCTTACGGAGAACTCGTCTCTACTTAAGTCTAAGTCTTGATCCAGTGAACATAGCTCAGAAACACGAAGACCTGTGGAGAAAAACAGCTCTAATATTGCCTTATCTCTCAACCCTTTAACTGTTCCATCGTCAGGGGAAGCTAGAAGTCTATCAAGCTCTTCGTGAGTGATTAGGTCTAACTCACGTTCTGGTGTCTTAGCTAGCTCTATATACTCGGGAGATAGTGTTTTAACTCTGATCTTGGCAAGATACTTTAAAAAGGATCTAAGGGCTATAAGGTAGTAGTTCTGAGTTTTCCTCTTTAGAGTCTCAGTTTTACCCCTAATAGTTCTTGCAGGCTGTCTGTTGAGCCATAATCTGAACTCTCTAACAGTATTTTCGTCTATGTCACTAGCTTCTGTAATATCTCCGAATCCTATAAATTTAGACAGATACGCCTCATAATTTCTAACAGTATTTAAACTTCTACCTTTCTCAATCTCCACATACTCCAAAAATTGTCTCTTATATCCTTCTATTTCACTTTGTTTCCTTTGTTTTGTCATAGGGTCTTACAATATATTATACCTCAAAACCTATAAAACATACCTAAAAAGCTTGCATTTATATCTCATATGTGTTACTATCTCAACATCATGCTTACAAAGAGAAAGAAACAAACTGCACTGAAAGAGGTCCAACGTCACGATATTGATACCGGATCTCCAGAATCACAAGCAGGAATTTTAACAAGACAGATTGAAGAATTAGCAAAACACTTGAAGAAAAATCCTAAGGATAATCACTCAAGACGAGGTTTACTAGGAATGGTTGCAGATAGACAAAAACATTTAAGTTATCTTGAACGTAAAAGTCCTAAGCAATACAAGACTTTAGTTAAAAAGCTTGGTTTAAAGAATCGAGCCTAAATCAAAAACCATTCTGAACATAAGTAAAGAATGGTTTTTTGTTTTGCACATTTCAATATAGAATAGGGGTAAGGATGATTTTATATAATTAATAAAAATTTAATGGCTAGTATTAAACACAAAGGTCAAAGAGTAGGAGTTTTTATAGACGCACAAAACCTATATCACTCAGCGAAGAATTTATACGGGAAGAAAGTTAATTTTGGTAAAGTTGTAGAAGACGCAGTTATGGAACGAACATTGATTCGATCTATCGCATACGTAATCACATCAGAGTCAGGAGAGGAATCAAGTTTCTTCGAAGCTCTAACAAAAATGGGTATCGAGACAAAAACCAAAGACCTACAAGTCTTTGCTGGAGGAGCCAAGAAAGCTGACTGGGATGTTGGTCTTGCAGTAGATGCAATAACAATGGCGCCAAAGCTTGATGCTATTGTTATCATATCTGGTGACGGAGACTTCATTCCTCTAGTGGAATATTTAAGATTTCATGAAGGATGTCAGGTTGAAGTTATATCATTTGGTAAATCATCTTCAGGTAAACTAAAAGAAATCTGTGATGATTTCATAGATCTTGATTCTGATCCAAAGAGATACTTAATATCAACAGGCAGATCACCACAAAGATCAACCCGAAGACAAAAACCTATAAAAAAATAAACTAAGTTAACCCCCTTTGCGAAAGCAAAGGGGGTTTTCTTCTATCTATTCCAGGTGTCTTTAGACGTCCAGAAGGTAATCTCTGGTTTGGTAATCATCTGATATGCTCTTCCACCACACTCGTTGCAAGTGAAGAACACGACTCCGACTTTCTTACCGAAATTTTTACCAGCTTTAGTAAAGCCAGTTAACATTTCGGCCCAACTGTCATCATTCCCAGAAAAATCACATTCTGAGTTCGGACACTTTCCATCAATGATTCTGTTTTCCACTGGTGCATTAGTAACGCCCCAAGTACAAACAGTTTTTTCAATTGTTTCAGAGTTCATAATATAACCTCCTTTCTATAGTTCGATTTTGACTTTCCTCTAATACTATTAGAGCATAATTAAAATTGTTTTGGTACAATTACTGCAATGAAAGAGTCTAAAAAGCCAGATACTCAAACACCTCCAGGAAAAAAGGTGGGGAAAGAAGGAGAAATAATTCTAAAACCACTTCGAACATACGAAGATGATGTTAGGAATGCAATATATACCGGACAAATCTCTACAGCGAAGATATTAATTTCTGAACAAACAAAAAAGAAACGTCTAGAAAGAGAAAGTCGGCAAGAGGGTATTGATGGATCAAGTAACAAAAAGTATCTAACATTTGGAATGGTTCTTTTGGTAATTGGTCTACTAGTAATTGTATATATAAAGTTCGCACATCCTTTAATATTTAAAGAAGAGAAAAGAGCAAACACACAAACACCTGTAAGCGAATCAACTATCATCTATATACAAGAGCAGATTGAAATACCAATAGGTGATAGGAGTAGGCTAGATATAGTGCAAGACCTAAAAGAAACTATCAAACAACCCATAGAAGCAGAATCTTTCGTAGAGATTGTTTTCACAAAAACACAAGTAGAAACTGAGGATCTGAGGGAGACAAAAAAGAACATAACAACTTCTAATCTATTTGAAATACTAGGGACACCAATTTCAAATAGGGCGATACGGTCAATGAACAATGCTTTCATATTAGGAATACATGGAATGACCGTTTCTGAACCGTATATTGTTATAAAGGTGGATGATTTTACAAACTCTTTTGCTGGGATGCTTGAGTGGGAATCTGTTCTAGTTTCAGATGTAAAATCAGTATTCTTTCAGAACCTAGATGAGAAAGAGTTTGTAGTAGTAGAAGACAACGTAGCAACATCTACACCCGATGTAGTAGAAGACAACGTAGCAACATCTACACCCGATGTAGTAGAAGACACAAGTTCATCTACTCCAGAAATTATAGAACCTGTTACATTTAAAAAATTAAATTACTCTCCTTCCAGTTTTGAAGATGTTGTTCTAAGCAACAGAGATACAAGAGTAATAAGGGATTTCGATGGAAACATCATATTCTTCTATAGCTTCATAAACGAAGATTTCCTAATAATGACAACAAACATAGATACGTTCGAAGAGGTAATCAGAAGAATACAATCAAAATCTCTAGCGCAATAGGCCTACATTTTGATATACTATCTGAATGAAAACAGAAGACTTAGAATATTTCAAAGAAAAATTACTTAGTGAGAAAGCCAAACTAGAGAGCGAACTTAAAACAGTTGGTCATATTAACCCAGATAACCCTAATGATTGGGAGCCATCGCCTAGCAGTATAAATGCCCGCGAAGCTGACCCAAACAAGAGAGCAGACAACATCGAAGAGTACGAAACAAACACCGCTATCCTAAAACAATTAGAAGCTCACTTGCTTGATGTGAACTACGCCCTAGAGAAGTTTGATAAAGGAACATACGGAACTTGTGATGAGACGGGGGAAGAAATTCCAAGAGGTAGATTAGAAGCAAATCCTGCAGCAAGAACTTGTAACGTTAAATAAAAAAAGACCGAGAACATCTCGGTCTTTTTTCGTATTAAAAATTAGAAAGGATTTCTAGCACCACGAATCTCGAAGTGGACATGAGGACCTGTAGATCTTCCTGTACTTCCAATGTATCCAATTACTTGTCCTTGTACAACTCTTTGTCCTACAGCAACAATGTTTGAACTGTTATGTGAATACAGAGTCTGTGTACCATTATCATGCTTAATTACTACATAGTTACCGTAACCTCCATTCCATCCACTTGATTTACTGATTATGACTCTACCTCCAAGCGCTGCGTAAATTGGTGTTCCCACTGGTGCAGCAAGGTCAACAGCATTGTACCCATGAATTCCTTGAGTTCGATATCCTCCCTTTATAGGTCTCATGTAGCTTCCACTATATGATGAACCTCCTGAAGACTTAACAATCTTTGTAGAACTTGTTTTTTTACTCTCGTTTAGAGGAATAGCATTTGGAACCATGACTTTGTCACCTTTCTTCAAACTAGCGTCTGCAGAAATTCCGTTAAACAAAGCGATTTCTTTTATATCAGCATCATAAATCTTTGCGATATCTGATATTGTTCCTCCGAATTTCACAGTATGTTCAATTCCTGAGATAGGTAGGATAACAAGTGTCTGTCCTGGAGATATTGGACCTTCTAGTTCGTTAGCCCAACGGATGGTATTAACTGTAACATCAAACATTTCGGCAATCTGAGATAATGCGTCTCCTTCTCGTACCTCATATATACTAATTTGATCATTCTTCCTTTCATTAATATCTACAAGAGATCCTGATACCCCCGTCTCAGCAAGTAGAGCAACGCCATCTACAATATAAATATCTCCACCTCCTTTGGCTGGATTTGGATCAATATTAACGGCTGCTTGGAGAATTTGTAGGTTTTGAGAATTAATCTCACTGTTGTCATCAGTGACGTATACTTCGTTCTTTGATGTAAAACCAAATAAGGTAGCTAGAGAGAATATTGAGGCATTTGCAAAGAAAGGTACGAACAAAAACAAAAAAATTAGAAACCATTTATAGAAATCATGGATTTTTTCATCTAATATATTCATTTGACCCTTGTTTTCGTTACTACCCTTAGCGGACAGCGGATCAAAATCTTGTTGGTTTGTTGTAATAAGCCTTTGTTTTAATCAGATTTTCTGAATTCTGGCGTAGTCGGATTTCTCTAATTCAATCAAGTAGTACGGACAATCTTACCAATTAGCCGGTACTTGGTCAATGGATTAATTATGACATCAAATGTGGTATATTTAAGTCCACTTAGAACATATGGATTACCTATCATCACTAAATATTAAACAAAGGGAGGCTGTCGAACTAACAGAAGGACCTCTTCTAATTATTGCAGGAGCAGGAGCAGGAAAAACCAAAACTTTAACCCACAGAATTCTTCACTTAATCAAAAGTGGTGTTGCTCCACATAATATACTAGCTATCACATTCACAAATAAGTCTGCTAAAGAAATGAGAGACAGAGTTAACTTACTAATGAGCAATGACAAGAATCTAAACAGACCAATCACATACAATGAAAGACCTTTCGTGAGTACCTTCCACTCATTAGGAGTTCACATCATAAGAGAGTTCGGGAGAAAGTTAGACATCCCAAAGAACTTCACAATATTTGATAGAACAGATTCAAAAAGAGCAGTGAGAGATGCTTTGAAAGAAAAAGGGTATGATCCTAAACAATATGAACCAGGAAAAATCCTTAGCATAATATCTAGAGAGAAAGGGAACATGGTAACTGTCGATGAATACGAGACTAGAGACGAGTTTAGCTATGCAAAAGAAGCAGCTGTAGTTGCATGGAGGGGGTACGAAAAAGCCCTTAAAGAAAATAAGTCATTAGACTTTGATGACCTTATCTTTAAAGCAGCTGTACTACTTCGTGATCATGAAGATGTTAGAACTCACTACCAAAATGTTTGGAAGTACGTTCATGTCGACGAGTACCAGGATACAAATGAAGTTCAGTACCTAATAACAAAACTTTTAGCTGAATCACATCATAACCTATGTGTAGTTGGTGATGGCGATCAAAATATTTACACATGGAGAGGTGCTACGATAAAAAATATATTAAACTTTGAAAAAGACTACCCCGAAGCCAAAGAAATACTTCTTGAACAAAACTACAGATCGACACAAAACATTCTAGGTGCTGCTAATGATGTCATAAAGAAAAACAAAAACAGAAGAGAGAAAAATCTTTTCACGGAAAATGTAGAAGGGGACAAGATTACTATCTACAATGCCTACGATGAAAATGATGAGGCTAACTACATTGCAGAAACAGCATTAGAGCTTGTAAACAACAAAGTAGACCCCAAGGAAATAGCGGTCCTATATAGGGCTAATTTCCAGTCTAGAGTACTGGAAGAAGCCTTCCTTAATAGACTTGTTCCATACCAAGTTCTTGGAACTAGGTTCTTTGATAGAAAGGAAATAAAAGACGTTCTTTCATATATACAAACAGCTATGAACCCTAGTGATAGAGCGAGTCTCGCAAGAACAATCAACACACCAGCAAGAGGAATAGGGAAGGTCAGTCTATTAAAAGTCCTTTCAGGAAAAGAAGAAGATCTAAAAGGAAAAGCGAAAGAGAACGTAGCTAGTTTCAAGATTCTAATAAAAACAATTAGACATAAAATTGATAATGAAAATCCCGGGGAAGTTATAAAGTTCGTATTACAAAAATCTGGACTTGAAGAGTACTACAAAAAATTAGGTGACGATGGTCTTGAAAGAATTGAAAACGTAAAAGAATTAGTTACGCTTTCCACAAAGTATGACGAGCTAGAAAAACCTGATGGCATCAACAAACTTCTGGAAGACTCTGCACTTGCATCAGACCAAGATGAACTACAGAAAGATAATGGGGGAGTGAAACTAATGACAGTCCATGCATCAAAAGGATTGGAGTTCGATTACATCTTTGTAACAGGACTAGAGTCTGGATTGTTTCCACATGAAAGAATGGATGAAAAGAAAGATGACGATGAAGAGGAGAGGAGACTATTCTACGTAGCTCTAACAAGAGCTAGGACTAAACTAATTCTAACGTATGCAAACATACGAACCATCTTCGGATCTCAGCAGATAAATGCCCCTTCTGAATTTATAGGTGACATAGACGCTTCATATATAGAAGAGGAGCGGGACAATCCAACCTCTAGCGCTGTTAAAGATATTTTTATAGACTTCTAATTATGATTTTCAAACATAAAAAATCACTTGGACAGAACTTCCTTAAAGCACCTCATGTACTTGAGAAGATCTGCTACTCATCAGAACTAAAAGAAACTGATGTTGTTCTTGAGATTGGACCAGGTAAAGGTACCCTTACTCAAAAACTACTTGAAAAAGCAGGGAGAGTAGTAGCAGTCGAGAAGGACAACAGACTGATTGAAGAGCTTTCTGATAAATTTAAAGACTTGGAACTCTTAAATGAGGACATTCTCCTTTTCAATCCGAGTGATCATAACCTAAACAAAGGTGAATATAAGATCGTAGCTAATATTCCATACTACATAACTGGGATGATCTTAGAAAAGTTCTTAAGTGCCGAAAACCACCCTAAAAGCATGACTTTAATGGTCCAGAAGGAGGTGGCTAGGAGGATCATAGCTACTGACAAGAAGGAGAGCTTACTATCTATAAGTGTGAAAGCATACGGTGAACCTAAATACATAGATACTGTAAAAAAAGAACTGTTCACACCTAAGCCAAAAGTAGACTCTGCGATTCTACATATTCAAAACATATCCAAAGATAGATTTTTAAATACAAACGTTAGTGAGTCTAAGTTTTTTGAAACAGTAAAGAAAGGTTTTATGCATAAAAGAAAAAAACTCTCTAATAATCTGGAGACTAGTAAAGAGTTTTTAGAAAGTATTGGATTGAATGGAGATATAAGAGCAGAAAATCTTTCTGTAGATGATTGGTTCGAAGTTTCTAAGAGTATCTAGTTACAATTATTCACCGACAACTTCAATTGAACAAGTTGCTGAAGCAGTTTGACCATCTGCTGAAACTGCTGTTACCACAGCTGTTTTTTCTCCCAGAGTAGCATTTTTATAGTTTACAGTTACAGAGGTTTTATCAGAGTTTATCTCACCAGTCCATGAATATGTATATGGTCCTTCTCCTCCAAGTGCTTTAGCTTTCCACTCAATTTTTTTATTGTAATCTGGGTATCTATCATTTGCAGATATATTGCTCACAACCCCTTTGGAAGTACTACACCCAACAACTGTAGTGGAGCTGTTTTTTTCAACAACCTGTACAGAACATGTTGATACAATAGGACTTTGAAGATCAGACTTTGGAAAAGCAATAATCTCTACACTTTGAATTCCTTTATCCTCATATATAAGTGTAGTTTTTTTAGCATTTGTTTCAGCTGTGACACCTTTCCCTTGCCAAGTTAGGTAATGCTTTTCGTTACCTCCACCAACCATATCCATTTTCCATTTAACACTACCTCCTTCTTCTATAATTGGAACGTCTGGACTACAAGACAGACCGACAGGACCTTTATTATCACAGGCATCGGATGTTTCTCTTGATTCTCGAGGTCTACAAGAAAATGCTTCGACTCCACCACTATTAAAATCTGTTTTCCTGCAGTTTCTACCTTCATCTAGACAAGACTTACCACCTCCTCTACCACTAGATACAGCTTTATCGTAAATAGATTCTGCCATTCCTGCAAAAGAAGCAAAACTATCGATACCACCGATACCACCGAGTGCTATTCCTGAAACACCTACTCCAGGAGGTGTCCCAATCGGAGGAAACATGCCTGTTAGGGGAATAGGTACACACGTTATTCCTGCATATACCAGACATTGTCCAACACCTACGGGTATATATGAACCTAAGGCTTGAATCCCTGGAACTGTAGTAGGTGTTAGAAGAAAAATATTAGCAGAGGGTTTAAGGTTTGCTCCAGGGTAAACCCACAACCCTAATGGGTTTATAGTTCCACCGTAATCCCAAAACCAAACTGCTTGACCAAGAGAACAAGTACAAGGTATTCCAAAGACAGAAGGCCCTCCAAAAGGAATTCCGACAGCTTCAGCATCTCTAGGTATCAAAGCTATTGGGGAAATAATAAACGCAAGAAGTGTAAGTATAAGTATTATCTTGTTTGGTCTATTTATCATGTTTATATTTCATCTATTATTAATTTGTATTTCATTGTGTTACTCATTCCTCTACTGTTTACAACAGTAATATGTACATCATTTAGAGGGTTACCTTCTTCAAAAAAGTCACCGATTGAAAAGTCGATAGAACTCTCTAATTCATCGATACCTTCTACAATACCTAGTGCGAAGTAGGGAATTAAAGATTCAACCTTAAAACTAAGAGTTTTTCCACTATCTGACATCCTGAAGTCACTATATATATTAGCTCCTGAATAATTATCTATAACAGTGGTTTGTGCAATATCATCGAATCCTTCTCCTTTAAGGGTTATATAGTCTCCTGTTTTTATCTTTCTAGGTGAAATAGATGTTATTTTAGGTACTTTGTTAGAAACAGGTTTAGAAGTATATGTATTTGATACTGTATTTGTTTGTCTAACTGTTCCACTTATCTTAGATATAGTAGATGGTCCGAAGTATCCTGTTCCATAACTAAGACCTACTGGGGTTAATACCTCACTTTTATACTTGTTCTGAAACTTTATAACAGCATTTTTGGTAAGTGTCCCAAAATAGGTAGTCTCGTTCCCTGGAGATCCAACACCACTTGTAGCTACTCTTGTAGCAGGATCTTGGTTTAGAACTTTCTGAAGTTCTAAGACATCTGAACCAGATGATCCAACAGTCAGACTTCTTGTGAAATTAAAAGAATGTACATACGTAGGAATAGCGAAAGTAAATACGATGATTATTAAAAATAGGAAATTCTTTTTCATATATATGTCCGTTGTTGAAAATTATAACACAGTAAAAAAATGTACATGATATACTTTTACTAACATGGAAGGACCAAGTAACAAAGTACCAATATTTTTTGTGATAGTAGTAGTAGTAGTAGTTAGTGTCATTTCTTTTTCATCACTTTCTGATAAGTACGGGGACAGCAAAAACAACACTGGGAAACCAGACGTTGTTTCTCTTTCAATAGCAAGAGAAAATGTTCGTGATCTAAACGATACCGATGAAGACGGCCTATATGATTGGGAAGAAGACCTATGGGGGAGTGACATAAACAAACCCGATACAGATAACGACGGAACAAATGACGGAGATGAAATATCTGAAAGAAGAGACCCAACAATAGCTGGTCCAAATGATCTACTAAAGGACACTCGAGAAGAGCTGCCAACAGAGTTAGA
>JBLINH010000010.1:0-28104 GCA_047639165.1 Minisyncoccia bacterium | reverse complement strand
GTGGCAAACACAATACAAGGAACGTTTAAGAGATTGGTTGTTGAGGATGAGCTTTGTATCGATGGTGTCTGTATAGACGGGGAACAGTTGAGAGCTATGCTTAAGGCAACAAATGTTGGAATCCGAACAACAGCAGACAAAGATGGAGAGTATGAAGATCTTGTAGAAGAAACAGCGACAACTACAACTGATGTGATTGAAGTAGAAGAAACAGCTACAACCACACCAGATGTAATTGAAGTAGAAGAAACAGCGACAACTACACCAGATGTAATCGAGGAGGATGTGGTGGTTACGGAAGAACCAGTAGTTGAAGAAGTGGTAGAAGAGGTTGTAGAGGAAGATGTTGTGGAGGAGGTTATCGAGGAACCTGTGGTGGAATCAGCTGAGGAAGTTGTAGTGGATCCAGCTTAAAAAAAGAGGTGAAACCAGGCGAAAATAACTCACGTTTACTCGGGTAAGGTCTGAAAAACACGGAAAGTCGTGAGTTTTTTACCAGGGAAAGTCGTGAGTTATGGATGTTTGGATTTTACTTTTTCAAGCAATTATAAATTACGTTGAAAAACAATACTTTTTGAGCGATGCCACATATCCTTATTGTTTCTTCATTAAAATTTCATAACATATATGTATACTTCGACATATGGAGCCGCTAAAGATATTGTTGACGCTATAAATAATGGAAAGGCTTTGGATAAAATAGTATTAAAGACCATATTTCCGAGTAGAAAGGCTACTGAAAAGTATTTAAAATAGATAACAATCTATGAAAAAACTAAACTAACAAAAGAAGAACAAGAAATTTCAGACTATGTTGATAGAATCTTAGATAGTGGGGAACTAAAAGGACTTAGTGAAAAAGAGAATAATTATTATACTCAAATAACGCGAAACACCTTAGATCAATATAAAAAGGTTACCGTAGACTTGAAAACAGAAGATTTGTTTAAGATAAAAGACAAGTCTGACAAAGAAAGTATGTCTTATAAAACCTTGATTTATAACATTATTCACAAGTACGCACACAAATCTAAGTAAATGGTTTTTACCACCATTTTAACTAGTACTACATTACTGGTATAATCTAGTGATTACACATATATATAATAAAATATGACAAAAATACGTGTTGCAATTAATGGGTTTGGTCGGATTGGAAGGGCTTTTTTCAAGCTAGCTAGTATGAGGGAGGATATACAGGTTGTAGCTATCAACGATTTAGCTGATATAGAGAATCTCGCATATCTTCTTAAATATGACACTACCTACGGTAGGTCAGCTTTAGATATTGGAGTAAGTGGTGGAAAGCTAATGGTAGACGGAAATGAGATCCAAGTCTTTGGAAAGAAAGATCCATCTACACTTCCATGGGAGAAACTTGAGATTGATGTTGTTGTTGAATCAACTGGAGCGTTTAGAAAGTATGAAGATGCAAGGGGACACATTAAAGCTGGTGCCAAAAGAGTTGTAATATCAGCTCCAGCTAAAAGTGAACCAAAGGATGAGACTGAAAAGACAATCCTTGTTGGGGTAAATGATGAGGAGTTGAAAACATGTGAAGTATCTTCAAATGCATCTTGTACTACAAATGCAGGAGGAAGTGTAATGCAAATACTAAATGAGTCTTTGGGAATAGAGAAAGCTCTACTTAACACAGTCCACGGATATACTGCAACACAATCTATTGTGGACTCACCAAACAAAAAAGACTTTAGAAAAGGAAGAGCAGCTGCACAGAACATAATTCCTTCTACAACAGGAGCCGCTATTGCAACATCAAAGGTAATTACTGATCTTGAGGATAAGTTTGATGGTATAGCACTGCGAGTTCCTGTAATCGTTGGATCAATTGCTGATATCACTTTTATATCAAAACAAGACACAACAGTTGAAGAAGTGAATGAGATTCTAAAGAATGCATCGAGAGAGGATAGATGGAGAGGGATATTTACAGTTACAGAAGAACCAATTGTCTCACAAGACATTGTTGGAAACACTCACGCTGCTATTGTCGATCTAAACTTCACAAAGGTAGTCGGAGGAAACTTAGTAAAAGTTCTTAGTTGGTATGACAATGAGATTGGATATACAAACACATTAGTAGAGCACGTACTTCGAACTGGAAAGATCGCAAACAAAAAATCAGTAGATGGTATTAAGAAGAAAGAAAAAAAAGATGAAAAATAAAATCCACATAGGAGGAGACCACGCAGGTTTCGAATTAAAAAAAACTATCAAACTTCACTTAGAAAAAGAAGGATATGAAGTGTTTGATCACGGTGCAGATGAATTTGACGAGAATGATGACTACCCAGAATTTGTCGTTTCTGTTGCACGTGAGTTAACAATAGATCCAGAATCAATGGGTATTATTTTTGGAGGTTCAGGGCAAGGTGAAGCTATGGTAGCTAACAGGTTCCCTGGAATCAGAGCAACGGTATATTACGGTGAGAAAGATGATGATAATAGTCTTGATATTATAAAGCTCTCAAGATCGCATAATGATGCAAATATTTTGTCACTCGGTGCGAGGTTTCTAAGCGAAGAAGAAGCTGTAGAAGCTGTAGACCTATGGCTTGATACAGCTTTCTCAGGAGAGGAAAGACATATTAGAAGAATTGAAGAAATCAATAATTTAAAATGATAAAGATAATTCCTGCGGTAATGCCAGATGACTTTAATGACCTTAAAGAGAAGATCGAAAAGGTTGAGGACTTGGTAGATGAGATTCAAATAGATGTTATGGACGGAAAGTTCGTTCCGGCTTTTAGTTGGCCATACGGTAAGAGAAGAGAACACTTCGAAGATATACAACAACAAAATGAAGGGTTGCCTGGATGGGATAAGCTAAATTTTGAAATAGACTTAATGGTAAGAAACCCTAAAGAGGAAGCTATTAGGTGGATTGACGCTGGTGCTACCAGGTTAATTTTTCATCTAGATAGTTTTAAAGGAGATGAGACAGAGTTTCTAAGAGACTTGAAAGGGAAATACAATATTGAGATTGGTGTATCTATAACACCAGAGATACCTAATACTGAATTAGATAAGTACTTAGACTTATCTGATGTTGTTCAGTTTATGGGAATAGACGAAGTAGGGTTTCAAGGTCAAAAGTTTAATAAGGACGTGTTAGATAAGATAAAAGAATTAAGAGAGAAAAGTGATATTGAAATTAGTGTTGATGGGGGAGTTAGTTTTGATACGGCACCTAAACTTATCGAAGCTGGAGCAACTAGATTAGTTTCAGGGTCAGTTCTCTTTGAGAATCCAAAAGAGAGTTTGAAGAAGTTTGGAGGGTTGGTTGGGTAAGCGTATCCATTTGTTCTAATCGTATCATGATGATACGATTAAGGGCATAAAATGATACGATTATGGATTCAATAATTCATATAAAAAACAAATAAATAACAATTTTTTGATATAATATATCCATGGCAAATCTAACTGACGATAAAATTTGTTCTTTAGAGAAACAGGCAAATGATATTAGGTTATCAATAATTGAGTCTCTCATCGAAGCTGGATCGGGACATACAGCAGGACCTCTTGGTATGTCTGATATTTTTACATACCTATACTTCCACAAACTAAAACATGATCCAAAAGATCCTGCCTGGAATGGAAGAGACAGAGTCGTTCTTTCAAACGGTCACATATGTCCGGTTCTCTATGCGACCATGGCTCATGCGGGGTATTTACCAGTGGATGAACTGAAAACCCTTAGGAAATTCAAAAGTCGATTACAGGGACATCCACATAGGGAATTTCTACCAGCTCTTGAAACAAGTTCAGGACCATTAGGATCCGGACTCTCACAAGCTGTTGGGATGGCACTCGCTATCCGAATAGACGAAGGGAAAAGTAATGATAAGTTTGTGTACTGCTTTACCGGTGATGGGGAACTAGATGAGGGACAAAACTGGGAAGCTATCATGCTTGCTGCTAAAGAAAAACTACATAACATAATAGTTATAGTTGATAGAAACAATATTCAGATTGATGGGTATACAGAAGATATAATGCCATTAAATGATTTGGCAGAAAAATTCACTGCCTTTAATTTTCATACACAAGAAGTTGATGGTCATAACTTCCAGGAGATAGACGAAGCAGTTGGAAAAGCTCAAGCTGTGTTCGATCAGCCCAGTGTCATAATAGCTATGACTATTCCTGGAAAGGGAGTGAAAGAGTTTGAAAGAAAACCAGAGTGGCATGGAAAACCACCTAAGGGTGAAGAAGCTAAGATGGCATTGAAAGAACTTAGAACTCTAGGAGGGAAGATAACTTGTCATGACCATGAATAATTTAAACCCGAATATATTTAAAGATAATGTTGAAATGGTTCCAATCCGAAACGGATTTGGCGAAGGTCTTCTTGAAGCTGGAAAGTTAGACGAAAATGTCGTCGGACTTTGCGCTGATTTAACAGATTCAACAAAGATGAATTTTTTCAGAGACGAGTTTCCTAAAAGATTTATCGAAGTTGGAGTGGCAGAACAAAATCTTGCATCAGTTGCATCAGGTATGGCAGCTATGGGAAAGATTCCTTTCATATCGAGTTACGCTATGTTTTCACCGGGAAGAAACTGGGAACAGATTAGAACTACTATTTGTTACAACGATGTACCGGTAAAAATAGCGGGCTCACACGCTGGAGTATCAGTTGGGCCTGATGGAGGAACCCATCAAGCTATTGAAGATATAGCTATTACTAGAGTTATTCCAAATATGGTTGTCATTTCACCTTGTGATGCGATCGAAGCTAAAAAAGCTACAATGGCTTGTGCTAAGACAAGTGCTCCTACATATATACGTTTAGCTAGAGAGAAAACCCCTATTATAACAACTGAAGAAACTCCATTTGAGATAGGTAAGGCGTATATAGTGTACGAGCCTGAAGAGAAAGCTAAGGTTGGAATCATTGCTACAGGAGCACTACTATTCAAGGCTATTTTAGCCGCTAAGAACTCGACTATACCAGTGAAGGTAATGAATCTTGCGACGATCAAACCACTTGATGTCGATTCGATTGTTGATCTCGCCTCAGAGGTAGGAGCTATCGTAACAGTCGAAGAACATCAAATTGCAGGAGGTATGGGAAGTGCGGTATCGGAATGTCTATCAAAGTACGCACCAACACCAATTGAGTTCATAGGAATGAAAGATGTTTTTGGACAGTCCGGAACTCCAGAAGAACTAATTAAGTATTACGAAATGGACGAAGTATCTATTATAAGAGCTGTAGAAAAAGTCTTAGAAAGAAAAGTTAAAGAGTAGTATAATATTTATATGGATAAAACTGTACACATCATAGCAACAGCTATTTTCGCAATACCTGTTATTGGTTTAACAGTCTTTTCTTTTACCGCTTTTGGAGAAAGTGACGGAATATCATCTTTTACAAAGGAAGAGATAGTAGAAGAGGTGGAAGCCAGAAAAGAAGAATTAAAAATTAAATATAAAGAATCGGAGGTTGTAGAAGACAGAAAAGCAGAAAAAGTTAAAAGTTCTCATACAGATACCTTAACTAAAGATTCAGTTAAGGAGGTTGTAGAAGTTGAAAGTTCTTATACAGATGAAAACACTATCACGTCAACTGATGATAGTTTAAGTGATAAATATCAGTTTATTACAAAATATAATACTGAAACTGAAGATCTAAAAGAAAGATATCTTGAAGGATATCTTGAAAAATATAATGAAGAACCAAGAGAATCATTAGAAAAAACGTTCACACCACACACAGAAGTGAATGTTAGATTAAACGAGGACGTTGGTGAAATTTCAAAGAATGTTAATACTATTAAAAAAGAAAGTATTAAAGCCAAGGATGAAGTCAAGAAAGAAATAAATAGAAAATTCACTGAAACTATAAAAGTTGAAACAGAAGACAGTGACTCTGATGACGAAGATAATCATGTAACAGAAAAGATAGATATAGTCTTTTCAGAAAAAACTAAAAAAGAAGTTTCTGACATTGAAAAAAACATCACGAAGAACATTGAAGAAAGACTTAAATATAGAGACGTTGTAAGTGATGTAAATCTAGAAAAACTCAAATTATCAATCGAAGCTATGTTCGATGAGATAGAGGCGAAAATAGAAGAAGAGACAGGGAAAGACGTTGATCTAACAGAAAGAAGATTAAAGGTACAGGAAAAACTAAATGATCTAAGCGAAAGGATTGAATCTAAGAAAGACATCATTGCAGATAGAGGTGGAGAATTACTACTTGAAGATACTGACGGTGATGGATTGTCAGATTACGACGAGGTATATATATATAAGACAGATCCAGACAAAGCCTACACTAAAGGGGACCGTCTAAACGATAGGGAGAAGATTGTACTTGGAATTAACCCTACAAGTGATAATGAAGAAAGAATTAACTTTGAAAACCCTAAAGAGGATAATACATCCGTAATCTCAGAATTACACACAGTTACAGAGGTTAAACTAATCAGTAGTGATGCTATGGAAGGTAAGAATAAAGTCGCTTTCTCTGGTAAAGCACTACCAAACTCTTTAGTTACACTATATATCTTCAGTACACCTGTAGTTGTTACAATCAAGGCTGATGAGAACGGAGAGTGGGAATATACGCTTGATAAGGAACTTGAAGATGGAGAGCATGAGGTATTCGTAGCCACTGTTGATAACACAGGTAAGATCGTAGCAAGAAGTAATGCGATTCCATTCGTAAAGACTGCCGAAGCTGCAACTATTAACGTGTTAGGTAATGACATTGAAATTCCAGTACAAGATCCAAACTTCTTGAAAGATAATATAATTTCAATAGTTATGACTATTCTAGTAATTGCTTTCATCGGGATCTTGATAATTTTAGGTAGGAAGCACAAGCTACCAGAAGAGTTGAATAATGTTGTATAAATGAGCGAAAACCTGATAAAAACTATTAAGTTAGGGTTTAACAATGTAAAGAGTAAACCACAGTTGTGGTGGACAGCTTTACTGGCGTTATTAATAGTTCTCGGGTTCGCTGTTTCTGCTAATATGTTTGTATCTGTTGCACAAGATGCACAAGACAGATTGATTAATGTGAGAATAGGTTCAATACAAGATGTTTTGGCACAATTTGTACCACTTCATATCGACGACCAAAATCTTCTTCAAGAGAAAGTGAATGCTATTGCAAGTAGTAATGAGACTATCACTACCTTCAAAATATTGAAGTTGGATAATGATAATGCGGTTATCGTTGCATCACTTAATAAAGAAGATATTGGTAAAGTCGAAAGTAAATTTACGGAGAGTCTTTCTTTTGCATTAAGAGATCATAAGAACTCATATACCTTTGAAAGATTTAGTGAGGAAAGATTATTCGATACTGTTAGAGCTGTTGTTGATGACAGTGGAAAAATCATAGGATCTATTGTCACTACTCAAACTCTTTCAGAAGCAGATAAACTGATTGATGTAAGTATTAAAATGAGTATAGCTATCCTTATAGGTATAGTACTTTTGATTATGGTTCTGTTTTTGAGACACTCAAAAATAATTGACTACATTTCTTTGTATAAGAAACTTAAAGACGTTGATCAATTAAAAGATGATTTTATTGGAATGGCGTCACATGAACTTCGAACACCTCTTTCTATCATAGGAGGATATGCATCTTTGCTCGATGAAAGTCCCAATATAAATAAAGATGATAAGGACAATCTCAAGAAGATAGGAATATCTATAAAACATTTGAATGGTTTGATATCTGACATGCTTGATGTTTCAAGAATTGAGCAGGGAATAATTGAGTTTGATTTTGAAGTACTAAATCCAACATCTTTAATTGAGGAAATGATCGAAGGATTCAAGATTCAAGCTGAGTTGAAAAACTTAAAACTAAACACAAACATATCTGAAGGTGGAGATATAAAAATAGATCAGAGTAAGATAAAACAGATACTTAACAACATAATAGGTAATGCTGTTAAGTATACTAAACAAGGAAATGTTGAAGTTAATACAAGGACAGACGGTAAGGACCTTATCATCAGAGTTAGTGATACGGGACTTGGTATGAATAGTGAAGAACAAGAGAATTTGTTTAAGAAGTTCTACCGTATAAAAAATGACGATACAGCAGGTATCTCTGGTACAGGACTTGGGCTTTGGATTACAAAACAACTGGTTGAGAGTATGGACGGGACTGTAGAAGTACAGTCCATAAAGGGTGTCGCCACTCATTTTATATTGAGATTTCCACTTGTTAAATAGAGGTTGCAAGAAAATCAAATATATTGTATAAGTAGAAAGAACGAACACAACCCACCGTATTATTAATAATACATCAATACCTAAAGAGGGTGAGTTCTACCAAGACGAAAAGGGGACATACCGAGTTGAATGCATAGGAGAAAGGATTGTTCAGCAATCTGTTCCATATGTCTACAACGAGACGCTATACAAAGCTGATTCGGAATCTACAAAGGTTCCAAATCCCCGAACTGTTATTCTCAGACCAATTTTCGAGGCAATGTTGAGAGACGGAGCCACAACAATTGAAGTTCTATTGAGAGATTTTCGTAGTAGTTACCATCTCGTGACTAATATGGAGACTCCTAATAGTCCAGCTTGAGATAAGTAGAAAACTCACAAAACAAAAGCCCAGCAGGTCTGCTGGGCTTTTCCTTATATCTCTTTAGCTACAAAATAGTCTGGTCTCTTCTCTAACCATTCTTGATGTTCCTCTCTGGTTAGTAATCCCTCTTGAGCACCAATGTGTTGAACAACATTCATTGAGTTAACTGGTCCCCATTGAAGTGCTTCTGGAATTGTTTTTCCAAGAATTAGGGCACTTGTGAAGGCACTTGCAAAAGAATCTCCAGCACCAGTTCTTTCGACTGGAGGAGCAGGATCGGGATACATTGGGATGAACCAAGCGGTTTCTCCGTCGTATGCATATGATCCGTCAGGACCATCTGTTAGTGCTACTATTTTTGGTCCGATACTATGCATCATTTTAAGGAGTTCCTTAAAATCTGTTTCTTCTGTTTCTAAAATTCTTTGAGCTTCCTCTTTATTACAAAAGAAAACTTCTGTGTTTTCATAAACTTCTTTCAACTTATCTTTACCTAATTTCATTTGAAATGTTCCTGGTTGAAAAGCTAATTTTGTTTCTGGATGTTTCTTTAGATACTCCACTATATCTTGATGATGTGGCAGAGAGTTTTCAGCTAATGATGAAAGATATAGGAACTTTGGGCCCAGTTCTATTTCTGGAAACTCATAATCCCATTCGGTGTGTTTTACCAGAATAGTTCTTTCTGCTCCGAGTCTAAGAACATAGTGGTAGTTAGAATCTTTACCTTCGTGAACCTTCACGTAGTCAGTGATAACACCTTGTCCTTCAAGTGTTTCTTTTTGTTCGATTCCAAACTTATCATCACCAAGGTTTGTAACAAGAGCAGATGTTAACCCCAGTCTATGGGCTCCAACTGACGCATTAGGACTGTTACCAACAGCAGCTAATACTTTTACGCTGTCATATGGTAATTTGTCTCCAAAGGCCATACAAAGCTCTTTAGACTTTTGAGGATTGTCTTTTTCAATCCATGTTGATTCTTCGTTTAATGCTATAAATGCGTCTGTAACTATGTCTCCGACGGCGAGAAAATCTATTTGTTTTTGCATATAGAGATATTGTATCAAATTAGAGTGGAAACTTTTAATTGACATGTAGATAATAATACGTATTGTTTGTGTTGATATGAACATTCCAGAATTAGAGAAGCTGATAAGTGAAGAAAGGTTTGATGAAGTCCTTCGTGAACTAAATAGTCTAGGAGATGGTGAAAGAGGAAGACTTTTTGAATATGCAATAAAACAGCGATCGGATAATAATCACAATCATAAAGTGATTGAAGAAAAGATTATTACTTTGAAAACGGCTATGAAGGAAAATTCTGGCAAGCATAGTAATCTCACTGGTTTTATCAAAAAGATGAACACTCATAATTCTGATAGAATCTCTAAAATTCACTAATAATAAGGGAGCCGCGGTATACACTACCGCGGCTTTTCTCATTCATGTTACAATACACATATATGAAAACATTGAGAGAATATATTAAAGAGGCTGAAGAGAAAAAAGTAGCTATTGGGCACTTTAATATTTCAAATCTCGAAGCACTACACGGAATTTTTAATGCAGCTAAGAAACTAGATCTGCCAGTTATAATTGGAACATCAGAAGGAGAAAGAAACTTTGTTGGAGTACATGAGGCTGTAGCTTTAGTGAAAGTACTTAGAGAACAACATAATTATCCAATCTTTTTGAATGCAGATCATACATATTCTTTTGAAGGGGTAAAAGAAGCTATTGATGCAGGGTATGATGCTGTAATTTTTGACGGTGTAAAACTATCACCTGAAGAGAATATAGAAACTACTAAAAAGTGTGTTGACTACGCAAGAGAATCAGGGAGAGACATTATAGTGGAAGCTGAGCTTGGAAACATCGGACAGTCATCAAAGATTGTGGATGAGATTCCAGAAGGAGTAGCAACAGATGAATTTATGACAAATATAGAAGAAGCAGTTAACTTTGTAAAAGAAACAGGAGTTGATCTTTTGGCGCCAGCTGTTGGTAATATGCACGGAATTTTGAAAGGAAAGGCTAACCCAAGGATAGATACTGAGAGAATCAAGGCGATAAGAGAGGCAACAGGAGTACCATTGGTGCTTCATGGGGGCTCTGGCATAACAGATGAAGACTTTAAAACTTCAATAAAAGCTGGAATGTCTATCGTCCATATTAATACTGAAATTAGACTAGCGCTTAAAGATGGTATAAAGTTATCTCTTCAAAACAATCCAGATGAGATAGCACCGTACCGTTTGTTGAAACCAGCGGTTGAAGCTGTAGAGAAATCTGTTAGTGATCGTTTGAAACTTTTCAATGGTATCGAATAACCTACAACAAGAAATAAAAGAATTTTTTAAAGGAGAAGTTCTTTTTGATAATGAAACTCTAGAAAAGTATAGTCATGATGCTTCTCTTTTTAAAGTGCGACCACAACTTGTGGCATACCCAAGAGATAGTAAGGATGTTTCTGGACTAATACATTTTATAAACAACAACAGGAATGAATATAGAAAACTTTCAATAACAGGTAGAGCAGCTGGAACTTGTATGTCCGGAGGAGCAATTGGAGAAGGAATTATTTTAGACTTCACAAGATATTTTGATAGTGAAGAAGTTGATATAGAAGGATTACGAGCAGCGGTTGGACCGGGATTGTTCTTTCGAGATTTTGAAAAAGAAACATTACCTAAACATGTTTCAATGCCTGTGTACCCAGCCTCTAAATCTTTAGCGGCATTCGGTGGAATGATCATGAATAACTGTGGAGGAGAAAAGACTCTACAATACGGACAGATGAGAAACTTTGTTAACAGACTAAGAATGGTCTTGGCTAATGGAGAAGAATATTCTTTTAGGAAATTGAATAAAGATGAGCTTGAGTCAAAACTAGAACAATCCGGATTTGAAGGTGAGATCTATAGAAAAACATTTGAACTTATAGATCAAAACTATGATCTTATCAAAAATGCAAAACCTAAGGTTGATAAGAATTCATCAGGATACGCTCTTTGGGATGTGTATGACAAAGAGGCTGGAACTTTCGATCTAACACAGTTGTTCACCGGTTCTCAAGGAACTCTTGGAATTCTAACTGAAGCAGAAGTTAGATTGGTTGAGATTAAAGAACACAAAAGATTGGTAGTTCTTTTCTTTAAAAAATGGTCTAAGTTACCGCAGGTTGTTAGTAGACTGATAAAAGTAAAACCTGAAAGTATGGAAACTTTTGATGATACTACTATGAAGCTTGGTATTAGGTTCATGCCAGAAATTGCAAAGAAAGTAGGGAAGTCGACGTTTGCTTTTGCTAAGCAGTTTCTCCCAGAGGTTTTGATTGGGATAAAGATGTTAGGAATCCCAAAACTAATCGTACTTGTTCAAATAGCAGAGGCTTCTGAAGAAGAAGCTGATAGGAAAGTTGAAGAGACTATCTCATCACTTGGTGGGTTGAAGGTTATGCACAGAATTGTGAAGGATGAGGATGAAGCAGAAAAATATTGGGTCATGAGAAGAGAGAGTTTTAATCTACTTCGAAAACATGTAAAAGGAAAAAGAGCAGCTCCTTTCATAGAGGATTTTTGTGTGTCACCAGAAAAATTACCAGAATTTCTTCCAAAACTTCTGGATATACTCAAGAAAAATAATATCAAGGTAAATATTGCAGGCCACGCCGGTTCAGGGAACTTGCATATAATTCCCTTAATGGACCTGAAAAAACAAGAAGAAAGAGATAAAATTCCTGTAGTATCTGAGCAAGTGTATAGCCTAATAGTTGAGTATGGAGGAACAATTACTGCAGAACACAACGATGGAATAATTAGAACTCCATATGTGGAGAAAATGTTTGGTGAGGAAGTATACGACTTGTTTGTTAGGGTAAAAGAGATATTTGATCCTAATAATATATTTAATCCAGGAAAGAAGGTTGGAGGTACGATTGAGTACATGAAAGAGCATATAGACGAGCAATAATATTGCCATTTTCAGTTAGTTATGTATAATCATATCCACTATGCTTACACTTCAAGCCACAAAAAGAGACCTAAAAGAAAAACTTTCTGAGATAAGAGAGAAGAACAATATGCCTGCTGTATTCTACGGTCCAAAGGAGGAATCTACTCCAATCACAATTTCTAAATCTGAATTTGAAAAGGTCTTCAAAGAAGCCGGAGAGTCTTCAATTGTTACTTTGAAAGAAGGAAGTGACGAACATCAAACTCTTGTGTACTCAGTTGATCGAGATCCTGTTAGTGGAGAATACCGACATGTTGATTTTTATGTTATTGAAAAAGGTAAAAAGGTTGAAGTTTCTGTACCACTTACATATATTGGTGAATCTCCAGCTGAGAAAACTCTAAATGGTAATCTTGTAAAAGTTATACATGAGCTTGATATTAAGGCATCACCTAAAGACCTTCCAAGTGAACTTAATGTAGATATCTCAGTACTTGTTGATTTTGAATCTCAAATTCATGCTAAGGATATCAAACTCCCAGAAGGAGTAGAACTAATGGTTGATCCTGAAGAGGTTATAGCACTCGTTCAAGAGGCCAGAGAAGAAGAGGAACCAGTTGATGCACCAGACCTAGACTCAATTGTAGTCCAAGGCGAGAAGAAAGAAGAAGAAGTTGAGGAAGAAGCTAAGTAACAAAAAACCCTAGGAAACTAGGGTTTTTTGTTACTTGAAATATAATGGTATAATGATCTTCATAATATGAATTCAATCGTTAAAAGAACGATAGTGTTTTTTCTACCGGCAATAGGTATTGTTGTATTATTTTTAATATCAATCACAGTGCTTTTTGCAGCTACTGTTGATGAAACAGAAAAAATTCTCCGTGAACAGCTTTTGAAGACAGAAAAAGAAATCCAACAAACTACCGGAGTTTTGAATGTTCAGAAAGCAAAATCAGCTGTCATCCAAGGGGAGGTAAATAAGTTAACGACTCAGATAAGATCTGCACAATCGAATATAAATTCAAAGAGCAGAGCCATCAGTGAATTAGGTGAAGATATAGTTCTTAAAGATCAGACAGTAAAAGAACTAAATTCAAAAATGGAGAGTGGAAAAGAATCTCTCGCTCAGTTGATAAAGAAAACAAATCAATTGGACGGTGTATCACTTGCAGAGATTATTCTCGGAGAAGGTGATATTTCAGAATTTTTCGTAACTGTTGATTCATACAGTACTGTTCAAAATTCACTTGAAATACTTTTTGATGATATTCGAGAATTACGAGGATTAACAGAAGAAGAAAAGATTAGTCTCCAAGGTAAGAGAGACAAAGAAGCAGATATAAAAGCTGAGATAGAAAGAGACAAGAAAGCTGTTGAGGTCAAGGAAGATGAAAAAAGTAGTCTCCTCGCTATTTCAAAGAACACCGAAAAAACATTCGAACAGATATTAGCCGAGAAGCAGGCAAGAGCTAATTCAATTAGAACTGCTCTATTCCAACTTAGAGATAGTGCGGGTATCTCATTTGGTGACGCTCTGGCGTATGCAAAGCAAGCATCAAAGGCTACTGGTGTTAGAACAGCCTTTATATTAGCGATCCTTAAACAAGAATCTGATCTTGGAAAGAACGTTGGAACTTGTAATAGACCAGGAGATCCTGCAAACAAAAAATGGAATGTAATCATGCCTGGGCCAAATGACAACTCATGGAGAGATGATCAAACTATTTTCTTGGGAATTACAAAGAGACTAGGTCTTGACCCGAACTCTACGCCACTATCATGTCCTTACGGTAGTGGATGGGGAGGAGCTATGGGGCCATCACAATTTATCCCTGCAACGTGGCAATCATATGAATCAAGAATTGGACAAGCTGCTGGAGTTTCTATACCAAGCCCATGGAACCCAGCTCATGCTTTCATCGCTACATCTTTGTATGTTAAAGACCTTGGAGCTGCGGCAGGTGGCTATACCGCTGAAAGAACCGCAGCACTTAAGTATTACGCAGGAGGTAACTGGAATCTTGCGCAGAATGCTTTCTATGGTAATTCTGTACTAAACCATGCTACAGCCTTCCAAGAGCAAATAGACTTCTTGAATGATCTAGATTAAAAAGATATGAAGAAGTATCCACAGGGGTGAAATACCGGTGTGATATAATCTATGGATGACAGGGGTAACACTAAAACAAATAGAGGTACTATTTGATCGAAAATTCGATGAGAAATTCGATGAGAGATTCTATGAGAGATTTGATTTAAAGTTCGACCAGAAGTTTGATGAAAAATTTGGTCTTAGTTTTGATGAGCGATTCGATAGAAAGTTCAGAGAACAAACTTCCGTTTTAATGGAAATACTACAAGATAGATTAGATCCAGTGCTTGAAATGTTCCAACACTACAAAGATATCACTATAAGGAACCAAGAAGAGATTATAGCCCTTAGGCTGGAGTCTGAAAGAAAAGCGAGTAAACATGAGCTTAAACTATCTTGCTTTAAGTAAGGTATTGCCACCACCTAATATCTTTGATATAGTCATTTGACAATGAAAAAAGAGATACATCCTACATATTTTGAAAAAGCAACCATTAACTGCGCCTGCGGTGAGGAATTTACTATTGGTTCAACAAATGAGAAGAGAAAAGTTGAAATTTGTTCACAGTGTCATCCTTTCTATACAGGACAAGAGAAGATCGTCGATACAGCCGGAAGAGTTGAGAAGTTCCGAGCTCGAAGAGAAGCCGCTAAGAAGTAAATACTGTAAATACGAAAAATCACATTTCTAAATGTGTTTTTTTGTATTAATATTAAAATATGGATTTAACTAAATACAAAGAAAACCAAAAGACACAATTTATAGTTAGTGAGTATGAAAGACTACTAAAACAAGAAGAAGAACTAAAAGAAGTGTCAGAAAAAGATCCGGAAGTTGCAGAACTTGCACAAGAGGAGTTTTCTCAATTAAAGATTCAGATGGATGCACTAATTGTTCAAATGGATAACATCCTAAAGGAAGAAGAAAAAGAGGAACAGTTTCCTAATGAAATTGTTTTGGAAGTTAGAGCTGGAGCTGGTGGAGATGAAGCTTCAATATTTGCATACAATCTAGCTAATATGTATCAGAGGTTCGCAGAAAAGAATGAGTGGGGAGTAAAGAAAGTTAATGAGTCCCTAAGTTCAATGGAAGGATACAAAGAAGCATCTTTTGAAATAAGAGGAAGAGGAGTATATGAAAAACTTAGATTTGAAACAGGAGTTCATAGAGTACAAAGAATTCCAGCTACAGAAAAACAAGGAAGGATTCATACTTCAACTGCATCAGTTGCCGTACTTCCAATACGTAAGAAAACAAAACTTGAAATCAAACCTGACGATCTTGAGATTGAAACTTCAAGGTCTGGTGGAAAAGGAGGACAGAATGTTAACAAGGTTGAAACTGCAGTACGAATCGTACATAAACCAACTGGCCTTGATGTTCGTTCAACTGCCGAAAGAAGCCAAGCAAAGAACAAAGAGCAGGCAATGAGTATCCTGACTGCAAAAATCCTAGCACTAAAAGAAGAGGAGGAAGATAAGAAATACGCCAGTGAAAGAAAAGATCAAATTGGTACAGCTAATAGGTCAGAAAAGATCAGGACGTACAATTATCCTCAAAACAGAGTTACAGATCATCGGATAAAAGAGAGCTGGCACGACATTGAGGGTATAATGGCAGGAAACTTAGATAACGTAATTAAATCTATAGCTGAGTTTGGTAAGGAGGAATAAGGGTCTAAAACCCCTTGATTCTCAATACTTTCTCTGATATAGTCATACATCATGACAAACACAACAGAAGTAAACAAAGACGTTGTTCAAGCCCTATTCGAAGCAGGGTCACATTTTGGTTATACAAAATCAAAAAGACATCCATCAACTTCAAAGTATATCTTTGGAACAAAGGAGAAAGTAGATATTTTTGACCTAGAGAAAGTATCAGTTTTACTTAGCGATGCTAAGGAATTTGTGAAGAAACTGGCCTCAGAAGGAAAGAATGTTCTATTTGTAGGAGGAAAGAGAGAAGTTCTACGAATCATTAAAGATTCTGCTATTAAGATCGAACAACCATATGTTTCAGGACGATGGATTGGAGGAACTCTTACAAACTTTGAAGAGATCCAAAAAAGAACTTCAAGATACGAAGATATAATCGATCAAAAAGAGAAAGGACTTCTTGCAAAATATACTAAGAAAGAAAGACTTCTTCTTGATAGAGAAGTGGATAAGCTAGAAAATAGATTCGGAGGAATTGTTTCAATGAAAAAGAAACCAGCAGCACTTTTTATAATTGATGCTGATCATGAAGAAATTGCTGTACTTGAGGCCAAGAAAATTGGTATTCCCGTGATTAGTCTGTGTAGTTCTGATTGTAACATCAAGAATATTGACTATCCTATCGTTGCAAACGATTCATCAGTAAAAAGTATTTCATATATCGTTAATGAAATTTTAGCTTCGTACGAAGAGGGAATTCGAGACAAAAAAGTTTCTGAATAATTACAATTTAATTTTAATTCAAAATGGGCATTACAACTGAACAAATAAAAGAACTTCGTGATTTAACAGGGGTTTCTATTATGCAATGTAAAAAAGCTTTGGAAGAAGCTGGAGGAGATCTTGAGAAAGCTAAAGTTATCCTTCAAAAGCTAAGTAAGGTAGCAGCTTCAAAAAAAGGTGATAGGACTCTTGGTGCAGGTACTGTAGCTTCATACATTCACGCAGGAGGTGCAGTTGGTTCTATGCTTGAATTACAATGTGAGACTGATTTTGTTTCTAATAACGAAGAGTTTAAAGCATTAGCTCGTGAACTTGCTATGCATGTTGCAGCTTCATCACCAGAGTTCCTATCAAGAGATGATGTTAGTGAAGAGGCTAAAAAGAGCGCTACTGAAGTGTTCGAAAAAGAAGCTGAAGGAAAGCCAGAAGAAATTAAAGCTAAAATCATTGAAGGTAAATTAGATGCTCATTTCAAGGAAAAAGTTTTACTTGATCAAGGATTCATTAAAACACCTGAGAAAACTATTAACGATTTAGTTGAAGAAGCAATACAAAAGTTTGGTGAAAAAGTTATTATCTCTCGATTTGCTCGCTTCGGAGTGTTAGAATAGTAAATCATGGGTTTGCTAATAAATTTAATTATTGTTTCTTTCTTCGGAATGGTCCTAATGGTTCTCTATAGAACTATAGAACTAAAGAAAGGAAAAGATATAATTCCTAATACTGTTCGGATTAAGTCCGACGAAAGACTAATTAAAGTATTGGGAAGCGCTGGGGACTTTGTTATTACCGTTAAACACAAGACGGTATTTCAAACAAAGAAGATACCTTTTGTTGTTTCTAAATTTAGTGTTAAATTTTGGGAATCAATTCTAGAAAGAAGTCATAAAGTTATGGAGACAGCAAAAGGTAAGGGGATACCCACAAAAAGAGGGTCAGCATCGTTCTTTTTAAGTTCAGTTTCTAAGTACAAAGACAGTTTGAAAAGAAAATAAGCATTGATCCTTTCTGATTTTTAAGTATAATTGTCCCATTCTAATACGTGCCACCTTAGCTCAGCTGGTAGAGCAACTCACTTGTAATGAGTAGGTCGTCAGTTCAAATCTGACAGGTGGCTCCAAATCCTTGCTATAACCCCCCATTTATGGCTATAATCGTCCATAATGGACTATAAAGATCATCCAGGCTTTAAAGCCGCACATGCGAGAGATCTAACTGGATCAGACCGAATATTGTACAGGTTCCTAGAAATGGTACCTGGTCTTTTATCGTGGGGTACTATATTCCTTATAGTAGCTCTCTCATACTTTAAGCCTGTATGGGCAGCCTACTTCATTATAGCCTTTGACCTATACTGGTTACTAAAGACTGTGTACCTTTCAATACACCACAGACATAACTGGAAGAGATTGAAACATAATACAAAAGTTGATTGGCAGAAGATGATTAGTAATCTCAAGTACGAACATATTAAACACATGATTCTACTACCTTTCTATCAAGAGAGTGAGACTGTTATTGATCAAACAATGAAGTCTCTTTTGGCTACAAAGTACAAGAAGAATAATATGATCATCGTTCTTGCAGCAGAAGCACGAGCAGGTAAAGATGCGATGGATCTTGCAGAGAAGATGAAAGCTAAGTACGAGAAACATTTCGGAGAGATTCTAATCACTTCTCACCCAGAAGGACTTCCAGGTGAGATTAAAGGAAAGGGACCAAACATTACATATGCAGCTGAACAATCAAGGATAAAGATATTGGATCCTCAAAACATTTCATACGAAGATTGTATCGTTTCAGCTTTTGACATGGACACTGTTGTTGGTGAGCAGTACTTCCTTTGTCTTACATGGCACTACCTAACAACAGAAGATCCAAACAATACTTCATTCCAACCAGTTCCTTTGTACAACAACAATATTTGGCAGGCCCCAGCACTTTCAAGAGTTGCCGCTATGACAAGTACATTCTGGCAAATGATCCAACAAGAAAGACCAGAGAAGCTTACAACGTTCTCATCTCACTCACTTAGTTTCAAATCACTATACGAAGTTGGATATTGGCAAAAGAATATGATCTCAGATGATTCCCGAATTTTCTGGAATATGTTTCTTGCAAAGGATGGTAACTACAAAGTTGTTCCAATATCGTACCCAATCTCAATGGACGCAAACCTAGCGGGTTCATATTGGCAGACTACTAAGAATATCTACAAGCAACACTTAAGGTGGATGTGGGGAGTAGAGAACATCCCATACATGTTGTTTGGCTTTATCAAGAACAAGAATATCTCTCTTGGAAAGAAAATACGACATACCATTATTCAAATAGAAGGATTTTGGTCTTTAGCTACAAACCCACTTGTTATCCTTCTTTTGGGATGGCTACCACTTGTACTCGGAGGATCAGCCTTTCGCGACACAGTACTTTCATACAACCTACCACTCATTACAAGAAACCTAATGACATTCGCCATGGCAGGTCTAATACTTTCTGCAATCATTGGACTTTCACTTGTTCCAAAGATGGGTAAGGAGATAAAGAGGAAAAAGAGAAAGTGGGCGTCTCTAACATTGCAATGGTTGCTAGTTCCGTTTACAATCATTGTCTTCGGATCTTTCCCAGGGTTAGATGCACAAACAAGACTAATGACAGGAAGATATATTGGAGAATTCTGGGTAACACCTAAGCATAGAAAATAATATGAAACCTCTATCAAGAAAAAAAAGAATGACAACACTCATCATAATGGTGATACTGTTCTTTATCCTTGTTCCTGCTCTTTGGCTGTATTCAAGTGGGTACAGACTAAATGATGCTTTGTCTTTGGTAAAAACTGGAGGTGTGTATGTGCACTCCGATCTTGCTAATACAAGAGTATATATCGATGGGGATTTTGTAGAGGACAATGGTGTTCTTTTGAAGAATACGCTAATTCAAAACCTGAGACCTAATAGGGATTACAAGATTAGAGTGGAGAAAGACGGATATTATACCTGGGAGAAAGAGCTATATGTAAGACCAAACTTGGTAACTGAAGGAAAAATTTTAATGCTAGAGACAAGTCCAGATACAAGAGAGATACTACAGTTTCTTGAAGATGTAGATAAGAATAATGCTACAACCACTGTTGCTAATATAGAATATCTTGAGTTGATAAAATATTTTGATGAAGCTAAGGGACAATTTGATATTGAAGTTGCAACTACTACAACAATACAAACAAGCAAAGGTCCTGTTGCATCGTCTACTTTAATTACAGAAATTGAGTTACCTGAATTCATCGAAGATCTAAAGATTAAGGGGTTGGAAGAGAAAATAGGTCTGAGAGAAAAAGGAAAGAATCTTTCTTGGCTTGAAGATGGTGATGTCACCGTCTACTGGGCAGGTAAAGATGATTCAGTCCCATACTACTACTGTACTAATGAATGTAATGATTCTTTGGTGGTATCTCTAGGAGATGACATTTTGAAATATGATTTCTACCTAGATAGAGAAGATGTAATTATCGCACTCACAAAAAAAGGTATCTTTGTTGTTGAAATTGATAACAGATCAAATCAAAACATTCAACCAATACTAGAGTCTGAAGGGTTAGATTTTAGAGTAATAGGCGGAAGTATACTCATCTTCAACGGAAAGAATTTTGTTGAGATCAGATAAATCTGTAATTTGGTTTTTTTCTGACTTGCATATACAATTACCGCTATGAAAGAAAAAGGTCACATACACCCAATTTCGAGTCTTGTTGATGAAATCGTACAGATATTTGTCGGTATGGGATTTGAAGTTGCCACGGGTCCTGAAATGGAAGATGAATTCCATAATTTTGATGCATTAAACGTTCCAAAGGATCATCCATCAAGGGATATGCAGGATACCTTCTGGTTGAAGGATACAGACAAACTTTTGAGAACACATACCTCAAATGTTCAGATTAGACACATGGAAGAGAATAAATCTCCTTTGAGGATTATTTCACCAGGTAGGGTGTATAGGAACGAGGCCACAGATCGTACTCACGAGGTCCAATTCCACCAAATGGAGGGTTTAGTCGTAGGGAAGGATATATCACTAGCACACCTCAAATTTGCCCTAAATAACCTACTTAGAAAGCTGTTTGGAGACGATATAAAGACTCAATTCCGTCCAGGGTACTTTCCATTCGTTGAACCTGGCGTTGAGATAGATATGGAGTGTTTCAGATGCAAAGGAAAAGGATGTTCAACTTGCTCACATAGCGGATGGATTGAGGTATTAGGAGCTGGGATGGTTCATCCTAATGTACTGAACAATGTGGGCATTGATCCAAAGAAACATACAGGATTCGCTTTTGGTGTTGGTGTGGATAGATTACTGATGCTTCGACACGATGTTGATGATATTCGAAGCTTATACAACGGAGACTTAAGATCAGTTAATCAATTCTAAAATGTTAGTTTCATATAATTGGCTAAAAGAATATGTAGACAAGATTCCAGAAGTTTCTGAACTGAAGAGTATTCTAAATACCAGAGCTTTTGAAGTTGAAGGTGTTACACAAAAAGGAGACGACTATCAAATTGATATTGATGTTCTACCTAACAGAGCACATGATTGCTTATCACACTACGGAATTGCAAAAGAAGTTTCAATACTAACAGGTGAAAAGTTTAAAGAAATTAGTTCTCCGGTAAAAGCAGAGTTGTTCAAATCATCTCTTGGTGTAGAAAACAAACATGATAAGTGTTTGAGATATATTGCGAGAGAAATAGAGAATGTGGAAGTTAAGGAGTCACCCCTAGAGATCAAACAAAAACTAGAAGTCTTGGGAGAGAAATCAATAAACAATATTGTAGACATTACAAACATTGTGATGTTCGAGATAGGACAACCACTACATGCATTCGATAAGGCAGCGTTTGTCGGCAATGTAATTCATATCAGAGGCTCAAAAGAAGGAGAAAGAATCGAAACACTTGATGGAAAAGATATCGAACTTGATGGTGATACTCTTGTCATTGCAGACGATCAAAGCCCACTAGCTATCGGTGGAGTGAAAGGCGGAAAGAAAGCACAAGTAGACGAAAGTACAACAACTATCATTCTAGAAGCAGCTAACTTTAATAGCACACTAGTTAGAAAGATCAGTCAGAAGTTAGGTATAAAGACAGAATCTTCAAAGAGGTTTGAAAATGGTATCACTCCAAAACTTGCAATCATTGCAATGGAAAGAGTTACGGAGTTAATTCTCAAGTATGCTTCAACAGAAGAAACTAAAGTTAGTGAAGTTATCGATGTTTACACAAAAGAAAGTGGAGATTACTTTCTTGGAGTTTCAGGAGATGAGGTTAGAAACCTATTAGGTTCCCCAATATCTGATAAAGAGATTGAAGGCGTATTCAAAAAAATGGATTTTAAATACAAGAAGGTAAAGACTAAGGAATATGTCACTAAAGAAATAGAAGGATTCATTGGAAGACCACATATCATTGGTGCAAGTATTACGTATGACGCACCAAATGCTTTTGATTGTTCGTCTCTAGTCGCATACCTATATGCACTTGGTGGTGTTTCAATTCCTAGAAATTCTATAGACCAATTTGTTTGGTCTGAGGAAATACCTAAAGATCAACTAGAAGCTGGAGATTTAATATTTTCAAATTCACATGATGGTAGTATCTACCAAGAAACTCAAGATTATTTAAAGGGTACTCCATTTGAAGCTGGAATTGATCATGTTGGAATGTATCTTGGAGATGGAGTTGTTATTCATTCAACAAGATATGAAGGTCATACACTTAAAGAAAACCTAAATGAGTCTGGAAGTTTTAAGGATATTACAGGGTATGGGAGAGTAATCGAAAAAGATCAGGAAAGATTTGTTATTGAAGTTCCAAGTGAAAGACTTGATCTTCGAATAAAGGAAGATCTCATTGAAGAAATTGGAAGAGTCTATGGGTATGAAAACATCGCTGAAGAAAATCTTGATGATTTTGATAATAATCCTAGGATAAATACTGAATACTACTACAACAACATGATTAGAAAAATACTTTCTAATCATGGATATTCTGAAGTGTTCACTTCATCGTTTGCCACAAAAGGAGATGTAAAACTTGTGAAAGCTTTTGCTAATGATAGGCCTTTTCTAAAAAACACTAATGTAAACAATATACAAGAAGTTGTTGAAAGAAATACCAAGAACCTAAACCTACTTGGACTTGATGAAGTTAAAGTTTTTGAGATTGGTAAAGTTTTTGGAAAAGACAGTGAGAAAAGAAAACTAACACTCGGCAGAAGTAAGGGAGATTTAAATGAAACAATTAATCTTTTGAATGAAGAGTTGAGCCTAAATCTCAAAGGAGATGTAAACAGAAATGTTGTTGAACTAGATTTGGAGTACGAAGACACATCAGTAACTGAGTATGGTCCACTGGAATTGATTGGAGATAAGGTGTATGAACCAATTTCACAATATCCTTTTGTTCTCCGTGATATTGCTGTCTGGGTACCGGAAGATGTAACTCCAGATACTCTCCTTTCTAGGATTAAAGAAAACGCTAGTGAACTTCTTGTTAACAGTAGGTTGTTTGATGAGTACAAAAAAGATGGAAAGGTTTCCTATGCTTTTCAATTAGTTTTTCTTTCTCACGAAAAAACTCTAACGGATGATGAGGTTAATGAGGTAATGAAAAAGATAGCAGACTCACTAGATGATAACTGGGAGGTAAGATAAAATGATTGATCTTCCACACTATTCACAATACGATGACATAAAAGATTCTTTCTGGCAGAACAAATCTTGTGGGGTTGTTTGTGTAAAAATGATTTTAGATTTTTTAAACAAAGATAATCTAACAACAATAGCTTCTTTGATAAAAGAAGGGATTGAAATAGATGGATACAGTAAAGAAGGGTGGTTGCATGGATCTTTGGTGATACTACTTCGAAACCACGGAGTACCAGCGTACAGACAAGAGTTTAGAAGTAAGGATGAGAAGTTTCAAAAAGAACTTGAGGCAAAGGGGATTGAGAAGATAAAGAAAAGTTTGGAAGGAAACAACCCTGTGATTGTATCTGTTAAGTCAGATTTTGATGATAACAAGGACTCACACCTAATTGTCCTTACCGGATATGATGATGAGAGCGTTTATTACAATGATCCAAATACCAAAGATGGTAATACTAAAAAAGATGTAAAAGTGGATTTTGACAAGTTTGTAGAATATTGGAGACCATACGTCATTTTCACGGCTTAAAACCTGACTATTTTTGGGGAAAATAAGTTGAGCAAAGCACTAAAATTTGCTATAATAACTCTACTAATATGGCAACTAAAAGAACAGCAAAAGGAGCTGAAAAAGATACAAAAAAAGGCTCATATAAGGCTGATGAAATCACAGTTTTAGAGGGTCTAGATCCTGTACGAAAGAGACCAGGAATGTATATTGGAACAACTGGATTAGATGGATTACATCACCTAATCTGGGAGATTTTTGATAACTCACGAGATGAAGCCATGGGAGGGTTTGCCGACCGAGTTGAAATCGTGATGCTTCCTGGAAATCGAATCAGAGTGGCTGACAACGGTAGAGGTATTCCAGTTGATAAACATAAGAAGACTAAGGTTTCAGCACTTGAAACTATTATGACTACACTCCATGCCGGAGGTAAATTCGGTGGTGAGAGCAGTGGATACAAAGTTTCAGGAGGACTTCACGGAGTAGGAGCATCTGTTGTTAATGCTTTGTCTGTGTACGCCAGTGCTGAAGTGTACAAAGATGGTTCTAGATATATACAAGAATATTCTCAGGGAAAGAAAAAAGCTGCTGTAAAGAAAATTGGACCTGCGAAAGAAAATGGAACTATCATTACATTCGAAGCTGACCCAGAGATTTTTAAAGAGATTGAATACAACTTCAAGAAAGTCGTAGATCATATGAGGCAACAAGCATATCTAGTTAAAGGACTCCAGATAACAATAATAGATGCGAGAGAATATGAAGGAGATATTAATACTGATACACACTACGTGGGAGATACAGGTCTAGAGACAATATCAGAAACTTTCTATTTTGAAGGGGGACTTAAATCACTCGTACAATTCTATAATCAAAATCAAAAACCAATTCACAAGAATATTTTCTATATAGATAAGGAGGTTGATGATGTCAGTGTAGAAATATCGCTTCAATATGTTGATGATATTTCACCAAGACTTACTGCTTTTGCAAACAACACATACAACTCTGAAGGAGGAATGCATGTAACTGGTTTCAAAACAGCATTAACAAGAAGTTTGAATAACTATACTAAGAAGAATAAGTTAACTAAAGATGGTGATAGTTTTACCGGAGATGATGTACTCGAAGGTATCACTGCTGTTATCTCAGTTAAAATGCCTGAGATTCAGTTTGAAGGACAAACTAAATCTAAACTTGGTTCTACAGAAGCAAGAGGAGCTGTTGAAAGTGTATTCGGAGAATCATTCAGTGAATTCCTAGAAGAAAATCCAGATGATGCTAAAGCAATGATTCAAAAAGTATTCTTAGCTTTGAGAGCTAGGAAAGCAGCTAAAGCAGCTAAAGATTCTGTTTTGAGAAAAGGAGCACTTGAAGGAATGACACTTCCAGGAAAACTTGCCGACTGTCAATCAAGGAGTGCTGAAGAATCAGAAATATTCATTGTGGAGGGAGATTCAGCTGGAGGTACTGCCAAAACTGGTAGAGACCGAAGAACTCAAGCTATCTTGCCACTACGAGGTAAAATCCTAAACGTTGAAAGAGCTAGACTTGATAGGATGCTTACGTCAGAGCAGATAAAGAACTTAGTTGTCGCTCTTGGAACATCTATTGGAGATACATTTAATATAACAAAGTTGAGGTATCATAAAGTAATTATCGCAACAGATGCCGATGTCGACGGTGCTCACATCGCGACACTTCTACTTACTTTGTTCTACAGATACTTCAGACCATTAGTTGATGGAGGTTTCCTATATATAGCACAGTCTCCACTGTATAAGATCACTCAAGGAAAAGAGGTCACATATGTTTACAGTGAAGAAGATAAGATGGCTATTCTAGGAGATGATGAAGTTGAAATTGAGGAGGAAGAAGAAGATGGTTCTAAGAAAAAGAAAAAGTTCACAGTACAAAGATATAAAGGTCTTGGAGAAATGAACGCAAGTGAGCTTAAAGAAACCACTATGGATGTAAACAATAGGGTATTGAAGCGAATTACTGTAGAGGACGGTATAGAAGCCGACAAGGTGTTTGATATGCTTATGGGAACTGATGTTCCAGCCAGAAAGTCGTTTATCACTACCAATGCTAAATTAGCTGAGGTTGATATATAAAATTGGCAAAATAAAAACCCCGGATATCCGGGGTTTTTATTTTATATTAAATTATCCTTCAACTTCGAAATCAATACTTTCGTCGTTGTTTCTTTCGTTACTTTCATCTATATCATCTTCTGAGTCTATAGTAACTTCAAGCTCGTAGTCATCTTCGTCTAATTCACCAAGATTTACAGTGAAGGTAATTCTCTCACCTTCGTCTAGACCATATTGTCTTATTGATCGGAAGTCGTCGCTTGTACCAGGAAGATCAATTTCAAATCTCCACATAGTATCATCATCTTCTCCTTCATTTTCTACTTCGAATCGAACTGCAACATCGTCATCCTCATCAATAGTATCGTCTTCAACGAAATTTCCGTTGTTGTTGATTCGCCCTATTTCGATATCTTGAATTACTAGATCAGCTTCATCGTGATCGTAGTTATTATTATCTTCTTTAATGATTACGTGTATAGTGTTGTTTCCATAGTTACTTTCGTAAACTTTTCTTGTTGGGTTCAGCGTTACTGCAATAGAATTAGCATCATTAGATTGTTCATTGTAGCTAACCTTTAAGATTATAAATTGCCCTGGAGCAAGTGAAGGTTGAAATGGTGAACTGAATACTTTAATTGTGTCCGTAGGAGTTGTATAGTTGAAAGTCCATGAACCAGTTGATCTTCCTCCTTTGTTTATAACAGTCATTTGGAATGCTGATTGATCAGAAAGGGAAGTGATGTTTGAAACTACAAGGTCTGCTGGAGTAACTCTTACAGCGACAGGTGCAGCAACTAATGAGTCAGAAGAAACAACAGCTTCTTTTTTCTCTACTTCTTTATCATCAGGAGTCTCTACGACTGTTACAGAAGGAACATCGTCCTCAACAGTTCCATCATCCGTTACCGTTACAATAGTTGATCCTGATTGACTTGTCTCTCTCTTTCCATTTTCAGTGAAAGATACAACAATTTCAACATCAGTGTATGAATCAGATTTTAGAAGAGTTGGAATCAGAGTAATATTCTTAGATTCTGATCCTAGGTTAAAAGGTTTCTCACAGATTAGCTCTTGAGAGATAGTACCTGATTTAACTGAAACCTTAACAGCTTCGTTACATGTGTATGTAACACTGTAGAATCCAGAAACCTCTGTATTTGGAACCCATCCTATTTTGACATTTTTACCACTAGCTGTGCTGTCTATGTCAGAACTTACGGTAATTGGGTCACCTTTACCAAGTATTGATGAAGGTTTGTCTCCAGTTATTCCGATAAGCTTATATACTCCAAAAAATAGCAATCCAACTATGGTTATAGCTACTAATAGAGTTAAAATTTTTCTGATTATGTCGTGCATGTGTAATTTCCGTTATATGTTTAATGGATATATATTCGGGACTATATATAAAAAAGGTCTAATTGTCAATAGGTTGAGATATACACTGATATTATTATCATTTCTTGCTAAATAGGGGAGAATATAGTACTCTTTACTGACTTAATAAATATATTATGTCCCAAGATAAACTAGTAAAAGTAAAAAATAAAGATACAAAAGAAACTCTTTATGTTAGAAAAAATAAGAAAGGTGTAGAGCGAAAGCTTGAACTTAAGAAATATAGTAAAGTAGCAAGGAAAAGGGTTATCTTTAAAGAAGTTAAGAAATAGGATATTTCTTAAC
>JBLINH010000009.1:0-29058 GCA_047639165.1 Minisyncoccia bacterium | reverse complement strand
GAAAACCGCTCCTGACCCCGTTTTCCAGAACTTTTGGGTGGAGTGAGGTTTAGAAGGAGGTGGGGAAGTTGAGCTAGTGCTAATAACTGTACTCTTTTAATGGAATAAAATCACATGTATTTGTAAAACAATAATTTTCTAAGAGAAATAGTAGAATTCCTATCGTTCCCAAAATAACAAAAGGTATTAAGAATGTTATAATCTCGTGCCTTATATTACCTTTGGCTCTTTTTAAGCGAACAAGATCTGCTACAAATAAAACAAAGGAAAAGAATGCAGCAGGAATAACTATTACAAATAAAATAATCCCTTCCATAAAACCTACCATTCCTAATGTTCCCACATGATTACCATATTGAATTAATGTATAAAGCGATAATAATATAAATGGGAGTGTCATTAATAGAACCACTAAATAAATTCTAGATTTTTTCATAAATAAATTATACCAAAGTTTGAATTACATAACTACTTTACTTTGCGTTACGGTGCTCCCCGTACAGGACAAGTTCAGAACTCTTAATTGGAAAATTATTGAGAAAGACCTTAAAAAAATAAGAACCTTATCTTTTGCGTGATGGGTTGTGTTTCATTTTCATATAAATACCACCAACCTTTAATCCATAAAACATTTGGTCGAATCTCTTTTTTTGGTTACCTCTTGTTTTGCATCAACAATTTTAGTACAAGTATGGGATAAGTTTAAACTTGACACTTTGACAATACTGATCCCATTCACCTTTAAAAAATTTCTGCATCATTTTTTCTTCTTTGGTAATAGCACCAATGAGTAAAAAGGGAAGAATCATTATAATGGAATACCACCAAAAATTAAGAAACACTACAGCACCAAGAACAACAAATAAATTAGATAAGTAGCCTGGATGTCTTACTGCTCCGTATGGTCCAGCACTTATGACTTTTTGACCTTTGATAATGGAAAATGAGAATATGTAAAACTTTCCAAGATAGTATCTACAGCTACCATGGAGAACAATGCCTGCAGTGAAGAGCCCTAACCCAACGATTTCTTGTGATGTCAAAAAAGTGGAGGGGATAGTCAGTGAGTATTCCAAATAAAGAGAAATAAAATGAGGAATCGTAACAATGACAATGGGTATATATTTCCAAAAGCCTTTTAAATGGTGAGTAATAAAGGGCATCTGGTTGTCTTCACTGTAGAGAATATCTCTTGAGGCTGGAAGTCGAGGGGGTAAGACATAAACTATCCATATAATGGAAACGATAAGGCCTACCCAAAATCTGAACATTTCTATCTCCATATAGTTAATACTTTAGTTCCATTATTTATAATGAGTGCCACTATTCCCGCTATATTTTTACTTGTTAACTTTCTCATAATCAAAGTATACCAAATAGTTCTGAATCCTGTTTGGGTTCAGAAAATAAATGGCTTAAAATAAAGTTAAATTTGAGGCTCCGCGGATAGGATTCGAACCTATAACCTACCGATTACACTTATCCTAAAATTTCTTAAAGGTGTGGACTATATCATCACCCACAATTTAATGTTTGGGTGCGAGGCGCTTCGACTCAAGTAAACTTGAGGCTACTCCATAAAGGATAGTCTCTGAACCTTCCCCTAAAAAAGGGGCTTGGCTGCTGATTGCCCACGTCTTTACGTTTGGGTTTCCAGACAGTTCACCTCGTTTGCAAATTATCTTTAGATAATAGGCTGCCATCGGACAGTCGGACGCTCTACCATTGAGCTACCGCGGAATATATGTTCTTTTAATGAACGTGGCAAAATAATACCAATTTAAAGGGTGTATTGCAAATAGCTTTGGAGGTGATATACTGTAGGAACAAATCGACACTAGTCGCGACCAGCCCTTCGGGGAGGGAAAAAATAAAAGAAGCTTCGAAAGAAGCTTCTTTTATTTTAAGTATCTCTTGAGCAGTGTCCTGATCTCTTGAAATTTCCCACGACTGATTCTACCGATCACTTCTCCTAGACGATCGGCATCTAAAGGTCTCATTTGAGACAAAATCGCACTGATTTCTTGTTCTTGAAAAGTAAATCGATGGTAATGGGGATTATCCTTTTTTATCTTCAAAGACAGTGGAACACCCCAAAAGAGACGATAGTTAAATTTTCTTACAATTAAAACAGGTCTCTTAAATCCTTCACTTCCGTCTTGCTCATGTCCAACATTTACTCCTAAATGACACCATCGAACCTCTCTTTCACTAAAAAGAGGAAGACCCCCTTCATTAGAGTTAATTTTCTTTTTTAACTTGTTCCACTTATCAAAATCCTTTTTCATCAGCACAGTATATATAACCACCCATGAAGAAATTATAAAATTGATATAATGTTTTCATGTACATCCACCTAAAGGTAAAAACAGGACAAAAAGAAGAGTATTTCAGGGAAATAAAAGATAATCATTTTGAAGTCTCTCTGAAAGAGAATGCTGAAAGGAATATGGCTAATAAAAGGATATTAGAGCTCGTTAGAGATAATTTCAAAAATAACAAAGGAGTGAAGATAATGAACGGTCATCATAGTCCATCAAAGCTTGTAAGTGTCAACCTGGAGGACTAGATTAGATTTGATATAATTTATATATGGCAATAAATATCATCATAAAAACAAAAAATTTTGACTTAACACCATCACTAAGAGATCATGTTAATAATAAGGTTGGATCACTTGAAAGATTCATTAACCTAAACAAAAGTCAGGAAGCAATTGCGGAAGTTGATATTGGAATTAGGAGTAAGAGACATAGGAAAGGAAACAAGTATAGAGCTGAACTTAATTTGACTTGTGACGGGAACACTCTAAGATCAGTTAAGAAATGTGAAGATATATTTCAAGCTATTGATGAGTGTTGTAGTGACATGGGTAGAAATGTTACTAAAAACAAGAGTAAGAAAATCAGCCGTATTATGAGAGGAGCACAACGAGCAAAAGAATTATTCAAAGGTTTAAGAAGAAAATAAATTATGTCGAAGGTTCAAAAGATGGTAATAGTATTACTACTCGCATCAGTAGTAGTCGGTATTATGTATTTTTTTAAAATGAGTAAGAATACCGAATTTGAGATTAATGTTAATAATAAGAACGAAGAAACAACAAATATGGATGATTCAAACGTCGAAGGAGAAAACGTAGGAAATATGGCAGGTCCACAGCAACCTCAGAGTCAACAACCCCAAGGTCAACAACCCCAAGGTGAACAGCTACAAGGTCTTGCAACTCTAAAAACAAATGCGGGAGATATTACAATTCAGCTATTCCCACAAGCAGTACCTAATACTGTAAATAACTTCGTTAAATTAGCTAGCGAAGGGTTCTATAACGGAACAAAGTTCCATAGAGTTATCAAAGATTTCATGATTCAGGGAGGAGATCCTTTATCTAAAGATGATTCTGCTAAAGCAAGATGGGGAACTGGAGGTCCAGGATATCAGTTCGCTGATGAGTTCCATAAAGATCTTTCAAACATTCCAGGAACAATATCAATGGCTAACTCAGGTCCAGATACAAACGGAAGCCAATTCTTCATTAATGTAGGAGAGAATACATTCCTTGATGGAAAACATTCAGTCTTCGGACAAGTTACTGAGGGAGCAGATATCGTTATGGGTATATCAGGTACCGAAACCGGTCCGAACGATGTGCCGGCAACTCCGATAGTGATAAACAGTATAGAAATTAAATAAAGAAAAAAAGCGTCCAATGGACGCTTTTTTTATAACCCCTTCTCAAAAACATCAAAGTCCATTTCTTTCTTTCCTTCAGGGATTACCTTTAGTATTTTAAATTTACCTTTAATGAAAGATGCATCAGTTATCTTTACTCTTATCTCCTTATCTCCTTTTTTTACAAAGTAGAAAGTTCCAGGCCAAGGATTCAATGCTTTAATCTTTAGGTAGCTTTCTTTTGTATTTCCATCTAGATCAATTAGTCCGTCTTCTTTCTTTATCTTTTTAGTGAAAGTGGCCATTTCATGATCTTGTTCTTGTTCTTCGATATCACCATTTATCCATAGTGGTATTGTCTGACAAAGCAGTTGTCCACCAAGCTTTGCGAGGTTATCTTCAACTTCCTTTTTCTTTGGCCATTCATCGAACTCTACAACTTCTTGGTTAAGGATTGATCCATGGTCCATTTTTGCGTCCATGAGCATTATAGTTACACCTGTTTCTTTCATGTCATCAAGCATTGCTGATTCGATAGGTGACGCACCTCTATATAAAGGAAGTAGAGAAGGATGAACATTGAGAGGTCCTTTAGTTGGAATATCTAAAACACTTTGTGGAATTATTTTTCCGTATGAAGCTGTGATGAAAAGATCCCATTCTTTTTCTTTTAGTTTGTTTACAAATTCCTCGTCTAGAACTTCTGGTTCCATTGTAGGGATATCATTTTCTTTTGCCCACACTTTAGCTTCTGATGGAGTGAGGATTAGTTTCCTTCCTTTAGGTCTATCAGGAACTGTGATTATTAAATCAGGTGCGAAATCTTTCGCTTTTAATTCATTTAATACGGTTACACTGAAACTGTCAGTTCCGAAAAATACTATTGTTGGTTTATTATTCATTGTCTCTTGGTGGTAATTCCTCTACATCAATTGCGCTGTCTATGAAAAGAATTCCATCTAAGTGTTCAATTTCATGTTGGAAGATTTGAGCTATAAGTCCTATACCTTCTGTTTCAAATTGGTTGCCTTCGAAGTCATAAGCTTTTACTTTTACTCTGCTTGCTCTTCTAATCTTACCGTACTTGTATCTAACTGAAAGACAACCTTCCTCCATTAGTTTACTGTCGTTAGATTTTTTTATGATCTCGGGGTTAATGAAAACAGTTCTAAACTCATCTCTCATTTCTCCATCAGTGATGTCTTCTATTCTTTCAGCTACTACAAAGATTCTCTTTGAGATATTAATTTGTGGAGCGGCTAACGCTACACCATCTTCTTGAGATTCTAAAGACTCAGACATTTGATTCAATGTTTCTCTTAGTTCTTGAGTATTGAAGTTAGAAACAAGCTCTGCTTCTTTCCTTAATACTGTATGTGGATGTTGGACTATTTCCTTCATATTTAAAGTATATATACTTTTTAAATCACAACAAGCTTTCAGCGTCAATGATTATCCTAAATTGAGGTGGTAGTTTACTCAAAAGGCTAACTAGAGCCATATCTATCCAAGCTTCTCTTGGGATCTTAATTATTCCATGCAACACGTGTTTGTCTCTGATTCTCTCTATGAACCCAGGATAGGTGATTAATTCATAGGGTTCTAGGAATTCCTTTAGTTCACTAAATTCTTCCAATATTCTTGTTTTGTCACCAGATATTGTAATCTTTACCAATATAGAGAACGGTGGGTAATTGAACTTTTTTCTTTCCTGAAACTCATCTCTGTAGAAATCAGCTAGGTTTCCTTGGATGGCATGTTCAAATATTGAATCGTTTATCTTTCTTGTTTGAATTACAAAAGTTTGAGTAGCTAACGACCTTATCCGCAAAAGAGTATTTAGTATGTGCTCTCGTATTTGAAAGTCGGGGATAGCGAACCTTGAATCAATTGAAGCTACTGCAGTGTTTTCAATTTCTTTGTGAAGATAGAGAAGTGCCATCTCTGTTCCTATCAGTGTACTTCCAGGAGTGCTGTAAAATTGTGATATTATCTCCCTTGCTTGTTTTGGAGTTTTTGCTACATCACTTGTGATAACGAAGAAGGTATTTTTTGGAAATAGTTTTTTAAACTCTTCGGCTACTCCCTCTATTCCAATACCAAGAGTTTTGAGTCTCCAACTATTACAATGCGTACATGTCTCACCAGCACTTCTTTCAGTACCACAGTGATGACATCTAAAATAGTTCTCAGGCTTAGATGCGTCTTTCCCATGAAGTACAACAGGGGCACTACATTTTCTACAGATAACGATAGTTCCACAATCGGAACAAACTACTGAAGGAGCTAGTCCTTTCCGAGAAGCAAAGATGAAAGTTCTTTCGCTATGCTCCTTTGAGTGTTCAATTGTTTTTCTAAGATCACCAGAAAGACTAGAAAATATTTCTCCAGTTACGTTTATCTCTTCTCTCATATCTATAATACTTTGTCGGGCACCTGAGAGAGATCTGAATTTTAGGCTAGAATATTCAGAGAACTCTTGATTATCATATCTCCAAAGAGTTTGTGACCGTAACAGGATGTCTCCTAGAAAAAACCTTGCACCAATGTTCTTTGCATATGTTTCAGCTACCAATCTGATATCTAAATATGGTCGTCTTTGTGTCTTATATAGTCTGGAGTTCTCACGATCTACTATGATTGTCCCAATATCATGTCTTGGAATACTCAGGAAAGTTCCTGTTGTTATCACAAGTACCGGTTTATCACTGTCGATGATGTCGTTCCAGGTTTTTAACATTTGGTTTTTTGTTAGAGAACCGTGGATTATGAAAACATGGGATTCTATCCCTTTTTGTAACTTATCTTGTGCAAACAAAGAATCTTCAATTGTCGGACAGATGATGAAGATGGAACTCTTTTTCGCGAACTCCTCACGGATTAGGGATTTGTAGTGAGAGAATCTTTCTTCGTCCCTGTCTTGAATTATGTACTTCTCAATATTTATCCCCTTTCTTTTGATTGGTTTCTTTGGCTCTGTTATTTTATCAATACTTTCAAATATTTTAGATGGAGTTAGTGTTTCGATGACAGCACCGGGTCCTGTGGCAAAATATTTTGCTAAGTCATTAGCTGTCCTCAGAAATTCTTTTCTGAATAATCTGTTTTCAATCACTTCTTTAATTTTTCTCAACTTGAAGGTAGATGACTTTAATTCATCTTTTAGTTTGGAACCATCTTCGATTCCAACAACAAGTCCGTACACTAATTTTTTTCTTAGATCTATTTTGACAATAGAACCTATAGAAATATCTTTTGTCGTGAAATAGCTTAGAGTTCCTTGTTTGAAGCTTTTTGAAAATGGGATTACTTCAGCGATATACATGAGGCTATTCTTTCAAAAAAACGGGTTTGTTGCAAAGATATAATAATCTTTTACTAAACTCTGTAAATGAGCTAGACTTGTCGACATGGGATTCTTCTCTCCAAAACTGGGAATAGACTTAGGAACAGCTAATACATTAGTGTTCAAACCTGGCGTCGGAATAGTACTAAACGAGCCATCAGTTGTCGCTGTATCTGAGCAGGATAACAAGATATTGGCTGTAGGACTTGAGGCTAAAGATATGATTGGAAGAACTCCAGAAAGTATCATAGCTTACAGACCGATGAGAGACGGGGTAATAGCGGATTATAGGGTAACCGAAGCTATGCTTCGATACTATTTCAATAAGTCTCTGGGTAAATGGAAGTTTCTTAAACCAGAAGTCATGGTATCTGTTCCAGCAGGTGTGACCTCAACAGAAAGACGAGCTGTCATCGAAGCCGCTATCAAGGCAGGTGCAAAGAATGCATATGTTGTGAAGGAACCAATCCTTGCAGCTATTGGCGCGGGTATTCCTATATATGAACCACATGGACACATGATCGTAGACATTGGTGGTGGAACGACTGATGTGGCTGTAATTTCACTTGGAGGAATTGTAGCTTCAACTTCTGTGAAGTGTGCGGGTACAAGAATAGATCAAGCTATTATAGATTACGTAAAGAAAACTTTTAATCTTGCTATTGGAGACAAGACTTCAGAACAGATAAAGATAAAAGTTGGGAGCGCTGTATTTTTAGATGATGAACTTGAAATGGTAATAAAAGGGAGAGATTTTCTTACCGGTTTACCACGATCTACCACAATAAAGAGTAATGAAATTGTAAAAGCTATTGGGCAAGAATTACGAGAGATGATTAAAGCCATCAAAGACGTACTTCAAGAAACACCACCAGAGTTATCATCAGACATCATTGATCGTGGAATCATCATGACAGGAGGATCATCACAACTTAGGAACCTAACAGAGTTAGTTTACAGACGAACTGGTGTAAAAGCTGTACTCGCTAAAGATCCTCTATTTTGTGTAGCAAAGGGAACCGGTATTGCTATCAATCATTTGGATACATACAAGAAAAGTATTGTAGCTAAGAGATGATATAATCACTCCATGAGAGAGCTTTTAAACAAAGATAAACTACATCACGCATATGTGTTGGAAGGAGAAAGAGAGCATATATATGAGAAGATTTGTCAGTTCTGTGAAGAAGACTTGAAACTAGCAATCAAAGCCAATCCTGATTTTTGGTACCAAGAGTCAGATAAATTTCTAATTCAAAATGCTAGAGACCTTCGAGAGATGCAGTTGAGGAAAACACTAGGGGACAGCAGGAAGATTTTCATCATCGCTTTCAACTTCATAACTCGTGAAGCACAAAACTCCTTATTGAAGGTTCTAGAAGAACCAACAGAGGGTACACATATATTTATTATAACTCCATCATCGAGCGTGTTTCTAGACACGGTACTTTCAAGAGTTATCGTCCTGAAAAATGAGGAAGGTGAGGGTACTACTGATGCAAAGAAATTTCTTAACGCAACATATGGTGAAAGGATCAATATGGTTACAAAACTAGTAAAGGATATAAAAGCAGAGAAAGCCAGTAAGGCTGTAGCTATTAGGATGGTAAAAGACTTGAAGAATTTGTTACATAAAGATGTAAAAAGAAATTCGAGGTCTTTAATTGAGTTAAATAAGACAGAAAACTATTTACATGATAATAGCGCATCAGTAAAAATGCTTTTGGAACATACAGCGATTATACTTGACTAGTAAGTAATAATCTTTAGGATTTGTATCCTTTGGTCTTAACCCCACACACTTGTGTGGGGTTATTCTTTTTTTCTTTCTCAAAGTCTGCTAAACTAATCCACATATGGCATACGATTTCACAAATTTCAAAAAGAAAATTTCAGGTATAAATGAATGGCTTGAAAAAGAGCTATCATCTGTTCGAACAGGTAGAGCAACTGTTACATTACTGGATGGTGTGTCGGTTGATTCATACGGAGCCAAGACTCCTCTTAATCAAGCAGCTAGTATAAACATAGAGGATGCTAAGACACTTAGAGTTGTTCCATGGGACAAATCACTAGTAGTTGAAATAGAGAAAGGAATCTCTAAAGCAGATCTAGGAGTTTCAACCGCAGTTGATGAAGCTGGAGTTAGAGTTATATTTCCAGATCTAACTACAGAAAACAGAGAAAGACTTGTGAAGGTGGCTAAAACTAAGATAGAAGAATCTAAAGTTTCTCTTCGAAGTGAACGATCTAAAGTCATCAAAGATATTGAAGGAGGTGGTTCTTCAGATGATGAATCTAAAAGAGACAAAGCTACAGTTCAAAAAATGATAGATGAAGCAACAAAATCATTTGATGAATTAGGTGTTAGTAAGGAAAAAGAAGTACTAAGTTAATATGTCTGTAATAATATTTATAATAATTCTAGGAGTATTAATATTCGTTCATGAATTGGGGCATTTTCTCGTTGCAAAGAAATCAGGTATTAGAGTAGATGAGTTTGCTATCGGTTTTCCTCCAAAAATATTTAGTTTTGTTAAGGGAGGTACAAAATATGCACTAAACCTCATTCCATTCGGTGGTTATGTAAAAATCTTCGGAGAGAATCCAAATGAAGAATCATTGGATGCTAATGCGAAAGATAGTTTTGTAAACAAATCAAAATGGACACAGGCCAGTGTTCTTGTTGCAGGAGTATTATTTAATACACTTTTTGCTTGGTTACTTATCTCAGTCAGTTTGATGTCAGGTTTTCCTTCAGTTGTGACTGATACAAATACAGGAACTGTTATAGATAAGAGTGTTGTGGTGACTAGTGTTCTTGAAGATAGTCCAGCAGAAGAGATAGGTCTTCAATCAGGGGACAAGATTATATCACTTTCAAGTGGAGAAAGGATCCTAGAGGGAGAGTTCAGAACATTTGATGTTCAGAGCTTTGTAAAAGGAAGTGGATCTGATGAAATTAATTTAAATATAGTAAGAAGTGGTGATGATATATCACTTACTGCAGTGACCGAAGAGGGAGTTATTGAAGGGCGTAGAGCTATTGGTATATCTATGGAAATGATAGGTACTGTGAAGTTGTCTTTCTTTCAAGCGTTTAAGGAAGGTTTCCTTATGACAGGTCAGATGATATCTGACATAGCAGTGGGGCTTGTTACTTTCCTCGGCCAAGTTGTTACATTCCAAGCTAATTTTGCAAATGTTGCAGGTCCAGTTGGAATCGTTGGTCTTGTTGACGATGCATCAAACTTTGGACTGTTCTATCTATTTGGATTTACTGCATTCATCTCTCTAAACCTTGCAGTGCTAAATCTTTTACCGTTCCCAGCTCTTGATGGAGGAAGACTACTTTTTGTGGCTATAGAAGGAATTATTGGGAGACCTATAAAACCATCAATTGCTAATACTATAAATGCCTTAGGTTTTGGAGTATTGATACTACTTATGATTGTTATTACAGTGAGTGACGTAATGAAACTGTTTTAAAATAATAACCGCCACGGAATGATCCGTGGCGGTTTTTGCTATCTATTTTTATCTGCAGTTTTCTTGGCAGCGGCCTTTTCTTTCACTCTCAATATTTTTAAGACGATCGAGTCTTTCTAAGAGCTCTGCTTTTAGAACATTTAAAGAGTTCTCGCCTGCTCCTTCAGTGGTTTTTTCTGAGAATTGTCCATCCCATTTCGTAGTATTGACTGCTAGTCTGAGACTAATGTTTTTACTAACTGTACTGTGAGCACAGACTAGGTCTTCGTTGGTTAATTTAGAAGCTTTCTCTCTAGTGTATATAAATGTCTCTTTCGTACTCATGATTTTTATAGGGTACAATCCTCTGATTTTATCCAGATTTCTTTAACAGAAGTTTCTTGATTCATTAGTTGTCGGTTCAAATTTCTAGACAATCCTCACATAATTAGACATTAGTGTCAATCACTTTCGGAAGAATGTTTTTTGGGGTAAACTAGACCCAATGAGACAGTCACAACTTTTTACTAAAACTCGAAAAGAAGCACCAAAAGATGAGGTTTCAAAGAATGCTGAGCTTTTGATTCGAGCGGGATTTATTCATAAGGAAATGGCAGGAGTATACGCTCTTTTGCCACTTGGTTTGAAGGTTATCAAAAAAATAGAAAACATCATTCGTGAAGAGATGAATTCACTTGGTGGACAAGAGATTGAGCTAACGGCTTTGCAAGATCCTGATGTTTGGAAAAAAACAGGAAGATGGGATGATGATACTGTAGACGTTTGGTTCAAAACAAAACTAAAGAATGACACAGAATTAGGTTTAGGATTAACTCACGAAGAACCACTAACAAATCTTCTAACAGATCACATTAATTCACACAAAGATCTTCCTCTGCTTACATACCAATTTCAAACTAAGTTTAGAAATGAACTTAGAGCTAAATCTGGAATCATGAGAGGAAGAGAATTCTATATGAAAGATCTCTACTCATTTGCAAAGACAGCAGAGGAGCATGAAGAAATATATGAAAAGGTTAAAGAATCATATAAGAATATTTTTGAAAGAGTAGGACTTGGGGACAAAACATATTTAACAGTTGCAGATGGCGGAAGTTTCGGTGATGTTTCTCACGAATTTCAAACTGTAACTGAAGCAGGTGAAGATACTATATATATAAATGAAGAAAGTGAAACTGCAGTTAATGAAGAAGTCGTTGATAACAAGGAAGGGTTAATTGAGAAGAAAGCTGTTGAGGTTGGAAACATCTTCCCACTTGGTACAAAGTTTTCAGATGCTCTTGATTTAAAATACACAGATGAAGACGGAGAACAGAAACCAGTTTATATGGGTTCATATGGAATTGGTCTTGGAAGAGTTATGGGAACAGTTGCAGAAGTTCTTTCAGATGAAAATGGTTTGGTGTGGCCTAGATCAATTGCACCATTTCAAATTCATCTAATCCTGGCCACACCAGATGATGAAGAGGTGAAAGCGTACGCTAACAAACTATATCAGGAGTTTAAAGATAAAGGGGTAGAAATACTGTATGATGATCGAGATAAAAGAGCTGGAGAGAAATTTGCAGATAGTGATCTAATTGGTATCCCATATAGATTAATTGTAGGAAAAAAGACATTAGATGAGCAAACTATTGAGGTAAAGAATAGAAAGACTGGAGAGACTAAAGATGTTTCAGAAGGAGATATCTTTAAAGGTGATTATCTGACCGAATAAAAATATGATGAAGAAACGAGAATTTAAATGGAACACAAAAGAAACTCTTAAAAAAATAAAGTCATACCTCTCAAGTGATATTGGTATTGACCTTGGAACAGCAAATACTCTTGTATATATTCCAGGAAAAGGAGTGATAATAGACGAACCGTCAGTTGTCGCAGTCAATCAAAAGACTGGGCGTGTTGTTGCTGTGGGAGCTGGTGCAAAACAAATGCTTGGTAGAACACCCGGGCATATTAAAGCAATTAGACCACTTGTTGATGGTGTTATTTCAGACTTTGAGATAACAGAAGAAATGATTAATTATCTTCTAAAGAAAGCACTTCAAGATCAGAAGAAGCTTCTAGGCCCTAGAGTTGTTGTTGGAGTTCCATCTGGTGTTACAAACGTAGAAACTAGAGCCGTACGAGACGCTACGTTAAACGCAGGAGCAAGAGAAGTATTTATTGTAGAAGAACCAATGGCTGCAGCCATTGGTATGAAGATTTCAGTACAAGAACCTCTCGGGACTATGATAATTGATATTGGAGGTGGTACCTCTGATATTGCTATCATTTCACTTGGAGGAATCGTTAGGTCAAAGAACTTAAAAATTGCAGGTGACAGGTTGAACAATGATATCACCTCATATATCAGAAACGAATTTAAAATACTGATCGGGGAAAGAACAGCGGAGGACATGAAGATAAAGTTAGGAAAAATACTTCCAGATGGAGAACCAGTTGAAGAATCAATCAGAGGAAGGGATCTTGTGACAGGACTTCCAAGAGAGGTTGTCATTACAGACTCTGATGTTCGTGAAGCTATAGCCCAATCTATTTCACAATTGATTGAGTCATCTAAGGAAGTTCTTGAATCCACACCACCTGAAATTGTTTCTGATATTATGAAAAGGGGGATATATCTAACAGGAGGAGGATCACTAATTAAAGGTCTTGGTAAGTTGCTTGAAGAGGAACTTCAGATTCCAGTACACCTTGCTGCAGACCCACTAACTACTGTAGCAAGAGGAACAGGAGTGATACTTGAGAATATAGAAAAATATAGGGAGATTCTAATCGAAAACGAAGATGATCTACCTCCAAAGAAATAAAAAGAAATCAAGAAAGAAAGTTGTAATTATTTCAATACTTGGTATTTTAATCTTTTTAACACTGTTTAAGATTAATTTTATTCAAGACGTTGCTTACCGTATGTTCTCTCCAGTTTTTAGTTTAGGTAATGTTGTAACAAAACCATTTTCTGGTGTTGCAACTTTATTTAAATCAAAGAGTAAGTTAGTGGAGGATATGAAAACATTGGAGGATAAGATAAAAGATCTTAAAATAGAATTAATGTCAGTTGATTCTTTACAGAAAGAAAATGATGATTTACGAAACATCACCAAAGGAATAGATGAAGGTGTTGTTGCTAAGGTTATTACAAGGCCACCAAACTCACCGTACGACACTTTCATTATTGATCTTGGATATGAAGATGGTATGTCTGTAACTAATCATATATATACACACGGCATTAGGGTTGGAGAGATTGTACAGGTGCACAAGAAAAGTTCTGTTGTTAGATTGTACTCTTCATCAGGAAATCAGATTCCAATTAGAATCGATGGAAATATAGAAGCTCAGGCTGATGGGCAAGGAGGTGGGAGGTTTATAACCATCATACCTAAAGATATAGAAGTCAAAGAAGGAGATAGTATTTCTTTACCTGATGAAACAAAAGCTTTCTCTCTAATCAGTAAGATAGAAACTACGGAAGCAAACTCCTTCCAAGGAATATTCTTTAATTTACCTTTTAACATATCCGAAATATCTTTTGTGGAGGTTGTAGAAAAATAATATGCTTTTAAGAATCACTTACAGTTTTTTAATAATATTACTAACAGTTTTCTTACCATGGTGGGGGATTGCTGCTCTGGTCATATCTGCCCTATTTATATTCAATGACTATTATGAATCTATAGTCGTCGGACTATTCTTGGATTCTTTGTATGCTACGTCGACAATCTTTCCAAGTTTTCCATATGTGTTCACTTTCAGTATGTTGGCATTGTTTGTAATATCAGAATCCCTAAAGGAGAGAATACTCATATATAATTAATACATGGGACTAAAAAACTTTTTCAGAAGAAGACGGAGGATTAATCCAAAAATTGATTTGGATGAGATTTTTCTTGATTCAGAAAATCTCCCAGGACACGACGTATCTCAATTCGACGGTGTCATCGAAAAGCCATTAGATACAAGAATTTTAATATTTGTTGGTTTAATTTTCACACTGATAGTGTTTGTGTTTGCATCGAAAGCTTTTTCACTTCAAATTACTCACGGTGAAGATTTCAAGGAGAAGAGTGAAAACAATAGATTACAGCATTCAGTAATTTTTGCTGACCGTGGAGTCATATACGATAGGAATGGTGAACTTCTGGCTTGGAATACACCAAAAACGACTGAAGATGAGTTTAATCTCAGGAAGTATATAGAAACACCGGGATTTTCTAATCTTCTTGGATATGTGAAATATCCAAGAAAGGATAGTTCTGGTTTCTATTATGATCTTGAGGCAACAGGGGTATCTGGTGTTGAAAGTGTTTATAATGATTATATTGGAGGCGAGAACGGCCTACAGATAATTGAAACAAACGCTAAATTAAAGGTAGAGTCATCAAATGCAATTAGATTTCCTATCAACGGTAAAGGAATTAATCTAACAATTGATTTTCGTTTACAAGAAGCCTTGTATAACTCAGTCAAAGAAATTGCAGATAGCGCAGAATTCGTAGGAGGAGGAGGTGTCATTATTGATGTGAACACTGGTGAGATTATAGCTTTGGTTACTTATCCAGAGTTCGATTCAAACGTCATGACAGACAGTAGTGATCGAGAAAAGATCAATTCTTACCTAAACGATGATTCAAACCCATTCCTAAATAGAATAACTGAAGGGTTGTACACTCCAGGTAGTACTGTGAAGCCGTATATGGCCCTAGGCGCTCTTAATGAGGGAGTAGTTAGTGATACTACTAAGATTGTAAGTAGAGGAAAACTAGAGATCCCTAATCCATATGATCCAACTAATCCAACAATCTTTACTGACTGGAAAGCCCACGGTTCTGTTGATATTAAAGAAGCTTTAGCAGTCTCATCAAATATATATTTCTATCAAATTGGAGGAGGATATAAGGATCAAGAGGGTATTGGGATAGATAAGATAAACTCATATATGAGAATGTTTGGGTTTGGAAAACCAGTAGGTGGAGATTTCTATGGAGATCAAGTTGGAATAGTTCCAAATATAAAATGGAAAGAAGAGGTTTTTGATGGAGACCCTTGGAGATTGGGAGACACCTATCTTACATCCATTGGACAGTATGGTTTTCAGGTTACACCTATTCAAGCAGTCCGCGCACTAGCTGCCGTTGCAAATGGGGGAACAGTTAGGAATCCAACATTGATAATGGGAGAGGAAGGAGAGGTTGTAGAAAAGATCACAAGTATAAAAGAAGAACATTATAAAACTGTTAGGGATGGTATGAGAGAAGGAGTGCTCAATGGAACTCTTAAAGCTTTAAATACTAGCTACGTTAATATAGCAGGTAAGACAGGAACTGCTGAGCTTGGAGTATCAAAACAAAAAGTTAATTCATGGGTTACAGGGTTCTTTCCATATGAAGAACCGAAGTATGCTTTCGTGATTGTTATGGAAAAAGGAGATAGAGGAAATCTTAGGGGGGCTGTTTCTGTAGCCATAAGATTGTTTGATTGGATGAATATAAATATTCCAGAATACTTTGAGTAGAATGTTAAATTGACTATACTCCTATTTCATGTATAATATATTCTTTTTAAAGAATCTAAATATGAAACAAAATAAAGAATACCTAACAAAGCAAAAACACGAAGAACTTCAATTAGAATTGAAGGAACTTCAATTTAATACAAGAAGAACTGTAGCTGAACAGCTAGAGTATGCTAAGTCTCTGGGTGACCTATCAGAGAACGCTGAATACCAAGAGGCTAGAGAGAATCAGGCTAAGATTGAGGCTAGAATCAGTCAAGTAGAAAATATTCTAAAAAATGCTGAGATTGTTTCTCACAAGAAAGGCGATGTTGCTCAGGTAGGATCTTTAGTTAAAATAAAGAAAGTTAAAGGAGGAGACGAGGCAAAAGACTACGTTATTGTTGGATCGGAGGAGGCTGATTTAAGTGTTGGTAAGATCTCACATCAGTCTCCACTAGGAGATGCCCTTATAGGGAAGAAAACGGGTGATACTTTTATGTTTGAGTCACCTAAAGGTAAAGTAGAATACAAAATTGTTTCAGTAGAGTAGACTAAGAAGCATCTCAAGATAAATATTGACTATATATCACAATGTGTGGTATATTTTTTTTGAAAGTGAGGTCAAAAAGTACCTCTCTAAAAAAAAGAACAATAAAAAAGAAAGAAGGAAGTTATGAATAATATTGAGATAGAAATCTGTAAAGTTTTTAGGAAAATGACCTCAAAATTTTTGGAAATACCTGAATCAGAAATTGTAGTAAAGATTGGAAAGGTAAAAAACTTTTTTAGTCCTTGGATTAAAAAAGTAAAAAATCCTTATGGGTTTATTGAATTTGAAGACGGAAGTCAAGATTGTCACATCGGACTTTTTCAAGGAAGAAAAGCTATTGTCGACAAGAAATTAGACAAACCTTCTCTTGTTAATCTTCCAAAAATAATTCAAATGAATTACGGAAAGTATAATGCTGATACCGTAATTTGTTCCGCCGTTAGTTGCGGTGGAAAAACAACTGCCAATCTCTGGATCAAACTCGATAATTTTATTAAAGTTTACGGAGACAAAGAACTATCATCTATGTATGAGTTCAGAAAACTCGTAGAGGATAATATTTCTAGATCTACCAGTAACAATATTGTTAATTTAAATCCTAATCCTCAAAAAGAGGAACAATCTACTAATAGAGCCTTTGCTGCCAACTAAAAGCAAAGAAGTTCTTTAAGAAGCCCGAGCATATTTGCTCGGGCTTTTTCCTATGTGGAAAAGAACTTAGGTAAAGTGGTGCATGGTGGGGTAGAATAGTAATCAAGTGGGATAAAGTGGTAAACAATATGTTAATCGGAGAATACAAACACACAATAGATGATAAAAAGCGTATTTCATTACCAAGCAAGTTTAGAACGCAGGTAGGGAAGAAACTTGTAATAACTCACGGATTAGATAATTGTCTTTTCTTGTATCCACTTAAAGAGTGGGAGAAGATCTCAGCGAAGCTCGGAGAGCTTGGTATGGGGCAAGCTGATACAAGAGGATTCAATCGTTTTATGCTCGCCGGAGCTTCAGAGATAAATGTAGATTCAGTTGGACGAATACTTATCCCAGAGCATTTAAGAAAATTTGCAAAGGTGATTAGTAAAGTAGTTTTTGCTGGTGTATATAATCGAATTGAAGTTTGGGATGAGAAAGGATGGGAACAGTATAAAGCAAAGGTTGTCAAAAATGCTGATCAGATGGCTGAGAAATTAGGTGACATAGGAGCTTTATAATATGAGACACATCACAGTTCTTTTAAAAGAAACAGTGGATGGACTAAATCCTTCAAGCGGTGACATCGTAGTCGATGCCACTTTAGGATCTGGAGGACATTCACTTGAGTTATGCAACCGGGGTCTTGATGATTTAACTATCATCGGAATTGATGCTGATAGTCAGGCAATTGAAAGATCACGAGACAGACTGAACGGACTTAACTGTAAGTTAATTCTAGAAAAGTCATATCATCATAAATTAGATGAAGTTCTAGAGACTCACAATATTGAAACAATTGATGGAGCTATGTTTGACCTTGGTATAAGTTCCAATCAATTGGAAGAATCTGGTAGAGGGTTCTCTTTTCAAAGAGAAGAACCTCTCCTTATGACTTTCGAGAGTCAGCCAGGAAAAGATACTGTGACGGCAGAGAAAATTCTAAACACTTGGGACAAAGAAGATATTGAAGCAATCCTTGAAGGGTTTGGAGAAGAAAAGTTCAGTCGAAGAATTGCAGAAGCGATAGTTCTAACTAGGGAAGAAGAAAAGATTGAAACAACTACTCAGTTGGTAAATATTGTAAATCATTCTGTTCCAAAATTCTACTTAAAAGGAAGAATCCACCCTGCTACAAAAACTTTTCAAGCTCTACGTATCGCAGTTAATGGAGAGATAGCTAATCTTGAAGAGTCTCTAATAAAGACAATTGATTATCTTGCGCCAGGTAAAAGAATCGCAGTCATTTCATTCCATAGTATTGAAGATCGAATAGTAAAGAGATTATTTAGAAGATTGAAAGAAGAAGAAATCGGAGAAATCATTACCAAAAGACCGATTACTCCGTCAGATGAAGAACTAAGTATTAATCCAAGATCCAGAAGCGCTAAACTTCGAATATTCGAGAAAAAACAATAATGCATACAAAAACACTACCATTTTCATACACACGCATCTTCTGGGGATTGATAATCTCAATAGTTCTTTCAATGTTCCTTTATATATATTTTGTAAATGCTGCCATTTTTAATGCCGCAGAGAGACAACACGTGCAGGAGTCTATTATAGAAATAAAGTCATCTATATCAGCTCTAGAACTTCAGTTTATCGATAAGACACGAAATATAACTATGGAGTACGCTAATTCAATGGGATTTACTGAGATAGAACCGTTAGTCTTTGTAGAACGTGATTCTAATTCAAGAGTTACGTTGTATGAACTATAGTCTAAAAAGAGGAAGAATATTTATCATCCTGGCAGCCATAATTCTGGCTGTTCTTGTTATTATTACAAAACTATATTTTGTTCAAATAATTAACGGTGATGTTTTTTCAGACAAAGCAGATAGACAATACTATAAACCAAGTACAACTTCTTTTGATAGGGGAAGTGTCATATTCGAAACGAAAGATGGTGATAGGATCGATGCTGCTACATTAAGTATTGGATATATTCTAGCAATCAACCCAAGTATTTTAACTGATGCATATGGGGCATATGATAAGTTAAATGAGATTATAGAGATCGATAAAGAAACCTTCATTGGAAGAGCATCAAAGACTGAAGATCCATATGAAGAAATAGCCACACAATTAACTGTAGATCAGAAAGACAGAATAGAAGAGTTAGAAATTGATGGTGTATCACTATACAAAAACAAATGGAGATTCTATCCAGGTAAATCTCTAGCATCACATGTTTTAGGATTCATGTCATATCGGGGTGATGAATATAGGGGACAGTATGGACTTGAAAGATACTATAACGATATTCTGGAAAGGAATAAAGGATCTGTTTATGCAAACTTTTTTGTTGAACTATTTTCAAACATAGGGGATTCGATAAAGGGAAGAAACTCAGAAGGATCACTTGTTACAACCATAGAGCCGACAGTTCAAACTTTCATTGAGAAAGAGGTTAGTAATGTTCAAGAAGATTGGTCTTCAAAAAGAACTGGTGTGATTGTTATGGATCCAAAAACAGGAGAAATTAGGGCTATGGCTGTGGCACCAACCTTTAACTTAAACGACTTCAGTGAAGTTGAGGATGTTTCTGATTTCAGTAATCCTCTTGTTGAGAGTGTTTACGAGATGGGTAGTATTGTAAAACCCCTTACAATGGCCATAGGTCTTGATACTGACTCAATAACACCAGATACAACATATGACGATAAGGGAAGTGTGACTGTGAACACAGAGACTTTCTATAACTACGATAAAGAAGCACGTGGTGTTGTGGATATGCAAACAGTTTTAAATAAGTCATTAAACACCGGTGTAGCCTTTGTAGTTGGAAGAGTAGGAAATGAAAAGTTCTCAGACTATATGAAGAGATTGGTAGGTGAAGAAACAGGAGTGGATCTTCCAAATGAAGCAGCACCTCTAATTGATAACCTAGATAGTCCAAGAGATATTGAACACGCTACTGCTTCATTCGGACAAGGAATCGCCATGAGTCCTATCGCGATAACAAGAGCACTAGCGACACTTGGTAATGGTGGGGTCCTAGTTAATCCTCATGTGGTTAAAGAAATAGATTATGATATGGGATTTTCAAAAGAAATTGTCCAGAATGATCATGAGAGAATCTTCTCAGAAGAAACATCAGAAACAATATCAAGAATGCTAACAGCAGCTGTAGATGATGCTTTAGTTGATGGTGAAGTATCTCTTACACATCATTCTGTAGCAGCAAAGACAGGAACAGCTCAGATTGCAAATCTTGATGGTGGAGGGTACTATGAGAGTCGATTCTTACACTCATTCTTTGGATATTTTCCATCTTATGATCCCAAGTTTATAGTGTTTCTATACACCATAGAGCCTCAAGGTGCTCTGTATGCATCGCAAACCCTTACTGACCCGTTTATGAACATAACAAAGTTCCTAATTAACTATTACGAGATCCCACCGGACAGATAATGGTAGAATAAATAAAAATGAAGAAGATATTAAAAAAAATCATAGTCGCTATTATAACTTACGAAGCTAAGTTAGTTCTTAGGAAATTTAAGCCTAAGGTTATTGTGGTGGTTGGTAGTGTTGGTAAGACTACAACTAAAGATGCCATCTATACATCTTTAAGCGCTAACTTTAGAATACGAAAAAATCAAAAGAGTTTTAATAGTGAGGTTGGAACACCACTGACAGTTCTTGGTCTTGATACTGGCTGGAACAATCTTTTCCTATGGTTAAGAAATATATTCCTTGGAGCTTTAGTTTTGTTTAAAAAAAGATATCCAAAGTGGCTAGTGCTTGAGGTGGGAGTTGATAGACCGGGAGACATGGATAATATTGGTAAGTGGCTATCACCAGATATTGTTGTCCTTACTGCTTTCCCAAAGACACCAGCTCACGTTGAATACTTCGAAACACCAAAGCAGGTAATCGAAGAAAAAAAGAAGATTTTAAAATATATGAAACCTGATGGAGTTTTGATATTAAACGCTGATGATGAACAGGTTATGAAGATTGGAGATAGAAGAAATCATTTAGTATATACATACGGATCAAACAGTGAAGCAAATGTTTATTTCTCAAATGACTCAATTATCTATGAAAGAGTTAATGACTTTAGGACAGCTACTGGTATGTCATTCAAGGTAAACTATGATGGCAATACGATTCCAGTTTCAATTCCTGGAGTTTTGGGCCCACAACACATATACCCAGTGGTAGCGGCTCTCGCTGTTGGAATATCACAACAAATACCACTACTTGATATGACAAAAGCTTTGGCGCAACATCGACCACCAAAAGGAAGAATGAATCTAATTGAAGGTGTAAAGAATACACTCCTAATTGATGATACATATAATTCATCACCTGCGTCTGTCGATATGGCACTTGATGTGTTAGGAAAGATTGAAACTCAGTATCCAAAGATTGCCATCTTGGGAGACATGCTTGAGATTGGGACATACTCAAGTAGGGAGCATAAGAAGGTTGGAAAGAAAGTAACAGATATTCGTGTATCTAGTTTGTATTCTGTAGGATTACGATCACAAGACATTGCGCAGTCTGCGTATGATAACGGTATGGACGAGAATTCAATACACTATTACAAAACATTTGATGATGTAGCTAAAGACGTTAAAGAGAATCTACATGAGGGATCAGTCATTCTGATAAAAGGATCACAGGGAATAAGGCTAGAGAAGGTTACAAAAGAACTCATGATGAACAAAGATCAAGCTAAAGAGAAATTGATTAGGCAAGGAGGATATTGGATGGATAATTAAGAATTTGGTATAATTTTAATATGAAGATCAAAGAGATAGTAGGAATATCTGCGATCGTTATCCTCTTCATAGCTGTTTCTATACTTTCAAGTACATACAAAGATGAGTTGCAAATGATGGTCAGTAATTATGGTAATTACGGCCTTCTTGTATATGTTCTTGCTACGATCGTCTCTACTGTAGTTGCTCCTGTAAATACACTCCCACTTCTCCCATTAGCAGTATCTCTTTGGGGAGTTACTGTAGGAGCTCTTCTCAGCATCATTGGTTGGACCATTGGTGGACTAATTGCATATTACATAGCCAGAGAGTATGGACGTCCTTTGGTATCAAAGTTTGTAAACCTTGAAAAGATTGAAAAAGTTGAGTTACATATTCCAAAAAGAAATATGTTTTGGATATTGATTGGTTTGAGAGTCACAATGCCAGTTGATCTACTTAGTTATGCTTTAGGTTTGTTTACAAAGATTTCATACCGAATGTATTTCATTACCACTTTGATTGGTGTGACACCTTTTGCTTTCGTATTTGCATATGCGGCTGGTATGCCGATAGGGTATCAGATAGGGGTACTAGTTTTTACATTTACAGTGCTCTTATATGGGTTGAAGAAGATGAAGATGTATTACAAAGGAGTTTAGTCACTATTTGCAAAAAAAGTAGTTTTTATGTATCTTCATAAATAGAAAGTAAACCACATAAAACCTATGAATGAGAAGTTTGAAAGGAATGTCATAATACACAGGAAAACAGCTTTGAAGTTTTTAGAAAGATACTTTAAGATTACTGGTATTGAAACTAATGTCCTTGAATCAAGAGACCTAAACATGATTATCAGAAAGGTTCTCAGAGAAGATATTCGAACAGGAGTGTATAGCAAAAGAAAAGTCATGGATGATGAAGGTATCATTCCCAGCACTTCCTCTTTTCAGGCAGTGTGTACAGAGATAACATTTCGTTGGCTTCATACAACCTGCGGAATAGATCCATATAGTGTTATGCGATATGAAAGAAAACTCCTTTGCGATCTTATCGCAAAGATAAGGTTTAACTCTGAAATAGCCGTTGCTATTTAGAGTATAACCCCCACAGAACAGTTGTTCTGTGGGGGTTCTTGCTTTTGATGTACTACAAAAGCATCTAATGTATACTTTATATATTATTAAATATCATTATTAAATATGAAAATGTTAGACGAATTTAAGGCATTTGCCATAAAAGGTAATGCTGTAGATCTTGCCGTAGGTGTTGTAATTGGTGCTGCATTTGGGAAAGTTGTTAGTTCCTTAGTGTCAGATTTGATTACACCAGTTATAGGGCTTTTGACAGGGGGAGTAGACTTTAGTAACAAAGTTATTGTTCTGAAACAGGCTACAGCTGAAGCTGTAGCGGTTACTTTGAACTACGGTAGTTTCATTACTTCTATTCTTGATTTTGTTATCATTGCGTTTGCAATCTTTATGGTTGTTCGGTACGTGAGTAATCTTTCAAAGAAAGAAGAAGAGTCACCAACAGAACCACCTAAGGTTGATAAGAAGGAAGAATTGCTTAGAGAAATTAGAGATTCATTGAAGAGAGGGTAGGGTGTAAATGATTAAACTCCCCACAAGCTGGTAGCTTGTGGGGAGTTTTAAAAGGGGTTAGGATCAGTTTTTAAATAATATCACCGATTATACTTAATCTTCCGCTTTATCTTGGAATAAAGATACCAGATCCTGTGACCACATAAACTATTTCTTCACTTTCACTTTTTTTGGTTTCTTTTTTTCTTTCCTTTTATTTTGTCCTTTTGCCATATTGTTTTTATTATTTTAAAAATCTGCAAAGTTGTTTAAGTAAGTATAGCAAAACTTTTGTTGTATAAAAATGTTTTTGGAGAGGGAAGTGTTTGAGCCTTATCTCACTACATTTAATATTAAAGTATTTACCTCATTGGTAATAGAACAGTATAAGAGTCTCGTGATTATTATGTATCAATAAGAGAAATTATGAACTTTTTTTTACTACCCAAACTAGACCACGCCAGTTCCAGATTCTTTTTAAATCCTTAAAGTTCATAAACATTACAAATTTACCTGACTCGTTAGAAATATTAGTATATGGAATATTAGGAGCTTTATGAGAGTCAATTAAATAAATGCCTTTTTCATCTATTTTATATACAAACATTACGTGATCCATTACAAGACCTGCAGGAACATCAATTCCAATAGGAATATTATTCTCTATATTTTTGTTAATAAAAATGATTAATTTTTTATATGATAAATTCTTAAAAAAGAACGCTAGGATAAAATCCCACAAATTTCTAATTTTTTTATTATTTACCTCTAAGTAAAGATTATTTTCATTAAGAAAGGGGGTAATTTTTGAATATTGACCACCTCCAAACGGAAATCCTTCTTTTATTTTAAATCCAAAAAGTCTTTGATCTTCTATTTTCTCAGCGTTAAGTTCTTCGTTATTAAATTTTTTAGGATAGTAAAAGTGAAGAGCATAGTACAAAAAATCTCTAAGACATCTATTCGTCTTAGTCTTGTTGTTTTTACTGCACTCTCTTTCAATAAAAGAGAAATTATTTAAGTTTATTTTTAATTTTTCTGTACTCATTATTTTATACTTCCCATACACTGCGCTCTAAATTGTGACCCCAAGGGGTGGCTTTCCGAACTTTTGGGTTACTCAGAGAGCGTTGGTTTTAGTGTAAAAGAGTTGAGTAAGGTAGTTGTATAAAAAAAGAAACCTTACACAGACTTTGTGTAAGGTTGGAAGTTATACTCATTTCCCGAGTGGTTGTGCCTGAACCGACTAAAATTCGTTAAAGAGTTTTTTTTAGAGCTCCAACCTTGCTATCAATGTAACTCTGCATATCTTCGTGAACTTCTATAGGCTGGTGGCTGGTCATTGATCCAGAGTCGAAGTAGACCACTTCATCACCCTCGGTTATCCTTAATACGTGGTGATCTTCCGGTTCAGCATCGAAACTCATTACTCCCTTACCTTTCCCTAATTCAACTGCCGAAGCTTTATCTGTAAAATATCCAAGAAATCTAAATTTGTGACCAGATTCATCGAGAGATTTTGAAACACTGTATACTGTGGTGAATTTGTACATGGTATTGTTAGTTGATTCTCAATCTACTCAGCGTTGTGCCGAGCTAATTCAAAGAACTTTAGTTAGCAGTATTGTATCACAGATATACAAAAAGTCAACCTTAACCTGTCCTAGGTACGGACATTTGACCCTTCTACTTCTCTAAACTCTACCATATCATTAGGAGTTTTTCCATTAAGCCCACAGTGTTCTAAGTTGTTGTAATATTCATTCCACACAACAATCTTTTTCTTTAAGTCACTCACTGATCTAAAAAGGTTTCGTTCATAGAACTTCCTTTGATCTTCTCCGTGATTTCTCTCTACGGTTCCATTTTGTGTAGGTTTCCCTGGATCAATCAGATAGTGAACTATATTGTTTTCACCACAGAATCTATCAAGTGCATGTATTGTTTTAACCGTCATATCACTACGTAGTCTTTTGTTTTTCGTTTACTACTCTCAGATTCAGACGAAGCACTTGATGATTTTACCTCATACAGATCATAGAGACCTGAATCATCGTTCAATACAAAAATATCACATGCAGTAATGTATTTATCAGAAATAAATACAGGCTGGTATATCACAGGGGTTTTCTGATCCATAAGTGATCGTGTAAGCTCATCATCTTCACGATGTTCCACAACGGTTCCTCCAGGAAAGAGGTCACGGGCGATTACATCAATCTCGTTACCTGTTTCGATAATATTAAGTTCGAATGATGAGAGTGGATACTTATGATAAATGTCAGGCTTGTGAATTTTCAACCAAGCATTCTTCTTGCAATCTAGGTAAGTAATGTAGTTTGTCTTAGATAGCTTCATAGAGCTATTATAACAAAAACACACCTAATCAAAGGTGTGTTTTTACTTGAGGTCTTTCGACCCCACTCGAGCGCTCACACTAGCGCTCTCTTTGGTGACCCTACAGAGAATCGAACTCTGATTACCAGATTGAGAACCTGATGTCCTAACCGTTAGACGATAGGGCCGTATGTAGAAAAAGAATACAAGAAAATGGGCCATAGTGCAATGCACTTGGCCCATTCTTTCTATGAAGCTACAGTTTTCTTTTTGGTGGTGCCACCCCGCTTTCCGAGCTCTATTAAAACCATCTTTTTTAGAGTTGGTTCGTATATGAGATTTTCTTTCGAAAATACTTTGTTCACCGCAATGGAAACATGTATTTTATCTTTCCTCATTTTCCAGGCAGTTTTGTTCGCAAGATTATTGATTAGCGATTCTGTGATTTTTTTCAAAAAGACTCCTTTCTGGTTCAAGATGTATTATACCACCTTGTGTACAGTTGTAAGCTATAGGGAACTCTCTACAACATCTTTCACCTCACATCCGTCAGCAGTTCCGGCAAGCTCTTTCATTACAGCTCCAATTAGTTGCCCCATACCTGATTTGTCGGTAATACCCAGCTCTTCTTTCTTTGCATCTACCACTTTTTGTATTTCTTCCTTTGAGATCATTTGTGGAAGGAATTCTTCAAGAATATTTAATTCTTTCTCTTCATTCTCTACAAGATCAGTCCTACCTCCTTTAGTAAACTGGTCTATTGCATCTTTTCTTTGCTTTGAACCTCTTTTGATAACAGCTAGAACTTCTTGGTCAGGTAGTTCGTCTTGTGGAGTTTTTCCATTCGCTACCAGCTCATTTGTGAAAGCAGATAGAAGACCACGAAGTACGGTAAGTCGAGTGGCGTCTTTTGCTTTCATAGCTCCTTTAATATCCTCTCTAATTTGTTGTTGTAGTGTCATATATCGATATTTTAGCATGATTTGAAGAAACTGGTATACTATTTCCATGAATGAAACATTCCTCGTATTCCTTGTATTTATCCTACTTCTTTTAAACATCGGGTTGTTTGTTATGATCTGGCGAATGGGTGGAAAGAAAGATGATAGAGGAAATGATTTACTCCTTAAGCAGATGGGGGAGTTGAACAGAACAATGGACGCCAAGATAGGAGAATCCAATAGGTTCATGAATGAGTCTGTTAGTGATCAGTTCAATAAGTCACAGAAACTAATACAGGATATAAATCAAAATGTTACCGAGCACTTGGTGAACGTAACAAAGAAAATGACAGAAGCTAATGAGAGTTCAAAACAAGTATTTGGTATTGCTGAGCAACTCCATAGTTTAGAGAAAGTTTTAAAGCATCAGAAACAGAGAGGAACTTTAGGTGAGACAAACCTGGAACTAATACTTTCAAATATATTAGACCCTACAACTTACAAAATGCAGTACCAGTTTAATAGTGGGGAAACAGTTGATGCTGTAATCATGACTAAAGAGGGAATCATCCCAATAGATGCTAAGTTCTCACTTGATAACTACAACAGGATCACTCAGGAAGATGATGCTGAAAGAAAGGCAGTATTAGAAAAAGAGTTTAGAAATGATTTAAAGAAAAGAATCGATGAGACAAGTAAGTATATAAAGACAAATGAAGGAACACTCCCATTCGCTTTCATGTTCATTCCAGCCGAAGGAATATATTACGATCTTCTTGTAAATGAGATTGGAACAGTTAAAGTAAATTCAAGAAGTCTCATCGACTATGCTTACAATGATAAGAAAGTCATTATTGTATCTCCAACTACCTTTGCAGCATATCTTCAGTCAGTTCTATATGGTTTCAAAGCCTTCAAAATTGAGGAATCTGCTCAAGAAATCAGAAAGTCTGTAGGTGAACTACAAAAGCACTTAAAGAGCTATGAGGAGTACCACAACAAGATAGGGAGGACGTTAGGTACTGTATCTAATCATTACAACCAGTCTGGTAAGGAGTTTAAAAAGATTGATAAAGATATCATGAGAATAACAGGGTCATCTATGGATATAGATACACCTTTGCTTGATAAGCCAGACTTTGAGGAATAAGAAAGACCCCTGTTCGCAAGCGAACAGGGGTCAACACAAACCGAGGACAAAGAAAGATCAACCTCCCCTGTAATATAGCTGTGTGCAGATATAATGTCAAATATCACTTGCAAAATCTCTAAAATACGGTAATATATCCCAATCATGTCTACAGACACAAAAACAGACAAATACGCAGTAATCCTAACTGGAGGAAAGCAATACAAGGTTTCTGAAGGGGATTATATAACTATTGAAAAGCTTCCTGGTGATAATAAGGAAGGGGACAAAGTTACTTTTGATAATGTACTACTTATCGATGACGGTGAAAAACTAAAAGCTGGAACTCCTATGATTGAAGGAGCTAAAGTAGAAGGAGAGTTTATCGAGACTGGAAGAGCAAAGAAAATTCTAGTTATCCACTACAAATCAAAGTCACGATACTTTAAAAAACAGGGCCACAGACAACCTTTTAACAAAGTAAAGATTGTGAAGATCTAAAGAAAACCAGCTGAAAAGCTGGTTTTTTTGTGTACGTTACTTTAACGTATTATTGGTAGAATCATTGACGTTACATACCTCTAGTGGTATTGTCTCGGAAGAAAGGAATTATATATTTTGAAAATAAAAAACATATACGGTGAAGTACTACTGGAATTTGAAGGTGCTTATCTTCGAAAAGCTAATCTTAGAGGAGCTGACCTTACAGGAGCTGATCTTCAAGGATCTGATCTTACGGGAGCTAATCTTAGAGGAGCTAATCTTAGAGGAGCTAATCTTACGGGAGCTTATCTTACGGGAGCTTATCTTCGAAAAACTAATCTTCAAGGAGCTAATCTTACGAGATCTGATCTTAGAAGAGCTAATATTGTAAGAGCTAATCTTACGGGAGCTTATCTTCGAAAAACTAATCTTCAAGGAGCTAATCTTCGAAAAGCTAATCTTCAAGGAGCTTATCTTACGGGAGTTAATCTTAGAGGAGCTGATCTTAGGGGAGCTGTTCTCCCCAAGACATTCATATCACTCTGTAAGGAAGACTTCATTAAAAAAGTTAAAGCTTTCCGTCAGAATGGTGAAGTTAAGTTCTTAATGACAGC
>JBLINH010000008.1:0-29834 GCA_047639165.1 Minisyncoccia bacterium | reverse complement strand
AAAGAAACTCTTTATGTTAGAAAAAATAAGAAAGGTGTAGAGCGAAAGCTTGAACTTAAGAAATATAGTAAAGTAGCAAGGAAAAGGGTTATCTTTAAAGAAGTTAAGAAATAGGATATTTCTTAACTTGATATCAAAAAAAGCTATGAAAAATAGCTTTTTTTGATATACTATTCTCAGTTCAAGGGCCCATAGTTTAATTGGTAAAATTTCGGTTTCCAAAACCGACGTTCTAGGTTCAAGTCCTAGTAGGCCCGCCTTTAACCACACTTCTCGTCCATACTCCATTTACCACCCTGGGTAATAAATAGGATAGCTAGTATCCCAAACAGAGTTATGTGTGAAGATACATCTTCTCCAAAATGGAAGAATGAAAGACTAAGAACAGCGAATGCTATAGTACTCATTAATCTTGTTCTGTATCCAACAAGTAATGCTGCACCAATTGCAAACTCAATTATTCCAGCTGATAGTACCCATATAGAAGGGTCTAGAGGAACTATATCCATTAATCCAAAGTTACGAACTATTATTTCTGATATGTGTGGGTTCAGGAACTTTTCATAAACAGCTAGAAACATCATAGCTCCTCCGATACCAACTCTAAGCACAAACGGTGCAAGTTTTTTAAATTTATTAAACGGAGAGAAATGAGGAATTCCTAACAGGTCATCAATTCCAGGTCTTTCGTTGTCTACTAGTAGTAGGGCAAAGACGACGGCTAGAAAATCTAGATTACCTAAAACATACCAATCTGTTTGAAAAGCTAGAATGTATAGGAAGATAGAAACCATCGCAGTTGGCACTACAAGAAATCCCGCCATTAAAAGAAAACCTAAAAGTATTTCAAGTGTAGCTAAACCACCGTGGACACTGACCACGGGAGATACCAAAGAGTTTGAAACTCCAGACCCTATCAAGGCTATTCCAGCTGATAATCTCAAGATCCAAGGAATGAATATCTTGTAACCATTAGCTCTTTTGCAAATTAGACCAATCTTTTTTTTGATGAAAGTTAATTTTTTTGATAGGTACAGTGCACCAAGAGCAGCTGCTATTGTTATAAACATTAAAAATAGATTGAGTGGTTCTGTGAGAGGTTGCAAAAGAAACATATTGTCTACGCCACTGTTTTGCTCTACAACATCTTTTTCAACTAGATATCTAACATGAGCACTTGATGTTATAGGTAAAAGGGCAAGGATAATAAATAAATACTTTTTCATAAGTATATTTTAACCTATTTCAAAAAAGTAGAAACTAACTTTTTAATCTTTCATAAAAGCATATGCCAATTATTGATAGAAAAGGCATATATAGGATTATGGTAGATAATACAATTAATATTATTTTTAGATCAAGTAACCCATATTTTTCCAACAGAAAATATATCTGTACTCCAGCAAGTGAAATAAAGAAAAGACTAAAGACTAGAATCTCTGGTGAATTACTGCTTGAAGTTATTTTTTTTGTAACTACAAATTTTGATTTACTAAATAGTAGTCCTTTAACGATAGATAAACTTATAATAGGGGTCATTGAAATTGAAATAATCATTAGTATTACTCCGTCCAATATTGAATAATTTAATTCTCTTTTTTTGATAAAAATAGCAAAAAGTACGAAAACGATCATAAAAATTGATGCTGATAAATAGAGAGTCCCTGGAGGAAAATATCTACTATCGACTATGATTAGGTATGTTCCTGCAAGAGATCCAATAATAAAAATTGGATAAAAGATATGACTTAACCAGAATAGCCATCCTCCAATAAAATAGTATCTTTGTGTTAATTTCAAAGATTTCAGGTTATTAAATAATAACCATTTATGAATTTTTAATATTTCAACAGCACCTACAACCCATCTCATCCTTTGTTTCATTAGAGATGATAGTGTTTGCGGTGCTATTCCTGAACCTAGAGGTTTTGGTATAAAAAGTATATCCCAACCAGATTTTAATAATCGTAAACCAAGCTCAGTATCTTCACATATAGTAGATTTATTCCAGCCACCTAAGTCATCTAGTGCTTGTTTATCAATTACGCACATTGTCCCATGCAGAATTGTTGCATTAATACTCTTGTCACCCCTGATTCTCATTTCAGTGGCTGCAAAAATATCTTGTTCTAAAGATGCAGCTCTTTCAATAAAATTATTAGTTATACAACGATAGTGTTGTGGTGCCTGTACAGCTTTAATTTTACCCCCGATTAAATTTAGTGAATCTGAAATCCATTCTTTTTTCACAATATAATCAGAATCAATTACGGCTATATATTTTGCTTTCGGATTTGTTTTTGATAAGGCGTAATTTAGTGCTCCTGCTTTGTAGCCTGATAGTTTAGATACTTGGTAAAAGAATATTCTACTATCAGATGTTCTTTTAACAAACTTTTCTACCGGTTTCCAGTTTTTCGGGTTTGTACTATTATTGTCAATGATAATTACTTCTATGTTCTTATAGTCTAGGTCCATACATGATTTTACTGCATCAATAACTTGTTTGGGAGTTTCATCTCGACATGGAATATGTATTGATACGAGTTGATTGGTATTTTTATGTTTATGCTTATGATTTTTTTCTTTTAAATTAAGTAAAGTAAACCCTCGAATATAGTAGAGAGTAGTCATAATGACAATAGTAAGACTAGGAAAAAACACTAAAGTTACTATTGGAGATGTTAATAGAAATTCAGATTTAATAGAACTGAAAACAACTCCTATAGATAAAGATAGTATTACTAGTACCGTGTGAATTAATATGTCGTGTCTGAAGAAATTTCGTATACCAACAAAAAAGAGAGTTAATATATATAATATTAAAACAAATAGAAGTAGATTAATTTTCTCGTCTTTTTGACTACTTTCTTTATCTTCTAGTGTTTCGGTTAAAATGCCCCAGTGCGCTCCGACTCTGCCTTCTGTGCTATGAACTTTCCAACGCTGGTCATACAGTTCAATAATGTTGTATGAAATGGATTCATTATTGGCGTAGTTTACAAAGTTATTAATAAATAATCTTTGATTTCTAAGCGAAGGTTTAGCGTTGTGTCTGGATGGTCCGAGAGTGGGCCATCCAGTTTCTAAAACATATACAGGCTTATTAAACTCTATAGAAAATTCTGTATATTCCTCTTTTATTTTTTCTAGACCCTTATCAATATCTAATCCATACCAATAGGGTAATAGGTGTAAACCAATGTAATCGACGTGAGACGCTAGTTCTGGGATATTGCGCCAAATACGTGGTAATTCTGCGGTTGTAACAGGTACGGATGTTGTTTGCTGTACTTTGTTTATATTGAGTGTTAAATATTCAAGAGAAACGACATTGAAAGTTAAGGTTTCATTTCCAACTACTATAAGTTTAGGTTTATATCCTTTACCTAATATAGAAGTGGCAAGTGATATTTCTTCTATGTCCCTCTCTTCGTTTCCAGATATATTTATACCCATTATTACATCAATTTTGTGGTGCTTTGCGTATTCGTATACATATGATAATCCACGCCCCACTGTGTATAGACGTACACAATTTGTGTACTCACTTAAAACTCCCAGATCTTTATTTATTTGCTCTTTATCAATTTTTTCAAATTGTCTCTTATCAGTATTACCAGGCATTGGATCATAACTCAAACAGTTAAGTTCTGGTATTGGTGGTATGTTTTCAGGCGTTCTATTGATATAACTAATTGTTAGTAAAAGTAAAACACTCAAACTAAAAATAGTTATTGAGTGTTTTATTTTTACTAAATTCATATTCAAAACAATAAGAAGTCCTATCTAACGACTTTAGCAGGTACTATCTTTACATTTGGATCAAATTCTACAGGATCACATTTACCCCAAATCTTTTTTTGGAATATGGTAAAACCAAAAATATTTATTTCAAAGGAACCATCGTCGATACAAACTCCAACAGTTGGTAGCTTCTCGCGTTTCTCGCGTTCCTGTAGTTCGTATAATTCATCTACTCTCGATCCTGTACGTCCCCCCCTAAAATCATCGTCGTAACCGTAACCATAACCTACAGCGCCGGGTAAAGAAGATCTGTCACTAATTTTATCTAAGCTTATTGCATATGCACCAACAAACATTACTAATATAACTACTACAACTATGCTTAAAATTTTCTTTTTATTTTTCATAATATAATATTAATTTTTATAATTTATATTATATCAGTTTCTAAAATATTATAAACTAACTTTTTAATCTTTTTGATTTCAGTTGGTTTAAACCATTTAATATTTTCGTCTTTCTTAAACCAAGTATTTTGTCTTTTTGCGAACTGCCAACTCTCAGTTTCTATTCCTTCCATCATTTCTCCTTTAGATACTTTCTTTTGTAGGTATAGAGCCATGTACTTATATTCCAAACCAAAAGACTCCATCCTTTTCCAAGACAGTCCTCCTTTGTGAAGTTCCTTTCCTTCAGTGATCATCTTACTCAGTCTTTTCAGGAGTCTTTGGTGGATTCTTTCTTTTAGAGTTTTGTCGTCCCATTTAAGACCAATCTTTAGAGAGTCATATTTTTCATCTTTTTTTACCTTTGGAACACTTCCAAGTTCCTTTGCAATTTCAATTGCACGTATCAATCTATGTGGATTGTTTACATCGATATTTTCAAATCTATCTTTATCTAACTTTTTTAAAAGATCTCCTAATTGTTCTAGAGTTTTTTCCTCTAATTCTTTTCTAAGTTTTAAATTTGGTTTTACCTCAGGCAAAACTATTCCATCTATCAGAGCATCAATGTAGAAGGCAGTACCACCAGCGACTATAGGTACTTTACCTTTCTCTATTATTTCTTTTATAGATTTCTCAGCTTTCTTTTTGAAACTCGCCACGGAGAACTTGGTTTTTGGCGAGACCACATCGAGAAGATGATGCTTTATCCCTCGCATCTCTTTTTTTGTTATTTTTCCAGATCCGACATCAAGTCCTTTGTATACTTGTCTTGAGTCAGCAGAAACAACCTCGCCATTGAACTGTTTGGCGAGATCTACTGCTATATCACTTTTCCCTGTAGCAGTTTGTCCGAGGACTACAATAACTTTTGGTTTCATATGTGCTGGAGGAGGGAGTTGAACCCTCATGCCTTGCGGCACACGATTTTGAGTCGTGCGTGTATACCAATTCCACCACTCCAGCATTTAATCAATAGTCTAAGCAATTTTTACCTACAAATCAATTGTGTTAATATGTATCCATAAATATATGGAGAATTCACAATTTCAAAACAACGCAGTATTTTTCATCGAAGTAGGCAAGGTAAAACCCAATCCTTTCCAACCTAGACGTGAGTTTGATGAAGGGAAGCTAAATGAACTAGCAGAATCTATTCGTATGTATGGGATTCTTCAACCTCTTGTTGTCACCAGAAAAGAAGTTCAGACACCCGAAGGCGGTTTAGCAACAGAATATGAATTGATCGCTGGAGAAAGACGATTAAGGGCTTCAAAGATTGCAGGGTTAAAGGAAGTACCAGCTTTGATACGATCAAAGGATGAGTCTGATAGGGTAAAACTTGAGCTAGCTATTATTGAAAACCTTCAGAGAGAAGATCTAAATCCTGTTGATAGGGCTAGATCATTTCAACAGTTGGCTAAGGAGTTTAATATAAAGCACGCTGATATTGGAAAAAAGGTTGGAAGAAGTAGAGAATATGTTTCAAATACTATTAGACTTCTAGCACTCCCAGAAGAGATGTTAGCTGCGCTCGGTGAAAGAAAGATTTCAGAAGGTCACACGCGACCACTACTAATGCTTTGTGATAGACCAGAAGAACAAGTTACTTTGTTCAAAGAAATCATGTTAAAGAAAATGACAGTTAGAGAAGCAGAAAGGATTTCAAGAAAGATTGCATATGACAAGGTAAGAAAGAAAGACAGGATGTTTGATCCAGAGATCGTGGAACTTGAGCAAGAAGTAGGGGACACTCTTGGTACAAGAGTTCATATCGAACCTAAAGACAAAGGAGGGAAGATTCAGATTGATTACTTCAGTGATGATGATTTAAGAAAGATACTTTCTTTCATTAGAAACGGAAAGATTGATGGCGTACCCGGAGTACCTGAATCTGCAGCAGATGAAGTACCTCAAGCTCCTTCAGAAAACCCTGAAGCACTCATTGATGATTCAACGGAAGAGGAAGAAGAGAGTTTTTCACTTTCAAACTTTTCTATATAAAACGAAAGCCCGCACAAGGCGGGCTTTCTCGGAACCACAACAGTAGTATAGAAACATACTATCATGTTGGTATGTACCAAGCAAACAATCTGCACGTAGCTTATGGTAAAAATATAGCTTAAATAAAGGATTGTTTTGGATATAAACATTCCTATATATTTTATATTACTTAGCCTTCTTCCTACCTCTCCTCACCTTAGGTTGAGCTAGAATCTCAAGAGCCCTAGGTAACTTGATTGTGTAGACATCATCTTCTTTCAAAGATCTAAAGTCTTTGTCATGAACAATGTATGGACCAAATCTTCCGATTGATGCAGTGACAGTTTTTTCTGTTTCGGGGTGTTCCCCAAGTTTTCTTGGAAGTGTTAGATACTTAACAGCATCTTTTAGTGTTACATCTCCAGGTTCTTTGTCTTTAGGTAAAGGAGCTCTCTTTGGCTTAGGATTTTTTTTACTTTTCTTTCCGAGTTGAACGTATGGACCGTACTGACCAATGTATACAAAAATCTCTTCTTCTGTTTCAGGATGGTTTCCGATAGGTTTTTCAGGTTTCAAAATTTCTCCTTCGATTGTTAGTGCTCCGTCACAATCAGGGTACTTTTCACAAGAAAGGAATTTACCTCCTCGTCCAAGTTTTATATCCATCTTACTCTTACACTTAGGACACTCATGCTTTGGATCAGCTTTACCCATAGTAGTGATCTTGGCTAGATCTTCTTTTGAATCTACTTCTTTTTTAAATGGCCCGTAGAAATCTTTCAAAGTTTTTATATACTCTCTTTTTCCGTTTGCTATATCATCAAGCTCACCTTCCATTTCAGCTGTGAAAGTGTCACTAATATATTTTTCAAAATGTTCCTCTACGAAAGAGGAAACAACATCTCCGGTATCTGTAGGAATTAGAGTTTTTCCTTCTTTGTGAACGTACCCTCTGTCATTGATGGTTCTGATGATGGCAGCATATGTAGAAGGTCGTCCGATACCTCTTTTCTCTAGTTCCTTAATTAGTCCGGCTTCTGTGTATCTTGATGGTGGTTGAGTTTCTTTTTCTTCTTGATACATTTTTATCAAACCAAGAATCTCGTCTACCTTTACCTCAGGTACTTCAGTGTCTTCACCTTTAGCGGCAGGATCGGCTACTAACCATCCATTGAATGTAACCCTAGCTCCGTTCACTGAAAAATCAGGAGTTTCTCCATCGTTTACCGATACCAGGATTTTGGTTCTTAAAGTTTGCGCGTCTACCATTTGTGATGATACTGTACGTGCCCAAATTAGAGCGTAGAGGTTCTTTTGCTCTGCAGTTGTACCAGCAGCTAGTTTTGAGATATCTGAAGGTCTAACAGCTTCGTGGGCTTCTTGAGCGTTTTTACTTTTCTTACCGTATGTTCTTTCTTCGTATAGTTCCTCACCGAAGCTTTTACCAACTACTTTCTTTATCTGTCCTTGAGCTTGTTTAGATAGGGTAGTGCTGTCTGTTCTCATATATGTAATATGTCCGGCTTCATATAGTTTTTGAGCAAGAACCATAGTTCTTGATGGAGAGAATCCTAATCTTGTACTGGCTGTTTGTTGAAGAGTAGATGTAATGAAAGGAGCCTTAGGACTTCTCTTTACCTTAGTTTCTTTTACGTCTTTTACTTTCCACTGAGCTTTTTCACCGACTTTGATAATTTGGTCAGTTTCTTTTTGTGTGTGAGGTTCTTCTACGCATATTGTTAGGAATTTTTTCTTTCCCTTTACGTCTGCTGTGATAACCCAGTATTTTACTGAATCAAAAGCTCTGATCTCTCTTTCTCTTTCCATGATGATTCGAAGTGCAGGAGATTGAACTCTTCCGGCTGAAAGCCCATATCTAACTTTCTTCCAGATTAATCCTGAAAGATCATATCCAACAAGTCGGTCAAGAACTCTTCTTGCTTCTTGAGCTTCTTTCAAGTTCATATCAACTTCTCTTGGGTTCTTGATAGCATCTTGTACAGCTTCTTCGGTAATCTCATTGAAAACAACCCTCTTTGGATTTTTCAGTTTAACTGCTTGAGCAATGTGCCAAGCAATAGCTTCACCTTCTCGGTCGGGGTCAGTTGCGAGTAGAACTTCACTAGCATCCTTTGCTAGTTTTTTGATATCAGCAACAACAGTTTCTTTTCCAGGAGACACTACATACTTAGGGATAAATCCACCTTCGATATCGATAGCTTCTTTATTACTCTTTGGTAGGTCACGGATGTGTCCAACAGAAGCAGTAACTTTAAAATCCCCAAGACCCTTTAGGTATTTACCGATTGTTTTTGCTTTTGCAGGTGACTCGACTATTAAAAGTTTGTATGACATTAGTAGATACTAATACTATATATATTTAATTTTGGCAAGTTTGGGTGGGGAGAAGTATTCCAAAATATCCTCCGAACTTGTAATCGGTACAGCTCCAAGCTTTATCAGCATATGCGGTCCAAAGCTCCCATCGCTATCCACAGGTCCAGGAACAGCCAAGACATCTCTATTGTATTCTGTAGCTAATCTTGATGTTATTAAAGTCCCAGATCTGTCAGTTGCTTCTATTACAAGTACAGCATGTGACATTCCTGCCATTATTCTGTTTCTCTCAGGAAATGTATATTTACTGGCTTTGTCATCATTAGCATATTCGGATATTATCGCACCGCCAGAGTTTAAGATGTCCCCAGCTAATTTCATATGACTTTTGGGATATATTTGGTTTAACCCCGATCCAATCACTGCCGCTGTGTAAAGTTCTGCATCTATTGCAGCTTGGTGAGCTATTCCATCAATGCCAAGAGCTAATCCTGAAATTATACTAAAGGGATATCCCTTTAGCCCTTTGATTAGCTCTTCGCACACTTTCTTTCCATATTCTGTATTTTTTCTAGAACCAACTATACATATATTAATATTCTCCTTTGGAGGAGGACTCCCGATGATATTTAACTGCTTTGGTGGCTCAGGGATCTCTTGAAGTCCTAGAGGCCACAACTCTTTATTTAATTGATATATTTTTTTCTCCATGTGACGAATTCTCACATATCTGCTATGATATTTTTATAAAAAAGAAATATGTTAGATATAAAATTTATCAAAGAAAATAGGGAAATAGTTGAGAAAGCTATTGAAAATAAGAAGGTTAAAGGCGAAATAAATCTCGATGGACTTTTTGAGTTACATAACAAAAGAAGTGATCTAAGAATTAGGTTGGATGAGGTTAACACAAAGAGAAACCAAGCAGCTAAAGAACAGAACATTGAAGAAGGTAGGATGCTAAAAGAAGAAGGATCAAAACTTGAAGAAGAATTTGCAGTAGTCGACAAAGACTTCATCAAGATAATGCTTAAGGTTCCAAATATTCCATCAGCCGATACTCCAATCGGACCAGATGAATCAGCAAACCAAGTTGTAAGACAATGGGGAGAAAAACCAAATTTTTCTTTTACACCGAAAGAACATTTTGTTATTGGTGAATATCTTGATGTGATCAACAAAGAAAAAGCAGCAGAAGTTTCAGGGTCAAGATTTGCTTATATAAAAGGAGATTTAGCTTTAATGCAATTTGCACTTATACAGCTTGCAATGGAAACAGTTACAAACGAAGATATACTGAAGGTTATTGCTGAAGAAGCTGATTTGGAAGTTGATACAAAACCTTTCATTCCAGTTGTACCACCAGTAATGGTAAAGCCAGCTGTATATAACAGAATGGCGAGACTTGATCCTAAGGAAGACAAGTACCACATTACAGAAGATGATTTATATCTTGCAGGTAGTGCAGAGCACACACTTGGACCTATCCATATGGATGAGGTGATTTCTAATGACAAAATGCCGGTTAGATATATTGGATATTCAACAAATTTCAGAAGAGAGGCTGGAACATACGGGAAAGATACAAACGGAATTCTAAGAATGCACCAGTTTGATAAGTTGGAGATGGAAACATTTTGTCTTCCAGAAAATTCAAAAACAGAACAAGATTTTCTTGTAGCTATTCAAGAATATCTTATGAGAAAACTAAAGCTTCCATATCGAGTGGTTGCTGTGTGTACTGGAGACATGGGAACACCTGATCATCGACAGATTGATATTGAAACTTGGATGCCAGGACAAGATAAGTACAGAGAAACTCATTCAGCAGACTTAATGACTAGTTTCCAATCAAGAAGATTGAATACTAAGGTTAAGATTGAGGGAGGAAAGCCAGAGTATGTCCACATGAACGACGCGACACTTTTTGCTATTGGAAGAATACTTATAGCTATAATAGAAAACTATCAAGAAGAAGATGGAAGTATCAGAATTCCAGAAGTTCTGCAGAAACATATGGGAGGCAGAGAAAGGATTTCAAAATAAATTTCAATGACAGCTAAATACAGATCATCAAAACTTGCTAAACAGAAGAAGAAAATTCGTAAATGGCGGATAGCTTTGGTAGTTGTATTTATTGCTGTTGTTCTCATTGGGACATCTTTTTGGTCTCGGCATGACAGTATGAAAATAAGTGAGATAAAATTCACAGAGCTTTCGTATACAAACGAAGATGTTTTGAGAGAGATCGTTTTTGAAGAATTGAATCGAACATATTTAGGTTTACTATCTAAATCTAATAGTCTTATTTTCCCAAGACAAAAGATAAAAGAAAGAATCTTAAATGATCAGCCTTCAATCAAGAGTGTTGATTTAGATTTTAAAGGTTTTAAAAAGATACTCTTGGAGGTAGAAGAGTACGAACCAGTGGCTCGTTTTTGTGAAGGAGATGATTGTTATCTTTTAAATGATGAGGGGTATGTCTTTGTAAAAGAACCGTTGATTAATACAAACTCGTTTGTTACGTTCCGTGGAAATATAGAGGGAGATAATTTAAAGAACAGTTTCTTGGATCCAAAATTGTTTAAATCATTTATTAAAGTAGTAGAGATATTAAATTCAGATTTAGATATTGAAATTGTAAGTGTTGAAGAAAGTGAGAATCCAATCTTTGAATTCAAGAGTAGAACTGGTGCAATTTTCCTAATTGATAAGGAAGATAACATGATTGATGTTATCGAAAATATAAAAACTGTATTTTTGAAAGAGGGAATTAACAGAGAACAGTTTGAAAATATTGATTACATTGATCTGAGATTTGGAAATAAGGTTTTTTATAGATTGAAGTAGTGTTTGTTGCTAAAAATATGTGTTAATGGCATTATAATTTATGTAATAAGATCTTTAACTCAACCAACTGACTATGTATGAAAGACGAAATTAATTGGACAGAAAAAGAAGGAATAATTTACATACCTTTTGATCATTGCCAAAAAAACTATCTGGAATGGATAGAATATCTTTGTAGTAAAGGTGTTGTAATGAGTTGTTTCGTTAAGCAACTAGTTGAATCATATGATTCAACTGGTATTGATTCCATTAGTAAAATTGCAATCTTAAAAGGGGAGTCTTTCAAGGATAATAAGCGTACTAATACTGACATTCGATATCGAACAGATGATCTTGGTTTTGTTCATGGTGATAAGCTAAGTTTAGTAGTTGCCTTTATTGTTCGTTGCCTTAGTGACAAACAGATCGATACAATGGGTTTTAGTAGAATTGTAACAATGCATCATCCAACAATATCTCCAGAAGGTGTTTTAAGTCTTCTTGAGACAAGACTATATGAAAGTCACTCACATCTTTGTGTATATGGTGATACGACTGATTGCAGGTGGAGTAAAAACTGGGGCTTTGCTGTTGGCGTTTTATAACCATCTTCCTACCCCTCGATCTACAAAAGTAGATCGAGGGGTAATTTAAAAAAAACTTTTAGGACACACTACATATATATTGATATAATTTATCAATGAACTTAATCTTGGTCATCCCGTGTTACTTGGCATGGCACTATACTTTTGCTTTTAGGAATATATTCGGACTATGGAAAAACTTTTCGTGGTTTACATTAAGGTTTTTCTCAGTATCAAAACTTTTGAGAACTATCTTCTCACCATTCAAAAGACTGACAGAACAATCAAGTGGTTTTGGTTTTCAAAAAATGCTCGAGTCTTTCGTTGTAAATATTCTAATGAGGATTGTTGGTTTCTTTATGAGAAGTATCCTAATTATTATGGGGTTAATTTTTCTTGTTCTGGTTTCAATTCTCACAATTCTGTTTACAGTAGTTTGGATAGTACTTCCATTTGTTGTTGGATTAGTCGTTGTGTACTCTCTTATAGATTTCTTTAAATTCATCACCTTATGATATTTCTTGAATTACAAAATAAAACAAAAGGTGTGTACCCAGCAATTGTTTTGGAAAAGGCTATTTCTTACAACATAAGGAAATCGATACGAAAGATTCTGTTTATTGTTTCGATAGTTCTTTTGTTCGTGATACTTCTTTCAGTATATGGACTGAAGATACCATTAATTCCAGCAGGAATAGCTGTTACTTTTGCAAACTTCAAACTATTTTTCAGAAGTATTTTTCTTATGACGTTTTCATTATGGATGACATTGCAGTTATTAGAAGCTATGTATACTTCATATTACTTCAAAGAGAATAATATAGAGTTTGAAGTACTAAAGACTGTTCTGGGAACCAAACCGGATGATATTACAGGAGGCTTCCTTAGATCATATGTTGGAAGAAGAGTAATGAAGAGATTGGGTGTACCTCTTCCTGATGTGGATAGATTTCTTACCGAAAGAATAAGTACTGTAACTAGTGAAGAGTACGAAATGGTGCGTGACAGTGATGAAGAGTACATATCGTTTGCCGATTACGGAAGATCTTTAATTCATTTTGATGATCAGTTTAAACATTTTCTTACATTACACAAAGTGACACCAGATGATTTTAGAGGGGCACTCCAGTTTGTTACAAATACAGAAGAAGAAAAAAGAAATCAAAAAAGGTGGTGGATAAAAGAAAAGCTAATTAAAGTTCCTAGCCTAGGAAGAAACTGGTCATTTGGTAAAACCTTTTTCCTTGAAAGATACGGCCATTCAATAATGTCTGATTCAAACTATATAAACTTAGGACTAAGTTTTAGGATATACAAAAAGTACATCGAACAGATGGAACAAATATTCCTTAAAAGACACGGGGCTAATGTAATATTGATATCAGAGACTAATGATTCTGGTATGGCAGTGATCGCAGCATTCAGTCGAGCTATTTTTTCTGGTGAGGTTAGACACGAGTTAGAACACCATAGAGTGTTTGTACTTGATATCAGTCTTCTAATGGGTGTAGCAAGTAGAGAAAGATTTGAAGATGTAACATCAAAAATATTTAATCAAGCATCAAAAGCTGGAAATGTCGTTCTTGTTATTCCAAACATGTCTGGATTCGTAGATAGTGCAAATTCATTAGGAATAGATGCTCCATCTTTCTTCAGTAAGATAATGGGTTCTAGTAATGTGAATGTTGTAGCTGTTTCATCTTCAAGTGGGTATCACTCAAGTCTTGAAACTCATGTAGATCTAATGACACATTTTGATAAGTTGGTAATCGATGAGTTTGGTTCAGAAAGTGTTTTCAGAATGATTCAAAATGAAATTGTTAGAATTGAAAAACAAACAAATATATTTTTCACATATCAGAGCGTAAGAGAAATAGTAGATAGTTCTAACAGATATTTTCCAGAAAGACCTTTGGTTGACACCGCAATTGATATTCTGGAAGAGGTCGCTATAAATGTCATTTCAAATGGAAAGAAAGTTGTTACCTCTGAAGATATTCATGATCTTGTTGAGAAAAAAACAGGAGTACCACTGGGTGAACTATCTGAAATAGAGAAAGAAGTATTTACAAACCTTGAAGATACACTTCATGAAAGTGTAATTGGACAAGATAATGCAATCACAGCTATTTCTAGTGCAATTAGAAGATCAAGATCTGGAATAGTAAGTGCCGATAGACCTATCGGAACATTCCTTTTCCTAGGTCCAACTGGAGTTGGTAAGACAGAAACAGCTAAAGCTTTGGCACATGCTTTCTTCAAAGGAGATAATAAAAGTATTGTGCGTTTCGATATGTCTGAATACTCAACTCCAGATTCAGTTCAAAAACTGATTGGTACGACTGGCGAGACAGGAACGCTTGCTCGTGCGATAAGCGATAAAAAATATGGGATTTTACTTTTGGATGAGTTTGAAAAAGCTACACCAGATGTATTAGATTTGTTTCTTCGAATATTAGACGAAGGTATTTTTACAGATTCAAGAGGTGAAAAGATTGATGCGAGAAATATGATAATCATCGCTACTTCAAACGCAGCTAGTAAGATGATATTCGAAGTTAATTACAACGGAGAAGATCTTTCAAAAAAGAAAGATGAGATCATTAGAAACTTGATAAAGGAAGGAGTGTTTAAACCTGAGTTACTAAATAGGTTTGATGATGTTACTTTATTCCACACACTTACAGATAGTGACTTAAGTAAAGTTGCTAAAAAAATGATGAACGAACTTAATGACAGAGTTAAAGAGAAAGGTATAAAGATAATAGTAGATGACGAACTGATCAACTATTTAGTTAAGATTGGAGGGAATTATAACTTTGGAGGTAGAGCTATAAAAAGAGCTATACAAGATCATATAGAGGCACTGATAGCCGAAGCACTTATAAGTGAAGAACTAAAGGCTGGAATGGAAATTAGATTTGAAGCCGAGGGAGAAAAACTACAATTAGTCATCGTTTAATATATAATACTTGCAATGAGAAATATTTTTGGAGGAGTATTAATAATCACGGCAATATCCTTAGGATTTTTTGTATCTGTCGTGGCTGACAAAGGAATTCATATTGTAATGAATTCTTTTGAGAGTTTCAAACCAAACATTGCTGTCTTTACCAGAGATAGTACCGAACTACTTATCGCTAAAGCGAACACTGAAATAAATTTTTCATCAAAAACATACATTACAAAAAACAATGTGGATTTTCCAAAAGTATCTGCTAAATCTTTCATAGTGGCTGATTTAGATACTGGAGATATCATTGCATCAAAAAAACCAGACCAAGTGTATGGTATTGCGTCCATAACAAAACTAATGACAGCTATAACATCAGAAGATACTTACAAAGATGATGATGTCGTTACAGTTTCTCAATTAGCTTTAATGACATACGGGAAACAAGGAAATTTCAAAATAGGAGAAGAGTATGAAGTGAAGGACATGATGTACCCACTTCTTCTTGAATCGAGTAATGATGCAGCTGAGGTGTTAGCTCGACATGAAAATAGAACTCAGTTTATTAGTTCTATGAACGATAAGGCTGAAGATCTTGGATTAGTGTATACAAAGTTCAGCGATGCAAGTGGACTCTCTCCAGGTAACAGATCAACTGTTAGTGATCTCTTTAAATTATCTCAGTACATATTTGAAAACAGAAGTCACCTATATGACATAACTAAAATAAACAGTTACTCAGTTAAAGGAAAGACTTGGTATAACATCAATAGATTTAAAGGAGATGATAATTTCCTAGGAGGAAAGAATGGATATACTGATTTAGCGAACCAAACTCATTTAGGATTGTTCAGGTTGCCACTTGAAGGGGATTCAGGTTACAGAAACATAGCCATCATCGTCTTACAAAGTAATGGAGCGGTAAGAGATACTAGAGATATAATTTCTCATTTGAACAAGAATGTATATTACGAAGAGGAATAAAAAATAACCCCATCCGCGTCAGTGCGGATGGGGTTTCGACGAGTGCAGTTCAGAATTACACTCGTCTAGCTGTTCTCCCACATTGTAACTATGGCAAGGACTGTTGTCAAACGCACATATATATGAGATATATCTATACATGAACTTTTGGAATAAACTGAAAAAACCAATAATGGTCCTAGCACCAATGGCTGATGTAACAGACATTGCTTTTCGTACTATCATTGCAAAGTACGGTAAACCAGACGTGATGTGGTCTGAATTCGTTTCAGCGGATGGTCTCATGAAAGCACCTGATGATAATCATGATAATTCAGGACTATCAAGTAATCAGAAGCTAATGAAGGATTTGGAGTACACAGATGCAGAGAGACCAATAGTCGCTCAGCTTTTTTCTGGTAATCCTGAAATGATGGAACAAGCAGCTGCGCTTGTTCAGAAAATAGGTTTTGATGGAATTGATATAAACATGGGGTGTCCTGACAAAAGTATCGAAAGACAAAAAGCAGGAGCGTCACTGATGAGAGACTACAAGCTAGCAAGAGAACTTGTTAAAGCTTGTAAGAGAGGTGCACCAAAACTTCCAGTGTCGGTTAAAACAAGAACAGGATATAACAGTGACCAATTAGAAGAGTGGTTGAGAGAACTTCTAAAAGAAAATCCAGCAACTGTTACAATCCATGCACGAACTAGAAAAGAAATGTCTAAGGTTCCTGCAAACTGGGAGAGGATAAAAAGAGCAGTTGAGATACGAGATGAACTAAAAAGTGAAACTCTCATCATCGGTAATGGTGATGTCACTAACCTTGAGGAAGCAGAAGCACGAGTTAAAGAATCTCGGTGTGATGGTGTCATGATCGGTAGAGGTATATTCGGCAACCCTTGGTTGTTTAACAAAAAGATAAACAGAGAAGATGTTTCTATAAAAGAAAGATTGGAAGTGATGCTTGAACACACAAAACTCTTTGAGGAGAAACTTCCTCATAAAAGTTTCGCTGTAATGAAGAAACACTACAAAGCATATGTAGATGGATTTGATGGTGCAAAAGAACTTCGAGTGAGATTGATGGAATCTCAAAATAGTGGTGAAGTTCAAGATATAGTGAAGGAATTTATAAAAAATGTATAATTAGGAAGAACCGTAATGAAAGCGGAAATAGCCTATGAGTAAACATATTAAACGAATGGTTGTGATGTTAACTACATTTGAATTCAACTTTCCAGAGAGGAGGTGACTAGGCCTTTTGCCGATATCTTTGACCCCCGAAGCTTTGCTTCGGGGGTTCAGCTATGTCATATGATATAATGACTTCCATGAGTAACAATTCAGTAGCCTTATACACTAAATATCGTCCTGATAGGTTTAAGGATGTGTTAGGACAAGATCAAGTTGTTGGAGTATTGGAGCAAGCTATAAAGCTTGGAAACATATCACATGCATATCTTTTCTCAGGAACCAGAGGAACTGGTAAGACATCTATCGCTAGAATTCTATCTAGAGAGATAGGAACCAAACCTGAAGACCTATATGAGATAGACGCTGCTTCAAACACTAGTGTTGATGACATTAGGGAACTAAATGAATCAGTTAGTACGCTACCTTTCAATTCAGAACGTAAGGTGTACATACTGGATGAAGTGCACATGCTTTCAAAGAGTGCTTTTAACGCACTCCTTAAAACCCTAGAGGAACCTCCCGAACATGTAATTTTCATACTAGCTACAACTGAACCTGAGAAGATACCAGATACTGTGATCTCTCGTTGTGAAAGTTACGTCTTCAGAAAACCAAATCAAAAGATGTTGAGAGACATGGTTTTGAAAGTTTCAAAAGCAGAAGGATTTCAACTTGAAAAGAGTTCAGCTGATTTGATAGGACTTTTGGGAGATGGATCATTCAGGGACACATTAGGTGTCTTACAAAAAGTAATAGCTTCTTCGAAGGATAACAAACTATCAGAAGAAGAAGTTGAAAGAGTAACAGGAGCTCCTAAATCAAAGATCGTAAATGACTTCATTGAAGCTATCGCCGTAAAGGATGTTGATATGGGCCTAGAAGCAGTTTCTGTTGCTGTGGAACAGAATATTGATATGAAAGTATATCTCTCATTGATACTGATGAAGATGAGAGCTCTGCTTCTTCTTCGGTATGCAAAGAATCAAGAAAAGAAACTGGAAGGAACCTTCAGTGAAGATGATTTTGAGTTTCTGAAGAAGATAGCAGAGAACAGTGAAATGAAGATAAACTCCGAGGCGCTACTAGAATTATTGAGAGCGTATGATGAGATCAGTAGATCACATATACCTCAATTACCGATAGAGCTTGCTTTGATTAGTATTTCAAATCTTTAGAACTTTTTTATAGAAATTTCATATCTTTTTGTTATCATTTTCCTTTATGATTTCAAAACTGGAAGAAAAAGAAAAAGCTGTTTTCCTTCGTAAGCAAGGAAAAACTTACAGAGAGATTCTAGAAGAAGTTCCTGTTGCTAAATCCACCTTATCTATTTGGTTGAGGAGTGTTGAGTTGGCTAAGAAGCAGAAACAAAGAATAACAAGGAAGAGATTGGAGTGCGCTATCAAAGGAGGTGAGGTTAGAAGAAAACAGATGATAGAAAATATGGAGAGGATATATAAAGAATCTGCAAAAGATATTAAAAGTATTTCAAAGAAAGAACTATGGTTGATGGGCGTTATGCTCTACTGGGCTGAAGGGAGTAAGGAAAAGAAAGGGAAGAAAAGTATCATGATGAAGTTTTGCAATACTGATTCAAGGATGATCAATATGTTTTTGTTGTGGACTAAGGATGTTATAAAAATTGAGGACGATAGGTTACATTTCAGAATCCATATACATGAGAATAGTAAGGATAGAATAGAGACTGTAAGAGAGTACTGGTCAAAACAAACAGGATTTGATATAAATAGATTTCGACAAGTTACTTGGAAAAGACACAACCCTAAAACCAATAGAAAGTTTAACAATATTGAATATTTCGGCCTTTTAGAAATAGGAATTCGTAAAAGTTCAAATTTAGTTAGACAAGTTGAGGGTTGGGTGAGAGGAATTACATGTAAGTTGACAAAATGAGTGCTGGATCGTCTAATGGTAGGACATCACATTTTGGATGTGAGTATCTAGGTTCGAGTCCTAGTCCGGCAGCTAGTTTGAGTTAAGTTCGAAGTACGAGGAGTGTGCGGTCGTCATTTGCTTTATAGTAATACACTTTTGTGTTTAAAATACATTAGAAAATGATTCAAATACTGCTGTAGTAAAATTAAACTTTAGAGTAGAGAGCTATTAGAGAATCTGGAGAGGAGACTGGTTATGATGTGGAAATTACTGGAGAAGTAGGAATTGTTAAAGAATTAATAAATGAGACTTTTTTGAAAGAAGGTAGTAAAAAACTGCTCTATATTTTCGGTTGATGTCACTCATTTTTTCACAGACTGCTTTGATAGTCTCCATTCCTTTATCTGTCTATTCCAGCTCTTTTTCAATATCCTTAATCTCTTTTTTTATAAACTCCTCAGCATCGTCTAAATCTTTTTTGAGTTGCTTTATAGTTTTTTCTTCTTTCGTTGTAAGCTTTCGTTTTGTTTTAACTTTTTCAAGCATTTTTATTTCTTCGTGAACAGCATCTTTCAGTAAATCAAATACCTTGTGTAATGCTCGCTCTGCTTCGCGAACTTCTTTTCGAAGACGACTTTTCATGTCTCTGAATTTATGCCAGCTATACCACAACATAAATACGAGTAAAATAATGAGTGCAAAAAGAGGAACCAGTATAGAGAGTATTCCGATAGCAAAAGATCCTATAGTTATGAACGTTGGCTGCTTAGAAACTAAAGTAATTTTCTCGCTCGGGTTACTACTTGCACCCCTCTGATCGGTAACCGTAGCCCAGAGTTTATGTGTGCCAGAGTTTAAACCTCTCTCACTAACAAATGTAAAATTACCGGCACCATCACTTCTGGCAGTTGATACATCTGGATCTTTATCCTTGTTTTGTAACCATATTGTTATTTCAGAATTTGGATAAGTAGTACCCTTTATAGTAATTAAATCTCCCTGCTGAACTTCTTCAGGGTAGTCAGTAATGATTGGCGATTCGAGTGGTTCAACAATAAGCTCAATTGAATTAGCTAAAAAGTTACCAGCTTTATCAACAGCTTTTGCAAAGAGTATGTGTGTACCAGGGGATAGAGCAGGTGTTTCAAATATACCGCTTCCATCGTCCTGCCAAATGTCTGTATCCTTTCCATCAATCATAACCTCATAATGGGCTATACCTGAAGTTTCATCGCTGGCGTTAAAAGCAAATTTTACACTTGGGTCGGTGAGATCGTCTCTTTCAATTTCGGTTATATCAAAACTAGTTGGCTTTTCTGTATCAATCTGAAAACGGAAGTGAGTTGTCTTACTCCAACCATCATTATTTTTTAATTTAGCATGGAAATACCATACACCCTCGCCAATGTCCTTAATTGTTTTTTTGCCAATAGCTGGAGTATAGAGGACTATAGGTTCCGCGACAGCAAGTTGTCCAATAAGTAATTTTTCGGAATTTACATCGGAATTGACCGGCCAAACAAAGGTTGCAATATCTTCGGTATACCATTTATTAGGATCGGGATGAGTCAGTGAAGAAATGCTAGGTGCTTGTGGTACGTCACTTATTTCTTTCTCCGTAGCTGGAGGTACAGGAGCCTCCTCGTTAATAAATGTATATGAAGCTTGCGCCGTCCCCGACAATATATCGGTGCCAAGTCCGTCATTAGCCCGGACGGCCGCGGAAGTAGAGATCAGAGATCCTAGTCCTGGCTTTTTTACCCTAAACACTACGTTAAGAACCCTACCGCTTGATCCATTGAATCCCGGTGTAGGAAGCCCTCCATTGAATGAAATAGTTCCTCTACTATTGGAAAAATTTGGTTCCTCAACCCATAATGAGAGAATAGACCCAGATTTACTAATAGAGGTCACTTCCATAAGACTGGCTGGGAAATTAATAATCGTTTCAACGTTATTGACCGCTTGACCTTGTGTATTCAGTAATAAACTTACACTAAAAATATTTCCAGTAGTAAAGTTACCGGAAGATGGACTGAAATAAAGAGTCGCAGCGTTCGCTGTTCTTACGCCAAAAATCAAAAAGGCAAAAAACCCAAGAGACAACACGAACTTCAAAAAGTATATTTTTTTATTTCTGAATAAAATCATTTCTTTTTTTTCTTTTTTTCTTTTTTCTTTTTTCTTTTTTTAGCTACAATAAACACGAGAGTAACTAATAGAAGTAGTACTGGTATACCAATGATAACAAGATTGAGATAAGAATGCTTAGGGTTGTAAACAGACTCCCTTACATTACCAGCCGAGTCGTAAGCATTAACTGTAACCTTCACTGGTTTATCTTGTTCTTGCAAAATATAAGTGTCATTACTGCGGACAGGAGGCAGATTACTTTCCAACACTTCATAATAAGAGATACCAGATTGTTTATCAGTAGTATTGAAAGACAGAAACTTTTTGCCATCAAACACCGAATCTTCTTGACCTAAATAAATTTCAAACGGTTCAGGTGCTGTCTTATCATTTGAAATTAAATTATTCCAATCATCAACTGACTGCGCATCTGATTTCTTTGGTAAAACGTCCACAATCATATTTTTTATACTTACTTCATCTTTAGTACCTTTGCCATCGTTTAAATAAACCTCAATATTTTTTGGCGACAATGCGATTTGACCTGTCTTTTCCAATTTAAAAACAACACTAAAGATAGTCGCATCTTTGGCCACCAATCCACTAGGGACACCCCCGATAAAAGAAATTCTCTCGTTACGTTCTGACGGTAACGGCTTTTTGGGCCAAATAGAAAATGCAGAATCTGAGTTATTGATATTTGTCAAAAAAACCGCATCTACCGCATGATCCAACAAAACCTCACCTTCAACTGCGTTTATATCTTTGCCTTCAGAATCAATACGAACACTAAATACTATGGAATCGCCTACAAAGAATTCTGAATGATTTGTACTTATATATACAGTGGAAGCCAAAACAGAGCTCGGTAAAAATATTGCGATAAATACCAAGATAAAATATATTTTTTTGTTAGATAATGTTTTCATAATTAATTATTCCATTCATACAGCAAGATTGAGAAGTCTACAGAACTTACTTCACTGTCTTTGTTTATATCAACACAAGGATTAGCAAACGGTGGCAGTTGTTGCCAAAATGCTAGCAGAATAGAGAAATCTACGGAGTTAACTTTACTGTCGTGATTAAAATCAGCTCCTGTACAAACTCCGGTTGGTGGTGGAACGACTGATCCACCACCTCCACCACCACCTCCACCACCACCTCCACCACCACCTCCTCCAACATCTCCACCACTATCAGATTCAGCTATAAATTGTTCCGTTGATGCTGCCCAATTGGTTTCAGCTAACGCTCGCGTTTTGACTTTAAACCAGTAAGTCCCAGTTGTTAACACATCATCCAAAGTCAACGACAGGTTTATAAAGCTCCCCGCGTTTATAAATGCAGTATCTGATCCAGAATCCACATCATCGTTTCCACCACATAAATTATCTGCACTACTTACAATACAGTACACATAGTAAAAATCGCTCGCCGAAGTTCCCATGTTGTCAATTCTAACATTAGCGGTTATCGTCGGTATAATCTTATCTGTAATTTCAATTATTTGAATATCGGCTGGCGAACTAGAAAGGTTCCAGTAATCATTTAGTTTAACGGTCTCTCCATTAATGACAGTAGAAACTTCCGTCTCCCAAACACCACCGACGGCGCTACCGCTAATACTATAACTATAACTATAAGTTCCATCTGAGTCTTGGGTCATAACACCAGCTAGGACTTGAACCGTTCCGACTGAGTCAGTAATGACTACTGTTGGTAGGGAATCAGCATCAGTTGGAGTAGTCGCATGATTTAGGACCTGCAATTTCGCTTTGTAAGCTGTGTTAACAGTAGTCTCTTCAAAATCAGACAAAGTCACAGTCCAACCACTCTGGATTTCTGCAGTAAGTGTTGAGGTGGCTGTATCAATGTAAGATTCCGTAGCCAAAGAGCCAGAATCAAGTCCAGCACCAGTTAGGGTTCGTGTAACTGATGACCAAACAGATGAAGAAATATCAGCGACTAAAGTACCAAACGAAGTTAGAGTTCGACCGCTAAATGACCAGACAGCAGAAGGAAGTGTGGCAATCAAACTTGATGAAGCTGATAAAACAGTAGCGTCGGTGTTGGCATTAATGACCGCGGTGTTCGCATCAATGGCAGCAGATAGGGAAGATGTTGCAACTGTCAAACTTTCATCTACCACCTCTTTAATTGTGCTAGTTGAAACTACTGACCAATCAACGATAAAACTTTTATCTACAATAACCAAGTCTCCATTTAGTGCAGTCCCGCAACTAATAACAGAAGGCCAAATACCGGAAGGAGCATTCCCAGCCGTAGTATAATCATAATAATGCCAACCATTATTATTTGCTGTCATTAGTGTGGTTGATGCCACTATCACCGTATCAAGAGGATTATTTATCCCCACCCAGCAATCTGTCGTAGTTGCGACAAAATTATCATCAAAGACGAATTCGCCCACAGTGACGGTATCACCAGGAGCGATTGTTTGATAAGTATTAGCAGATATGACAGGTATTGAAAAAAAACTGAAAAACACAAAAAATAAAAATAAAAATAAATAAAAATATAATGTAGAATTCCTCATAAATTTTTTTTCTCCACCCGCCTCTGATGGTAAAATAATACCACACACCAAACCCTTCACGCCACATACTTTATGTACATACTTTATATATTTTGCATTAACTTCACATTAAAATCTGATACAATTAAATTGGGGCATCATCAATATGTTTTTACCAAATACAGAATTAACACAAAGGAAGGGCACAAAATCTAGTTCTCCTATATTTTCACCAAATACAGATTCTTTTGTATTGGTACGAAAATCAATTAATGAGATTAACTCTCTTTCTGACAAAGGCACAAAATCTAGTTCTCCTATATTTTCACCAAATACAGATTCTTTTGTATTGGTACGAAAATCAATTAATGAGATTAACTCTCTTTCTGACAAAGGCACAAAATCTAGTTCTCCTATATTTTCACCAAATACAGATTCTTTTGTATTAGTACGAAAATCAATTAATGAGATTAACTCTCTTTCTGACAAAGGCACAAAATCTAGTTCTCCTATATTTTCACCAAATACAGATTCTTTTGTATTGGTACGAAAATCAATTAATGAGATTAACTCTCTTTCTGGCAAAGGCACAAAATCTAGTTCTCCTATATTTTTACCAAATACAGATTCTTTTGTATTGGTACGAAAATCAATTAATGAGATTAACTCTCTTTCTGGCACAGAAAATATAACAGATACTACTTCTTCTCAATCAACGGATTCGGAACAACCTAAAGTTAATGATAATGGTAAACGCAAATTTTTAAAAGTAGCAGGTTTTGCTAGTGCTGGTGTGGTTGCTTCCCAACTTTTACCCAAAAAAGCTTCAGCTTTTATAATGGGTAGTTCACCGACAACTGGAGTAGTTGGTGTCAAGGATTCAACCAACACAAGAATAAATCCTGCCACCGAAGAAACATTAGACCAAGTTTTGAAGACGACAGATTTAACTTTTGATGCTGGGGCCGTAGAAGTCAAGATTGCTGGTGTCTCTGGTGCCGGTACCAGTAGTTTTAGTGATTCTGGAGATGTGGCCAAAAGCGCTCTGGTAGATGGTGACCGACATGTTCAGGTTGATGTCTTGAGTTCAGCTCTGCCAACAACTGCTTCAACAGAGACAACACTGCAAACAATCTCTTTCGGTGGATTCAAATTTTCTCTTCGTCTAGCAACAGTTGGTGACATCGATTATATAGGGGAAGCGACTATTGGGACAGCAACTTCTGCCACATCATGGCGTGTAAAAAAAGTCGACAGCACTACTGGTATTATTATCTTGTGGGCTGGTACGGGAGTTTTTGATCAAGTTTGGGATAATTATGCTTCTTTAACTTATTCATAATAAATAAAATATCGTAGAGTTATCCACAGTATAGACAAAACAATAAAAAATATATTATAATTAGTTTATACTTTAATATACATAGTCTAAAAAAAGTTTAGGGGTATGAAATTATAAAAAGGAGAAGTTATTAGTAAACAAGAAACACATGGCATACGTAGCAGCAGATTGGACAATAGATAGGGCAACAGGAGATATCCGTTATCTAGGTAATGCCCACAATGGGGTAGCGCCATCATACGCAACAGTAATCGAAGCCCACAGGGCTTGGAGTGCTCTTGCTGATGACGCCAGCTCTGCGGGGAGTGATGATGAGCTGGACATCACAGACAATACACCGTCTGACCGTTCAACTGACAACATTGTTACACTTAACCAACCGTACAATATTGATGCAACAGCAGCCGAACACCTTTACGATGGTTCTATAATTCAAACTGGTGGTGCCGAGATTTACGATGGTATTGTGAACTTCGGTAACGGTTCTGTACAAATTCAAATTATACAAAATGGTGCACTTATAACCAATGACTACTGGAACACAAGTATAGGAGGTTCTGACACCTCAAGTACAGCAGCCGCTACGATGACCGACACGGGCGCATCATTTACTATTGACGAATACATTGGTTATACAATCTACAACACTACAACAGGAGCACAGGGAATTATCTCCACAAACTCAGCAACGGTTGTCACAGCAGATATGTACGATGACAACGGCACTGACCACACATGGGATAGCACAGATACATACCTTATTGGTGCAGCGCTAAACTCAAACTCAGCAGCTGGTATCTCGGCTCGATTTATGGTCCGGACACGAACTGCAGGAGTAGACATTGACGGACGACGATTGCTTGGTACCGCTCGAAGGTATGGAAATACATACGGGGAGTTCAAGATTAACGGTTCCTCTAGAGGTAACAACGTTCTTGCTCTCTCAGACGCTACTGACCTAAACAACGGTACGTCAGGCTCTCTTATTCAAACATATGACCAATTCGTGAACGATAACGTAGGATTTGATAACACTCAAGATGTTGACCTCAGCACAGTTAACGAAGAATACTACTCACGATGGGATATTGGAGGTTTCACAACTCCAGCATCCCCTACAATCAACGACCTGTACGAATGGGCTAAGTGGGTTACACGACAAAGCTCAGACGCTTCTCTTTATGGATTGAATGGAGAGCTATTCAGGGGTATTACTTTGGATATTGCAGTAGACACACCAGTTACTACTGTCGACTTCTCAGCATTTGGAGCTGTTAGTTGGACAGGAGGTACAGGACAACTGCTTGCAATCGATAATGTAAACGCTCCTACGCAGATGTGGATACAGCTTCTTACGGGCGTGGCCCCAACAGACAATCAGGTTATTGCCAGTGTTGCCACCCCAGCAACTACAGCAACTGTAAACATAACAATAACTGACCGAGAATCACTTATCACTAAGCCTTTCATTGGAGCATCAACAGGTTCTTCAATCATTGGTGGGTACGGAATTGGTATCGACTCAGGAGACCTTACGGCGTCTGACATTCTGTTTGATCTAGACAACGCACAGATTACTCCACCAAACAACGTGACCGTTTCTGTCGGTGGTTTAGTAAGTGGAGAGGATTATGTAACAGTTACACAGAGAGGCTTGAGATTCGCCTACGACACAGAAGCAGGAGGCACATTCGCCTTAGAAGACACCCTAACATTTAGTGGCGCTGCAACAGCTACAGCCCTCCTTGCAGAGATTGTAGACCAAGGCACAACAGGATACATGATTTGTTCAGAGGCAATTACAGGCTCTCTACCGACTGGTGCCACCGCAGATAATGCGGTAATCACAGTTGGTGCTGTAACAGCAGCTATAAACGGATCAGTTAATTCTGACACTAACAAACGACAACTCTCACTATTAACTACACTTTCAGCAGATGCTATTACATCAGTGGTAGTAAACGAAGTAATCCCTACAGACACACCAGCATCAGGTGTTGTACGAGTTCAAGACAATAACGGATTCTACAGACGACTTCTCTACACTTCTTATTTAACTTCTACTTTTACAATATCGAACCCAGGGGACACAGAAGATAACTTCAACTCAGTAAACGCTACAGGAGGTGCAGGCGCACTAGGAAGGAACGTGTACATTGGGTACAAAGACGAACTTGCTGATGCTACTACAGAATCCTTCACCACAGTTTACTCAGCAAATAGAAACCTATTCGTACGAGTACGAGACGGTGGAACAGCAGGAGACTCAGTAGGAATTAAAACCTTTGAGTCAACGGTAACGATGACTTCAAGTGGTGGTTCAGCTACAGCGATCCGTACCTCAGATGCTTAATTATAAGTTAATATATAAATAATATGCTTAAAAAACCTGGAGTCTACACGATAGATTGCAACGAATGTAAAGCTCAGTCACTTATGCATCTAAATTCTGATGAGTCTATTAGCCCAGACCATTGCAAATGGTGTAAGATAGAATTTAAGGGTATTGATAATGGAGAACAACGCGGCAGTTATGTTGGAATCGTTAAAGAGGTAAATAAAATAGAAATTACTTTTAATAAAGAAGCCGAAGAAAAAACTGACGAAAAATCTTTTAAGATAAAAAAGAACCGAAAAAAGTGGTAATTAGAAAAAACATTAAACTACAAGACTTGTAAATAAATTAGCAATTGTGCCAGATATGACATACTAGATGCCATTTGATATGGAGGACTCCAAATTCTACTAAAAACGTAACTGTTTTAACTCCTCCAACAAAACCATCGATAATCAAAGCGGCAGGTTGCTGGGGCATATGAGAGAATTCTGAGCGGAAGCATCTCGTTCACTGGAAGTTTGTGACCAAGCACTTTGGAGTTGATACTATGAAGTCCATTTCCCAATGACCATACTCGTAAATAGCTTCAACGGGCTGTGTTTCGATGAACTTTCTGTCAGTGTCGACAAGATATATCTTATTATCTCTTCTCCTTCCACTTTTCTTATTATTCCTATTCCAAAACAAGAATCTCTCTAATCCATGTCTTTTATACATGAACTTTCTAATACTCTTCTCACTCTCATTACTTTAACCTGATTGTTTTCTAAGACATGAGGATATGACACTAGGTGAACATCCTTTCTGAAGTTTCCTTTCCACAAATCTTGTTAATTGCCCGTCGAGAGCCACTTTGTTGCAATTACTCTTCTTTCTATATTGCTTTAAATATGCACGATGTATAGCTTTCTTTGCACAATAGCTATCTCTACCGCTATTTGCCTTAACTCCCTTAGATATTGTTGATTTTCATCGTCCCAAAGTATTTCCAATATCACTTAATCTTTTATCCGCTTTTAATATCTTTTCTATACAAAACCGTTCTTCGTTGATCCGTAACCCATTTAGTAGACACTGAGATAAAACCCTTACACTTTGGGTAAAAGATGATTTCTGTATTCAATTTAGTATTTAAGGGTGTTCGGATTCAGAATGGAATTGACGGCCTAAAACAAACAATTTAACTTGCAGTTAAGCCATACTTTAGATACTTTTTAAATATGAATTTAAAAAAACAGTAGAAAGTGTCCGGAATGCAATTCAACTAAAACAATTAAGAAAGGAATATTGAGAGGTGTTCAGACATACAAATACAAAGAGTGTAACAAGAAGTTTAGTGCAAAAAGAAGAAACAAAACAATACTCCAAAAGAAGATTTGGAAAGACTATGTTTTTGGAAAACAAACGATTAGAGAACTATCTAGAGACTATGAAGTAGACAAGAGGATAGTTAAAGAATATTTAAATACATATACCGTACCAACAAAGACTCATTTTCCTAGAACAATTAACCTTGTCGTGGATGGTACATACTTCGGAGAAAGAAAAGAACAAACAAGTTGGTGTCTTGTTGTCTTTCGTGATCCTAGAAACAAAGAGAACCTTTGGTGGACATTCACAAAGGCTGAAACAATCTCTGTGTACAGAGAAGGAAGAGATTACTTAGAAAGTCTTGGATATACCATCAAATCAGTCACAGGAGATGGATTTGGTGGTATTAGGCAAGCGTTTTCTTGTACTCCATTCCAAATGTGTCATGTACACATGGAGAGACTTGTCATCAAAGGAACAACACGAAACCCTCAAACAAAAGCAGGTGTAGTACTCCTTTCTTTAGTGAGAACACTGAAAGATACGGATCAAGAAACTTTCAGAAACAGATCGAAACAATTTATTGAAATATACAGAGACTTTTTAAATGAGGAGACTATTCATCCATTATCGGAAGAAAGTAGTTACAAACATGATGGAGTTAGATCTGCTTTAAAGAGTTTGGTTAGATTTGAACCATTCCTTTTCACCTTCAAACAAAACAAAAAGATTAGTAGAACTACCAATTCAATTGAAGGACACTTTTCTAACATTAACAGAGTTACTTCTATACACAGAGGGTTATCAAAACTACAAAAACAAAAAGTTCTTCATTCCATATTACTTGCTTCGAGTGTTGCTCCTACAGAAGAAAAGTTTAAATATGTTCTTTAAAAAAGCCTACGTTTGTGTACCTTATGCCGAAAAGCCCTTAGCAGAGCTGTTTTCGGAAGGTTCGTTACATACCGATGTCAAGAGTGAGCAAGAGAGCCTCGGTTTGTAAGGGTTTTAAACCGGACACGCGTGGGTCAGGACCCTTTTATCTGGGTACAAGAAAATACAGAATCCTTTCCACTGGTGGAGGAATCATTTCCGCTGGTGGAGGAGTGGTCCCTGTTGGTGGAGTAGCCGGTTCTATTTTGGCTTCTGCACCTACAGAAACGTATGAATTTAGAGAGTATGCGCCACCTTTTACCTTGGACTTTTCCCCAGTGGCGATGTAGGTGTTCGCCAAC
>JBLINH010000007.1:0-31957 GCA_047639165.1 Minisyncoccia bacterium | reverse complement strand
GTAGTTAGACTTGGAAGTGTTGTTGTAGCTGACAGTCTGTTGTCGAATCTTGTGTTTGTCCAGTAGAGGTTTGATGATCCTTCGGTAAGGGCGTCGGTAGTAAATGAACTTAATGAGATTGTTGGTGTAAGTGTCCCAGCTCCATCATCGTAACTCCATGAAATTCCTGTTCCGTTTTGGATTAGTGTTGAAGTTCGATCATCAACTCTTTCTTCTGTGAAGTATAGATTTGCAGATCCTTCTGATAGGGCGTCTGTTGTTGTTCCGGCTAAATTAGATGCGAAATCAAGAATTCCATAATGATCAAGATCACTGATTTGTGATTCAGTGATTGAAAGGTTGACCAAAGTTGAAATTGAGGCAACGGATGATGTCGCGGCGAGAGCCGAATCGAACCTAGTCTGAGTCCAGTAGTAGTTATTTGACCCTTCAGCTAATGCGTCAGTTGTTGTCCCGTACCAATCAGATAGTGAGAAGAATACTGAGTCATCAACGACTAGTGCCCCACCCAAAACATTCAAACCCGTTCCTGTTATGTCATTTATGAAATCTCCCCCTAAATTGAAGCTTGTAACAGTAAGGTTTGGAAGTGTTGAAGTAGCAGTAGTACTTGTTGCTGTTATTATCGAAACATTAGGTGAGCTTGTTGCAACAAGGTTTCCTGATCCATCGAATGAAGCGACCATATTCGCTGCTCCAGAAAATGTAATTCCATTTGTGTGTAGTGTCCCGTCTACTTCCAAGTCTCCAGAAATGAAGGCTGAATTGTAGTAATCAGACGATGAAATTGAACTTGGTGTTGATGAACCAATATGTAGTCTCACGTCAGGTGACGAAGTCCCAAATCCTAGGTATCCATTAGTTTCTCCGTAGTAGAAGTTTGAATTGTCTTGTGCAAGAGAACCAGTTGAGTCTACAAAGAGAATTGAGCCTGATGTTCCTGAAAAAACGTCATTTCCGATTGTAATGCTTGTATCTGTCCAAACTGGGTCAGTTGAAGTTCCTTGTGATGTCAAAACTTGTCCAGCTGTTCCCCACATGTCGTTTAAGGTAATTCCTGCTTCGAAGTTCACATCTCCTGCAAATGTTGAGGTAGCAGTTACAGTCAGATAGTTAAATGTCCCTGTTGTTGCGTCTACTAGAGTTAATCCGTCTAAACTTGTGATGTTGTTCACTACATTTCCAGAAATTTTCTCCATACTGTCAAAAATTGCATTCAACTGATTATCATAATTGTTTATGATCTTAGTTGTCTTATTGTTGATGATTGTGTCTCCTCCAAGATCTAACCCTGAAGCAAACAAATCAAGTCGAACCTCTAGCTCCTCTTTTGTAAGTCCCTCTGTTGTGTATGTTGGATAAGTGTTTGTTGTTGTAACGTACTTTGATTCCTCGTTCACAACTTTATCTGTGTTAAAGTTTTCTTCTTTCTTAACAAATACAATGTTTGTCTCCTCCCCGTTTTGATCTCCATCTCCACATTCTCTTCCAAACTTTGAGATAACAGAACAATAGAACCCGTACGCTGTGTTTTTTGAAAATACATTAAATCTTGCAGCAACGTTTGCTTGGTTAAAATCTCCAGCTTCATTTCCAACAATTGAAATTTGTCCGTCCATTGAGTGAACTTCTGTTCGTGAAATACCATCATCAAATGTTCCGCTTGTTGATTGCGTCACCTCAACGTTCTTATCCTCCCCGATTGTCACTGTTGTAACTTTTACATTTGTTGAAGCTCCAGACTCTCTATCAAAAACTAACTCTGCGATATCCAATGTTCTAGAAATTACTGGTAAGAAAATCTCTGACCCCATTGAAATAATTTTCCCTGTTTTCAAAAATCGCTCCTCATCAAAATTATCAAACTTGATGTGAGATCTTGATCGAGTCTCTTTTACTATTTCTTCATTAACAAAAATATTTGAATTTTTTGAATTCTCAACTCCAACACTAGCAACCATTTTCCCTGAAGCTTTTGCAAAAGTTTTCTCAAATGCAGATGCACTTTTTACAACAAGTGGTTTTGCTTTTTGGAAAACATCAGGAGCTGAAAGAAATGGAGAACCTGAATTTACATTTTCTGAATTTGAAAAGTTCTCTGTGAACATTTTAGAAGCATCAGAATTTGCAAATGCTAGAGTTGCTCCAAGAAGTAAGATTGAAGAAATCAAAAATGGAATCGCGATGATTAGTTTTTTTGAAACCTTAGCAGTTTCGTAAACTCCTCTCTTCAAAACCTTGTCTGCAGTCTTTCCGACCTTTTTCAAAAGGCTTTCAAATGAAACTTTCTCCCCTCTTTTTTTCCTATTTACGACATACTCTTTAGTTAGATCTTTTGCCAATTTTGTCTTTAAAATTTCCTTGTCATGAGAAACTACTTTATTGAAATTTTGAACAGATTCTTCTGACACAAACCACCCTCGTCCTTTCTTTCGACCATCCAATTTTCCCTCTCGACAAAGCTTCGCGATGTAGTCTGAAGTATAGCCTAGGATCTCTCCAGTCTTCTTAGAAGATATATACTTTTTGTTATCAAAATTGAATTCCTCTAGGCTTTTCATTACATTAATAATTATACCTCGTATTTAAGCCATATTTTACGTGTATCCGAACTAAATGTGGATAAAAAAAGACGAGAGCAGGTGCTCTCATCTATCCGAAATAACCAATGTTTAAGCCGTACTTTATAGGTTAGACTCTAAAACCTTATTCCTGTAAATAAAGTAAACAAAACAGACAATACTGGTAGTAGTAAGTTGTATGCAAAAAAGATGAAAAACAATAGAATTGCGAACCCATAGGTTTCTAAAACTTCTCTAATTTTAAAAGCATTTTGTGGTAAAAGTCCGAACAAAATCTTTGATCCATCAAGTGGTGGGATGGGCATTAAATTGAAAATTGCTAGAACAATGTTTATCAAAACAATGATAATTGAGATCTCTACGAAAGCGCTAGGAAGACTCAAGACCTCTGAAAATCTAATAAGAAGTCCGAAGATCAAAGCTAGAAATAAGTTAGAAAGTGGACCTGCCACCGCAACGAAAACTTCACCCCATCTTCTGTTTCTCAGGTTGTACGGATTGTATGGAACTGGCTTTGCCCATCCAAATAAAATCCCTCCGGGAAGGATTGCAAATAGAAGTGGGATGATAATTGATCCAAGTAAACTGATGTGTGGGATGGGATTCAAAGTTAGTCGTCCGGCATTTTTTGCTGTAGTATCCCCCATCGAAAGAGCTGCGTACCCATGAGATACTTCATGAATAACTACAGAAAATATTAGAATTAGTATTGAGAAGAAAGTTGTGACATCCATAAGTGTTGCATTAAAAATAATTTATGCTAGCATAGCACTACTTCATAGAAAAAGAAACATGTCAAAACAATGCCCAATAACAGGAACAGGAGGAATGGTGGGAGGCGGATACTCAAACCGTACTCGTGCTACTCAATTCAATCCAACAGGATTGAGACGGAGACAACCTAACATCCAAAAGAGAAAAATTTTCATTCCTGAACTAAATAGATCAATGACTCTTAAGTTGTCTACAAGAGCAATCAAGACCATAAATAAAAACGGTGCGTATTCAGTATTGAAAGGAGCTGGACTTATCTAACCCTTCCCCACCAAAGACATGTCTATAAAATTCCTAACACTCGTTAGGTCTTTTTTTATTCTCTCCAAATCTCTTTTCCGTTTGAAAGAAATATAATGTTTCCTAACTCTTTTGTATCAAAAATTAATGCCTCAACTAAATCTAATCTATCAATAGTTTCTTTATGGGGATGTCCATATCTATTATCTTTACCCGAAGAAATGACTGCGTAAGAAGGATTTACTTTCTCAAGAAAGTTTAAAGTAGAAGAATCATTTGAACCGTGATGTGCAACTTTTAGTACATCACTCTTAAGTTGATCTTTGTACATTAAAGCTAAATCTTCTTCGACGTCACCAGATATATCTCCAGTTAGAAGAACCGAGGTATCTCCATATACAAGACGTAACACAATTGAGTTATCATTCTCACTCCCCTGTCCTAAGTTTTCTTTACTTGGATAAAGAACATCAAGATACACTTCTCTTACATCATCCAAAACGATACGATCTCCAGAAAGAGAAACTCGTACCATGACTTCGCCTTCATTTAATAGCGAGAACAAAGATCTAGTGATTTCATTTTCTTTCGTTGAGGTTGAGGCTAGAATATGAAGATCACTTTTATAACCATTGAAGAAATCCTGGAAACCTCCAATGTGGTCTCCATCTAAATGGGTCGATATTGTCATATCAATTAAGTGATCATAGAAAGAAATATTCTTAGAAAGTGATCTCTTCACCTTTCCATCTTTTCCAGCATCGATAAGTACTTTCAATTTATTTGGAGCTTCGATGTAAATAGAATCCCCTTGTCCAACATCGAGAAAAACAACCTTCAATATGTCACTCTCTTTTTCGTTTGAAAGGTAATATATAGTTCCAAACACAGAAAACAAGAGTATTGATAATATACATAGTTTAAGCCTCATAATTAGTGTCAAGGGTACCAGATAGAAATAAATTTTATATGAAAATAATCTAAACCTGTTACAATAGATTTCAATTAATCATTAAAGAAAAAATATGAAACACTACAACGAAAAAACATTTGATATACCAGCTCTCAAGGGGATTTCAGAAAAAAGTGTTGAGGAACATTTGAAACTATATTCAGGGTATGTAAAACATACAAACCTAATCTTGGATAAGATTGAAGAACTAAAAGATGATGAGCAAAATGCATATGCATTATCAGAAATGACAAGAAGATTTTCTTTTGAATTTGATGGAATGAGAAATCATGAATACTACTTCTCTTCCCTATCAGGCGGGGCCCAAGAATTTAATTCAGAAAGTCAGTTAGGTAAAAAAATAGTAGAGGACTTTGGATCGTTCGATGCGTGGCTTGCGAGGTTTAAGACAATTGCCAAAACTCGTGGAGTTGGATGGGCAATTCTATATTACGACAAACAAACTGATCAACTTCTAAGTAGTTGGGTAGATGAACAACATCTAGGACAACTATCTGGTCTTTCTCCTATTCTCACACTTGATGTATGGGAGCATTCATTCGTAGCTGACTATCAACCGAGTGGAAAAGGACAATACATTGATGACTTCTTCGACAATCTTAACTGGAAGAAGGTCGAGGAGAACTTCGATACCGCCAAATAGCCAAAGTTACTACATACATCACCATGATGATCCAAAATAGGGATTTGGGGACTAATGTAGTCGCAAGCTTCAAACTTGCTGTGTATTTTACTGTAACCAACATAAACTTCATTAGAAGACTAGCTGGTAGTGCCACCAAGAAACTAAGAAAAGGTATAAATATGGTAATAATAACTGAAAGGAACCCAAAAAACATAACCATACTAACAACAGGAAGAATCAATATATTAACGGGTAAACCAATTATCGATACTTCTCCTATCTTATAGGCCAAAAGCGGTAAAACTGCCACCTGTACAGCTATGTTGGAGCTTAAAATGGCTCTGAAACCAAAAGTTTCAGGGACTTTTTTAAACATTCTCTCAAAAGGTTCCCCTAGAACAATAAGTCCATATGTTGCCAGTGCACTTAACTGGAAAGATAGATCATATATAAGAATTGGTGGTTTCAACATAACCATGAAGAATATGGCCACAAATAGTGTTATTTCCACGTCTGTTTCCCTATAAATTACCCTCGAGAATAGCATTATTGTTGCCATAACACCTGCTCTCAAAGACGGTGGATCTGCGCCCGTTGCCAGAATGAAAGAAACTATAAACAAAACAAGGATGAAACTTTGTGACAATCTCCCAAAACTACTAAGAATCTTTGAAAAAGCACTGATAATTATAGAAATATTAAAACCAGAGAGAACCACAATATGTATCAGTCCTGTCTTTTGAAAATCTCGTAGCAAATCTTCTCCTAATGATTGTTTTGTTCCAAGCAACATTCCTGACATTAGTTCAGCTTCGGGACTTGGATAGATCTCCATGATCTTTGAGACAAAAACATTTTTTAAACCAACAAGTTCTTTTGTTAAAGAAAAATTATCTGATTCAGAAAGTACTCTCACTCCTGGAAAAACCATCACATAGTTTATCTTGTCTTTGTACAGAAAGTTTTCATAATCAAAAGTTCTTCCAGAATCTGTTTCAAAGTTTTCAGGAATCTTCAACTTCCCTGTTACCTCAACCAATGATCCCATTTCAATTTCTTTAAATTTACTTGTCGTTACACGAATCTTTTGTTTTATATTTAAAATTTCTTTTGGTTTTTTAATTTCAGAAAGTCGAATAACATAATGAATACTGTTTTCTCTTTTGTCTGGTTCTTCAACAACTATTCCTTTTACAAGAACCTCTTCCCCAACAAACTCATCAAGAAAAAAACTGTTTTCATAAAAATTTCCACGAAAGAAACCGAGTATGAAAAAAACAAAAAGAATTATTAAAAATATATTTCTTTTCTTTAAAAACAAAAGCGTCACCAAGATTAAAATAAGAAAAAAAGAAAAACTTTTTTCAAAAAGAAAGTAAGTGGAAAAAAATATCCCTATCAAAAAGGAAGTGATAAATAAGCATACTGTATATTTCACTATTAAAATATACAGTGAAATGTAACACAAAAATATGGCTTACTTTAGCCATATTTTAGAACTTTTTTATTCTGGTTTTTGAAACCCCCAACTCTTTATTATTTCTTCCTCATCTTCTTTGCTTATGGCTTTTCTAAATTTAACATCAGATTTTCCTTTCACACAATCTTCACATTCAGACCACGTCTTATGTCTTCTTAATTCCTTTCCAACCAAACTTAAGTATGAGTATGGTTTAACTCCTTTTCTACTGTTGTCTTTAACCTGCATCGAATCTGCTTTAACATTATCCAAATCTACTTTGTAATCAGAAGAGTTCCCATTAAACAATTCGATGTCTACATCATCTGCAAATGAAGTTGCTATTTTATCACACCTTTCATTTCCAGGAACTCCGGCATGTCCCTTTATTACGTTCCAAGTAATTTTTTTTCCTTCTAAAACTTTATCCATTTTTTCCCATAAATCTTTATTCAATACCTCTGTTTTTTGTTGTGTCATCCAAGAGTTATTTTTCCAACCCTTAATCCAAAATTGTGAGCCCTTAGCTACATAACTTGAATCTGTGTAAACAGAAACTGGAATATCTTGCATAACATTAGAGAGTCCTTCGATAACAGCATTTAGCTCCATCCTGTTATTTGTAGTGCTTTTGTTTCTTCCACCGTACTCTATAACCTTATTACCAGAAAGAACAATAGTCCCCCATCCACCGGGACCAGGGTTACCTCTTGAGGATCCATCTGTGAAGATTTTTTGCATTAAGGAAGTATAACATAATGAACTTTTGAATAAGCCGTAGTATAATTACATGAATAATTATGTCTTTTATTGATACATTAAAAAATGCGTTTCAAGATGAACCTGCTCGAAAAAACAAATCTGAAGTAGATAAGCTTTTTATAGTAATGGCATCAATGACCAAGAGTGTTGATGTTGTAGAAAATTACATATCACAACAGGAAAAACTACGTAAAAAGGAAAAAAGTGGCTTTAATATTGGGTATATTAAGCTATATCTAACATGGGAAGAGTTCATATTGAACAGCCAACCTTCTACTGGAAAAAGACTGAGCAAGGAAGAATTTAGAAAATTCATTTCTCAAAACATAGACACATCAAAAATTAAAGAAGAAATGAGGATTATATTCCTTTCAGAAAGAGAATTAACTCTTCATATGTATGAAAAATTTATCCAATATTTCTCAGAATATGTAACATCAAACTTGGGACATGACAGTTTTTTGAAGATCGCTCGGGAATCAAACCCTGGTTCTGTATTTGATAATTTAAAAACAAACAAAAATGGTTTTGATTTCACCAAATTAAATTCATTGATTATTCCAAATCGAAGAGATTTTCACATTATAGAGATTACAAGAATATTCAAAGGATTCGTTGCATTGTTTTACAACAAAATTGAATTATCACTTGGTGCAAAAATTGCTCACAGTGTCTTCAAGGACTTTTTTGAAGACGTCCAAGAGACTTACGACACAAATATCGCTGCTATTCTACTAAGAGTAACCCCGGAAAGAGTTCTTAACCTTGATGAATGGCTATCACTTCTATCAAAAACTGAACTCGAGAGAGAAGTTAAAACAAAAACTTCTGCACTTAATGACCTTAACTCTTCTCTGGAACAAAAAGTTTCTGAGAGAACAAAAGAACTACTACAAGCCAATGAAGAGTTAAAAAAAATAGACATAATAAAATCAGAGTTTATTTCAGTAGCAGCACATCAACTTAGAACTCCCCTTTCAGGTATCAAATGGACTATTGAGATGCTTGTAAAAGAAGATCTGGGTACATTGAACGATGAACAAAAGAGTTTTTTAAAAAAGGCATACAGCACAAATGAGAACTTGATTGCAATAATTAACAACATGTTAAACTCTGACCTTATTATCAAAGGAAAAGAAGACTACGTATGTAGCAAGACAAATATATACGACATCATCGATGAAGTAGTTTTCCAAATTGAACCAATCGCCCGTGGTGTTGGGATAGAGATCATAAGAGATAAGAGGAATAGTGGTCTAGAAAGCATTATAGCTGATGGCAGGAAGCTACATATGGTTATACTTAACCTGATAGACAACGCAGTTAAATATGGAGGTGGGAACTCTAAAGTAACCATAACAGTAGAGAACTCTGATGGTGATATTAAAGTCTGTGTATCTGATCGAGGTATAGGAATTCCAGAAGAACAAAAAAACAACATCTTTGGTAAATTCTTTAGAGCAGATAACGCTGTACGAGTTCAAGCAAACGGATCAGGACTCGGACTATTCATCTCTAAAAATATTATCGACAAACACGGAGGTACTATTTGGTTTGAGAAAAATAAAGATAAAGGTACTAAATTCTGTTTTACAATTCCCAAAAAACCAAAAGGAACAGTTGTAATTAAAAACGACATCTAATAAATACTTTCAATATGAGCAAAGAATTTCTAGAAACAAAAACGACAACCACAATAAGTATAATCACTCTTATTGTCTTCATGCTTTCTGGTCTTTTCATTATAGGGTCTGGAATTACAGATCTCCCAAGATTTATAAGTTCTTTCACATACTACGCTTCATATATCATAGGAGGAATTATTGGAATATACGCCTCAAAAAAAGTGGGATTATATACGTATATAGGAAAAGCTCTTCTTTTCATGGGATTAGGAATGATTACGACATTTATTGGTGCCTTAGTCTGGGACTATTATGACTTCGTACTTGGAGTAGAAGCCCCATACCCTTCCTGGGCTGACGCATTCTTTGCTATGTTAGTTCCATTTACAATCATCGGGTTATGGCTACTTCTTAAAATATATAATATTTCAATAAGTAAAAGAGTAATTGTTGAATCAATCTTTATTTCAATTCTTATACCTATTTTTATATTCTTATTGTTTGGACCACCAACGATATCAATAGGGCAAGGTGCTCTAACATTATTATTTGACCTGTTCTACGCTTTTAGTGATGCTGTTATGGTAGCTATGGCGTACATAATCCTTAGAACATCAAGTAAAAAGATGTTTGGTGGAATATCCTATATAGCCTTAGGATTGGTCATTACAGCCATAGCAGACGTTACATTTTCATATAGAACAGCTGTAGAAACATACTACTTCGGGGACATTAGTGATCTTCTATTTATAATGGCAGGTTTAGTTATGACAACCGGTATCTATTTGATAAGTAGAAATTTCATCACGAGGAAAGAACAAATTCGTTAAATTTGATATAATATAGACACGATGTCAGAGCTAGAAAACAAAACAATACTGTGGGTTGAAGATGATGTTTTTCTTAGTGATATTATCGCAAAAAAATTAAGTACTAAAGAAAGTAAACTTTTGCATGCAAAAGATTCTATCCAAGCATTCAAAATACTAGAGACAGAGACGCCAGATATCATAATGCTTGATATCCTGCTTCCAGGAATGAACGGGTATGAGATTTTGGAAAAGATAAAATCTGATCCAAAAACAAAAGATATTCCAGTTATAATCCTTTCTAACTTCGGTCAGAAAAGTGAGATCGAAAAAGGTTTAAATCTTGGAGCAGAGAGGTACTTAATCAAAGCTACACTAACTCTCGATGAAATCTTCAGTGAGATTAGTAGTATTTTAGAGTCTAGATAACATCAATAATCTTCAGTCTTAATTCAGAAGTTCCATTAAATTGGCTTCTCTCTATTTCAACGACTAGTGATACTCTCTCATTTTCTTTAATTGGACTAGTCCAAGAGTCCATTCCTTTGAAGAAAGCTATAGCATTTATATTGCCGTACTTTTTCCTAAAAACTAATTTCATATGTTCCTTACTCTTACCAAAGAAATCTATTCTTTCTGGTAGGATATTTTCGATTAAAAACATTGGTCTTCTATTTCCTACTCCAAACGGAGAGAGTTTATCAATTGTATTTAAAAAGTTTTCATCAACATCATCTATATCAATTTTTGAATCAATTTCTATATAGCTTTCAGAATCCCCTTCTATACTAACTTCATTCAGCCTGTCTTCAAACAGATCTACTTTGTCGAGATTAATGACAAATCCTCCAGCCTCTTTGTGACCTCCAAATGTTTCAAGTATTCCACCTCCCACCTTACTCATAAGGTCTAAAACATTAACTTCACCATTTCCTCTACATGATCCTTTAAGGTCCTTACCCTCACCTCTACCCCATAAAAATGTTGGTTTTCCATACTCTCCTGCGATTGAGTTAGCTGCTAGTCCCAAAAGAGACGGCTTCCAACTTGGATTACCACAGGAAATGGCGTGTGGAGGGTTACTTTTCTCAACATGCTTTTTAGCCTCTTTTACCATAGCAGCTACTATTCCTTTTCTTTCGTTGTTTATCTTATCTAGCTCTTTTACAAGTCCTTCCGCTTCCACCTCATCTTTGGATCTCAACATTTGAAATGCTAACTTTGGTTCCCCCATTCTAGACGCCGCATTAATTCGTGGTGAAATTGTGAATCCAACATCTACATCGTTTAGAGTACTTTGTCGTATCCGAGCTTTCTTTAGTAGTCGAAGTATTCCAACTCTAGGTGACTTACGCAAAACAATAAGACCATAGTGTGCAAACACTCTGTTCTCACCTGTAAGAGGAACCATGTCAGACAGTGTTGCAATACCAACCATATCAAGTAACCATTTCTCCCAACCGTTAGGTAAATCAAAGTTTCCTTTTTGTATTAGGGCTTGAACTAGTTTGAAAACAACTCCACTACCACAAAGCATTTTTTCAGGATACTGACATCCGTCTATCTTTGGATTTATTATTCCAAAAGCTTTTGGGTTTTTACCGTTAGGTTCGTGATGGTCAGTGATGATAACTTCAAGTCCTAACACACTGGCAAGATCAACTTCATCTACATCAGCAATACCGCAATCTATAGTGATTAGAAGTTTTGTACCTTCTTCGCATATCTTCTCTATCGCCTCCTTATTCAAACCAAATCCTTCTTTATTTCTGTGAGGAATATACACATCAAAATTATTGAATCCAATCTTTTCAAAGAAATCACTAAGAACTACTGCTCCTGGAATTCCATCAGCATCATAGTCTGAGTATATTGTGACCTTGTCGTTTTCTTTTATAGCCTTAAGTATTCTCTCTACCACCTTTTCCATGTTCTTTAGAAGAAACGGATCATGAGTGTGATCCTCATATGATGGGTTGAAGTAATGTTTGGCGGCTTCACTACTTTGTATTCCTCTGTGATATAGAAGTTTTGATACAAGATCACTATACTCCCTCAATTCTTCCCTATCTGTGTCTAATATTTCATCTCTTATCTTGTATCTTTTCATTCACGGATTATATCATGATATAATCCGCTTATATGAAAGAAACAATTTTTACCAAGATAGTTAAAGGAGAAATACCAAGTACAAAGGTATACGAAGATGCTGATTTTTTAGCTTTTTTGGACATACAACCTAACAATATAGGTCATACATTACTAATACCTAAAGAACCATATGAGAGACTAAAGGATATTCCTGATGAATTATTAGAAAAACTGATGGTGATAGTAAAAAAAGTATCCATTGCCGTGGAAAAAGGAACAGGAGCTAAAGGTATTAATCTATCAGTTAATGATGGTGTTATTGCTGGGCAGGAAGTACTGCACTTTCACTTACACATCATTCCTAGGTTTGAAGATGATAGTTTTAAACATGGAATACATGTTGAGTATGAAAGTGGTGAACATGCGGAGGAGGTTGGTGAGAAGATTAGAAAGGAGTTGTCTTAGGGGTTCGAGTCCTGTACGCGGAGCAAATGATTTAAGCTTTATTTCACCCTTATTCCAACAATTAATCTGGAATGGGACAAGAAACTGTGGTAGAGTTTTAGTATGAAAAAACAACAAGGATTCGCAACAATTTTAGTAATCATTATTGGTTTAATAGCTATTGGTGGAGGGACATATTTGTATATAGGCGACAACAATAAGGACGTGCGTGATGTTATTAGTACTTCAGAGTCCTTTAGTAATACTTCAAAAGATAGTAGCCCTGTTCCTGTGGATAGTGTACAACCTCCTGTTTCAGAACTTCCAAATATTATTAAAAATATAAGTGAAAACCTAGAAGCCGGTTGGCAAAAACCTGAAAATGATTCACTGGTTGTAGATCAGGTAAGAAAAGAAGTTCTGAATGGTAATTTACTTTGGTTTAAAAATCCTGTTGAAGTTTCTAAACAATATGGAGCTAGTTTTGGAATTGAAAGTGATGCAGAATATATTATAGAGGAAACCGCTTCATTGGGGGATCATTCTGGATTATGGCATTCAGTTGTGTTGGCTACAAGTAGTTCAAATTCATATAGAATTTATCTAATTGCCAATCCAGTCGAGCCTTTAATTTGGATAATTAATACTGTTTCAGATGTAGAAATGACCTTGAGTGCAACTCAATACTTGTACCCCAAATCAGCCAGTGGATTACCTGTGGATGTTATTTTTGATCACATCGAACCTTATGGTTCATCGAGAATTGTTAGTTCACCCACAATAAATACTCCAAAAAACATAACCGCAGATTGGGCAGGAATCGTTGATTTTGTTTCTAATAGTGGGGAAAGAATAAGTTTTAATTTTGTTCGAGACCTTATAAACAAAAAGACACTTGCTGAAACCATTGACTCTGTAGTAAAAGGAGGTTTCTTTACTGAGTTAAGAGAATTTAAAGTTGATGGATACAATGCTGTTCGATTAAGGACAGAAGATCCAGATAGCTATGATGCAGATGTAGTGTGGTACTTTATAGAATTAAGTAAGAATGATGTCTTATCGATTTCTGTTTCTGGAAATAAATCGTGGGTTTACGATGAAAATGTACCAAATATACCAACTACAGACAAAATTATTTCACGAATGAGCTTTGAGTAGATATAGTTCCAACAACGTCCACGAAGTGGGTGAAAGTAGAAAACGACTTTTCAGTCTGGACCTAAAAGTCCTATTCATAAATATTTAAACTTCATCTCACTTCAACAGGAATCCCCTGCTTGCAGTGGGATTTTTGTCTATACACCCACCAATTCCCTAATTCCAAACAGTTCTTTCTCTATTTTCTTCCAATTCAGGGTTCTGAACTCGTCCCACTTGGGGAGCAGTTAATCCTGTAAAAAACTAAACTTATTCCAATCAACACTCTCAAGGAAGCTTTTCTCATTTGATAGATAAGCTTTACCATCTTTTTCACTTCCTCTCAAAAAATACACAAAGCTAAATTCAGCGTCACTAGTTCCATACTCAGCTTTAAACTTTTGAGCAATATTTAACGGTGTTACTATTTTTCGTCCGTTCACAAATGATATTTCAAAATGAAGCCCGCCTTTTTCCGGAAGATTTTCAAAATAAGAATCATATATCAATTCTGAACACACTAATGTATCTCTAGTATCAAAATCAAAATTATAATCATAGGGTTTTTCAAAATGACTATAAGATTTTAAAATTGCCAACAAAACATCCTTTTTATTTAAATTAGGACGTAGAACCACAACAAAGTCTGCATGTGCAGAGTGTTCCAGACTTTGTAACACCACACCGGGCTCTATAGCCTCTATCACGGAATGATCGTCCCCTTCCCCATCCTTTTGATTATACCCTTTATAGACATCAGGAAAAGCATCCTTTATATACTCAGAAAACTTTGAATACCCTTCAAATGGAAACTCTGATTCAAAATATTTATCCAACACATTAATACTTCCAGTGTACATTGCTGAATGTGTCCAAAAACCAGGTATCCCAACATTACTCAAATGCCAATTCCTTCTTTGTAACATTATGTCCCCTGGCAACATTTCTAATTTCATTTCTTCTACCTGCTCTTTAGTAATAAAGTAATCTTTTCCACGTTTTGAAATAATTGTATGACCCATAGCATTAGCTACATTCTTCTGAATAGGAAACCATGTATCAAACATTTGATTGTGAACATTATCTATAACAACTTCACCTGAGCCAATCACAGTATCATCAAAATGTTTAAACAAATAACTATAGCTTTCTTTTGCTTTAATCTGTAGAACTAGATTAGAGTTGTCATAATTGTCTCTTGTAAACATATTGAAAACTGCTAAGTACAGTCTTCCTCCAGAAATTCTTAAGTGTGTTTTTGGGGCATAAAAACGATTCACCATTTCACTATAGATATTATCAGTATCATACAACTCAACGTTTTGATTTAAAACTTTTTTCTTATATTCACTCCCAGAAACTTCTCTCATTACTTTATGTACAATTTCATATTTTTTTACATACAATGAATACGAAATAGCAAAGGAAGTCAGTCTCTCTTTACGCATTGAAAAAGGGATATCCCAAAAAAATTTATGTGTATCTGTCAATGATTCTGAATATATCACCGCTGTAAGAAAATCATTAAACCGTTCCTCGATAATTTCTGTATTACCTGTACTTTCTTCTTCTACACCTAGACTATCGATTAGTTGTGTACCACTTGTTTCAAGATAATCCATTGCTGTAATTGATTTATATAAATCATCTGTAACTAATTCTCGGATTTCATCTTTTGAGATATCAAAAACATCAGACCCAACAGGCCTAAGTGTAAAAACAGTTGAAGCAACTAAAAGTAAAATTATACCGATAACAAGAATTCTTTTTTCTTTTTTTATAAAATCATACGTAACATTGTAATACTTACTTTTTTTGTATTTTTTCCAAACCTTTCTAGAAACATACATACGGTATATAAGTGGAATAAAAGAAAGAAAATATAAGCCAAGTCCTACAAACAAATGAAATGGGTAGAAAAGCTGTAAACCAACTATGGCCAAACTTACAAAGGTAATTAATACTGAAAGTACCACTGTTTTAATTATTTTAACCTTTGTTTTTTTAGCATCTTCAGCAACCTTAGACATTGCAAAATTATATCATTTTTTGTCTTAGGTTATTCTCTGTATAAATACAAGTTCGAACTAAACGCAGTCGGCGGAGCCCTTTATAAAGCATTGTAAAGTATCAATTATGTTTATTTTTGATATAATTTTTGATATAATTTTTGATATGAAAAAAATTAATTTTACATCTTTGTTCCTGAACATTATGAGCTTATCAATAATGTTTGCCATTTTTAGAGAATATTTTCCAATGGTTTTCCCACTTCTCTTTATATCAATCATGTTTGGAATTTTAGTCTCTATTATTATTTTAGTTTCAAATACAAGTAGTAAAGTTATAACGTATATTTTATTTGTCATTTCATTACTTTCATTTTTATTTACACTTTATATTCCTGCTTGGTCTTATTTCAGAGAAAAATCCGTGGACCAAATGTTTGAAAGAAGCGGTGTTGAGTGGAGAGATAAAAACTGTATTTTTCAAGGTAATGAATTAAAAAATAATCAGCAAGTTGAAATCTATAAATGTAATGATGGTTGGACAAAGATTTATAAAAACGATGATATACAAGAAGAGTATCGTGAAATTAACTAACCCTTACACCAACTTCCTCACTTCAACCCCAAACTCAGTCCACGGAGCAAATATTGGACAAGACGGGGTCAGGAGCGGTTTAAAATAGAAAAAATAGGAGTGAAACCGCTCCTGACCCGGTTTTTCTCTCTGAAACTGAAATTGCTGATGTGTTGGAAACTATCGATACACAGGAAAACTTCTCAAAGAGTTTGGTTAGATTTAAATCAGATAAACGATTGAGACTTTTACTTACAAAGCTTTTAGATCATTTAGAGAAATTAAACGAAGACCAACTGAAAATACTAATTCTTACGCTGTGGAATTACGAAGGAGAAATAGCTGATGAAAAAGGTGCAATGTTTGATTTTGATGATATTAAGACACAAACACTACGTCTTGCATACCAATCACGTGAACCCTCCACCGACAGAGTCGGTGGTTTCACCCTATTTGAGATCGAATTGAATAGGGAAACCATTGAAAACTCTAGCTTTTTTGCCTTTACAGTAGGGTTCTGAAGTATGGAGTTAAGAAATGCTCTTTTTTGCATTGGTTCAGAAAGTTCTATTTCAAGTATTTGTAATTTGTCTGCATACTCTTGATGCTTTTTGTCATAATTGTCCTTAGTAATTCTCTCGAAGATATTAAAAATAAGTCGGAAGAATATAAATCTTGGGAGTACTGACTTATTTTAGCGAAGTAGTTTTACAAGATTCTGATATAATACAAAATCTCTATGCAAACACCCAACCTTCTTAAAGACCCTATACCAAAACTTGTTCGACAACTAGCTATACCAGCAACAATTGGTTTTTTCTTTAATACAATGTACAACGTTGTCGATACTTTTTTTGCAGGACTTCTTTCTACTAATGCTCAAGCTGCCTTATCACTCTCATTTCCAATATTTTTTGTCTTTATTGCAATAACGATGGGGATTGGATCAGGTGTCACTGCAATTATAGGAAATCATTTGGGAAATAATGACGATGCTTCAGCAAAAATGACATCTTCACAAGCTATGTCATTCGGTACAATTATTAGCATTTTTACTATGATTATTGGCTACCTCGTGACAGAAAATCTTTTTGAGTTTCTTGGTGCGAATGGAGACTATTTATCGATTAGCACTGATTACATGTATGTTCTTTTACCATCTGTCATTTTGATGTCCATTAGTGCAATAGGAAACGGAATACTGAATGCACTTGGTGATACAAAAACATACAGCCACACATTGATTGTGGGATTCTTTGTAAACATTATTCTCTCACCTATTTTTATGTTTGGACTACTTGGATTCCCTGCACTTGGTGTAGCAGGAGTCGCTCTTGCAACGGTTATAGTTCAACTTGGTACTGCTATATACATTACATACGGAGTTCAGAAAACAAAACTTGCATATTCACATAAATTTTCTGACTACAAACTACAGAAAAAACATGTTGTTGATATTTCAGCTCAAGGCTTCCCAGCGAGTTTTTCAATGATGACTGTTGCAATTGGAATTTTTGTTATCACATATTTTATTGGACGTTTTGGAAGTGAATCATTTGCCGCATATGGAATCGCAACTCGTATAGAACAAATTGCTCTTCTTCCAATGATTGGAATCAATATCGCTACCCTTTCAATAATTGCCCAAAACAAAGGAGCTAATCAGATCGACAGAATTAAAGAAACAATTAAATACACTTTTACTCGCGCAATCGGATTGATGACAATCGGAGTCTTGCTTGTCTTTTTTCTTGCACACCAACTAATGGATATTTTCACAAACAACTTAACTGTTATTGAAATTGGTGCTTCATATCTTAAAATAGCAGCTTGGGCATTTTATAGTTATGTTGTTTTGTTTCTTTGTGACGCAGTCTTTCGTGGATACAAAAAACCACTTATTCCTCTTTGGATTGGTATCGTACGACAAATATTATTACCAGTAATCGTTTTCAGTTTGGTTGCCATAGTGTGGGAACTTTCTATCATGGCCCTATGGTGGTCAATTGTTAGTATTGTGGCGGTTTCATCAATTGCTTATCTTGTAATATTATATTTACTTATTTATAAGAAAAAACAGATTTAAGTAAAAATGTCAGATACATTCAAGTTTTACTCTTTTTGTAAGATAATAAAACGGCTTATTATATATCTTTTTTAGCCCTATTTTGATCATATATCTTAGGGACATTATTTGTATAGTAAACTATATTAAATATGCAAACATTTTACGAGGCCTCCTGTAAAGCTGTAATCCCAACCAAAGTCTCTTTCTCCATAAACTCAAGCATAGCTCCACCTGCAGTTGAAACAAACGTGAACTTGTCTTCGATTTTCTCTTCCTTTAAAGAAGCTAGAGTATCTCCCCCACCTACCATAGTGACAGCACCGCTTTTAGCCAAAAGATTTGCAAACTTTTTTGTTTGAGAAGTAAACCCTTGTTCATACATTCCGAACGGACCGTTCCAAATAATCATTTTTGCTTCATTGATTATTTTCTTCATTGCTTTCGTTGTTCCTCTACCAGCATCAACAATTTTTTCATCTGATGAAACATCTGATGCTTTTTTGTTTTTAGTTATCCTACCTTTCAATACCAAAACATTTTCTGGGACAATTACTTTATCGCTTTCCGATATATCTCCAATATCATCTAGTGGTACTTCTGAGACCATAGAAGAGTCTGTTTTATATCCTCTATACCTATATATATCGTTAGCTAATGCGCCAATCACCAAAAGCTTATCTGCATGATAAAAAAACTTCTTAACCAGTGGTATTTTAGTTTCAAACTTTGCGCCACCAATTGCTACTACAAATGGTCTGTCTGGATGGAAAACCCTTGAAAGATTTTTTACTTCCTTATCAAATTGTATCCCCGCATAGCTTTCAATATATTTAGGTACTCCCACAATTGAAGCGTGCTTTCTGTGTGATACTGAAAATGCCTCGTTTACATATATATCAGCAAGTGACGCTAGATATCTTGCTAGTCCATCATCATTATTTTTTTCTCCCTCCAACCCTCTCAAGTTCTCAAGAATTAGAACATCACCATTTTGAAGACTCTCAACATCTATTTTTACTTGTTCACTAAATATATTAGGTGCGAACTTAACTGGAAAGTATTTCTCAAAGAAAGAAACCAGAGGTTTTAGTGTCTCATCCTTATCTCTTCCTATGTGACTTATAACAATGATCTTAGCTCCTTGTATTCTAAGATAATTAATCATCTCAAGTGCCTTTGTTAGTCTGAGATGATCTTCCACTTTTTCTCGGATAGGAACATTAAGGTCAAGACGTAGTAAAACTCTTTTAGATGATATATTTTGTAAATCTGTAATTACTTTATAGTGGAACATTAGCCTTTACTCACATTATCTATTATTTTACTAAACTCGTACGCATTTAAGCTGGCCCTACCAACCAAAAGACCGTCTACCAAACCTTCGTATACGATGTCCCGAGCATTATCACTATCCACAGAACCTCCATATATTATTGGTACAGCTGACCCAATTTTCTTTCCGTACATAGCTATCAAAGTCTTTTTTACATACAGAGCCATTCTATGTAAGTCATCTGGTGTCATGGCTTTTTTACCCTTACCTATGGCCCATATTGGCTCATATGCAACTATTAGATTCTTTACTAATGTTCTTGATGTAGATCTTAAAGAATCTTCTATCTGTTCCTTTATGAAGTGTAGATAGTTTCCATGATCATCTCTATCCGGCTCCCCTACACAAAGAACTGTATGGAATCCTTCTTTCAAAGCTTGTTTTGTTTTTTGTGCAACCATTTCATTGTTCTCACCAAGAGCTCTTCTTTCTGAATGTCCTGTAATTACAAACCTTCCACCTAATCCCTTAATCATGTCTGCGGATATCTCTCCTGTGAATGACCCTTCTTTCTTCCAAAAGATATCCTGTGCTCCGAAGAATATCTTACTCCCCATATACATTTCTTTTAGGGTTTTAAGGAAAACAAATGGAGGACAGAAAACGATTGTTGTGTTTGTTGAATTGTATTTCTGCTCCTTAAAAGTCTTAAATATATTAATTGCCTCCTTTTCATTTGAAGGGTTCATTTTCCAATTTCCGATTATCAGTTTTTTACTCATGTACCAATTCTACCTTATTAACAATATATGGAAAACTTTCTTAGGTATATTTAAAAAAGATGGGATAATAATGATACAAGAAGTTTAAAAATAATTTTTGCAAAAATTAAAATGTCGAAAAAACAAAAAAGTAATTTTAGGACTGCCGCTGGAATAATTTTCCTTCTAGTAGCAGTTACTCACCTAACAATAGTTGTAACAGGTTCTACAATTGCCATAAATGGTGAGGTACTTGGTTCTTGGGTAAGCTGGTTAGCATTTATTACTACAGGTTACATGGGACTAGTAGCATTCGAAGTAGCTTAAATTTAGTTTTAGGTTCATAGTTTAAAATACCAGCGTTAAGCTGGTATTTTTTGTTTAGTTTTCTATCTCTTCCCAAGAAATGGTTTCATACTGTTCAGATGTAAGTGGGAAGTTTGGTGGTGGAGCATATAGAAGGTTAGCATCGTAGATTATATTCCGTGTGTCATATCCATTTCCATCTGTATATGCAAAACCATATCTATTTTTTGTACCAATCATTCCATAAAGGGTTACAGTATTTCTTGAATGGTTTGGTGTACACCCCGGATACCACCAGAAGTTTGGTCTGTAGTAGTATCGTCCAACTCTTCCATTTTGTGCGATTAGAGCAGCGTCTATTCTGAAAGTATCATCACTGACTAGTCCTATATTTATATTATCTTGCGCAATTAGCGATATAGTATCCTGCCCATCGTAGTTTGTATACAAAAGATTAGTATTTATAGTAATACTTCTTCTTGTTGATGGAACATCAGGAAATCTTCCTGCTGCAATAGTTATTCTTGCAGAGTCTATCTGTCCTTCCACCCAAACATGATCTTCCAGGAAGATAAGTCCGTTGTTTGGATTATCATAATTAGCGATTAGAGTATCGTTTTGTATACTCCACGATCCCCAACCACTTTGACCAGGGTTTGTACAACTCCAATCTGGGTTTACCAAAGAAGTAACTCTGTATAGATCAAAAGTATCATCAGTTTTCAAAACTATTCTGTATCCTAGAGAACCGGAAGCTGCGAAAGAGTGTCCGTCTGCCTCTGCATCTGTCTTTATATTAGCTAAATCAAGAAGTAGTCCATCAAAATCAACTGCAGGAACAGGGAACTGTCTACCTGCTTCGAAAATATCAAACCTATCAGGAACTGTACTGGGTGGTAGTGGATCAGTTGGACTATCGTGTGTATGAACACCAAATTCATTGTCTCCACTATGATCAGGGTCATCATAATCGCTCCTTGAACTAGAGACTAGATTATGGGCCAAACCATCAAATCTTATACCACCATTTGTATGGATCGGACCAAACACTTCCGTCCCTTCCCCAAAACGCATATCAGAATCTGCAACGAATGCATACTTAGCGAACGATGGTATAGCAAGTTGAGTTTGAATTGTTCTACTGTATTGAGGCCACTCATCAACAACCCCGGTTGATTCAATCACTACAAGAGTAGATCCAATTGGTGGCGGTGTTATATCCAGGCTAAACTCCCCTATCCTTACACCATCTGAGTCTGTAAATTCATGAACGTATGGACCAGTTACTCCGGTACCGTCTTGATAGTCATCTGCATCATGAGCTAAGTGCCATCTGTAGTAATCAACTCCAGCTTCTGCAATTTGAAAAGCTTGTTCGCTAACAGCCACTCTTCTTGCTGTTTCAATTGTAGATCCTAGCCATGCAACTATCCCTGTTATCATAATAATAGCGATACTTGCAAAAACAATTGAGTTAACAAGAACTAGACCGCTATTTTTTTGATAGATTCTTCTGATCATAAGTTGTCTTTTAGATTACGAAACGAAACTTGAGTTTCAACAGTTACAGCTGCTGGTGGGTTCAGAGGATCTTCGTCAATCACTAACTTAATTCTTACCAATCTAACCTCGAAAGGAGTAACTGGTTGTGTCAGAGGTGTACTTGTTGCTGTTCCATTATATGTCTCATCGTAGTATTCAAAAATTACACCATCTACAACATTTTCTACAACGTTAACTATATCTTCATTATCTAAATCATATTCTAGAGGTGAACCTGTTGGTTTAGTGACTCCCTTTTTGAAATGTTCTCCATCTAAAAAGTATTTAACTCTTTCTTTAAGAGAATCATTATCGATATCACTATAGAAAACAAAAGTTGTAGTGGCTACAGTTTCAAGTGGGTATGAACCTAGGTTTGAAATAGAGGCACTCCTTACTTCATTAGCCAAAGGTTTGATTATTCTCTTTGCTTCATTTTGACTCTTCAAACCACTGTATATAATACTGTTGAATGAAAATATATCATTTTGAAATGCTCCATATGCACCCAATATTAGGGTAAAGATTGATATTGATATAACCAGCTCTATAAGTGTTATTCCTTTATTTTTTTGCATCATCATGGTGTTAATACTACATCAATTGATTGCCAAGGGTCTGTGATATCAAAAGTCTCATTGGTGAAAGTCTGGTACCCAGATGCGCTAACTTCAATAACAGTCTCTCCTGAAGACATACCATTGAATAGGACCTGTCCTGCAGGTGTACACTCCGATGAAATTGTAAATGACACATCAGAAACAGTCGGTGTTGAAGCTATGTCTACAGTCTGTAGATACGTTTTATATCTCAAATACCTATCACCGTTATGACTTGAATGAAATGACTCTCCTGGAGTTGTGAAGTATGTACCTATACCTCCATTAGGCCCAACAAAGCTCCATGTTGTAGTTGCTGTATTGTCATCACTTGTTGCAACTTGGAATCTAACACTATCTGTACCAACTTCAACGGGTTGGCTCCCTGGCATCCATTCTAGTGTATGGAAGTTTGTTGTAGTGCCTGTGTCAAAAGTTGATGATGTTAAGTTTCCACTTGAAATATAATCCCCAGCAAATTGTGCCAACTCAATTTGTCCTGGCGTTAAGATGTGTTCAATATTTCCATCCTGTAAAAGATATTTTGTTTCGTCTACATACTCTGTTTGTCCTGAACCTCCTGACCAATCTGTTTGGGTCATGAATCCTTGATTTGTAATTAGAGTTTCACCATCAAGTGTTACTGTAACTCCTGAGAGTGGTAACCCAGTTGAACCATCAGTTACTCTTACAAGTACAGCGTTTGAAACTACAGGAGATACGATGATATCCAGTGTTTGATCACTTCCTGGATTAAGAGCTAGAGGTATCATTGGATTTGATCCTTCAAGATTGTAACTTACATCAGTAATATCAATATCATATACATCCCATTCAACGTTACTCAAGGAAAGTAATCCAGATACACTTGTTGTGTGGTTCTGATCATACTTTAAAATGTCCTCCCCTATAGTTTTACTTCCGTACATATTGAAATCAATACTACCAACAGCGCTACAATTGCTTCTTTTAGTTCTGATAGTTAAATCACTTAACTCATCGATAGTGAAACTTATCTGAGTAACTGCTCCTGTAGCAACAGTCGCATGTGGTTTGTCTGGATTAGGGTTTGATGGTGCTCCATTTGTATATGTTTGTTCAGATGAGTAGCCACTTTTTGTTACTGAAATTTCGTATGCCTCTACTCCTGGAGGAGCTCCAACAATTTGTAACATTCCGTTACTATCAGTTGTTTCATCTATTACCAAATTAGGACTTTCATTTGTATTTTCGATGTGAACATCAGCATCAACCAAAGGTTGTCCGCTTGAATTTAGTACCTGAACAAACAAAGCACCATTATTACCCACCAATTCAAGACTTTTGGGAGCAACTTTTGTTGTGAAGATAACATTGTCTATGTCACAAGTGTTTACACACCCTATCTCAACTTCTACTAGTTTGTTATCTTCGGGAGATAGATCATTAGGTACTTCACCAATCAAACCATCGAATGGATCATCTACGTTTCTGATAGTTGTTGTTACCAAAAAATCAGTACTATCTCTTGTAATGGTTTTTTCTCTTGGAACTTTTCCATCAGGGATACCACCGACAATACCAACATCTGCGTACGGCATGTTTCGAATGATTTCAAACTGTTCGTTAGCTAAGTTAGTGGCGGTTTGTTTTAGTCTCACGACTTTCAGTCCGTCCAACAAGGTGGCTATTCCCTGGAATACACTAACTGAAACAAGAGCAAACACAGCAACTCCTATAATAGTTTCAACAAGTCCAAAACCACGTCTTTTATTTTTTGACGTAAACTTCATAATTATATTTATTTTATCTTTTTTAGATTATTTTTCCTATGAAGTTTTTAGAATTTCAAAGTCTTTTTTTAGAACATCTAATTGATTTCTGTTGTACACGGCAACAGCTGGGTGATACAGAGGTACTACTTTAAATTTTCCAAAGTCTGTTTCTGTTTCAAAACTCTTCCCATGAATATTACTGATCAAATCTAAATTAGATTCCAATCCATATCTTTTCATCACATAGTCCATTGAAAATCTTCCGAGTGTTACAATTATTTCTGGTTTTATTATTTCTATCTGTCTGTCTAAAAAAGGAGCATATATTTCAATTTCATCTGGTTTAGGGTCTCTGTTGTTAGATGGTCTGTCCTTAACTATATTTGTGACATACACCGTACTTCTATCTACTCCTATATGACTGAGTAATTCTTCCAAAACCTTACCAGAAGCCCCGCAAAACGGTTTTCCTGTCTTTGCCTCATTCTTTCCAGGTGCTTCACCAATGAAGAGTATTTTTGCATCATGACTACCCTCTCCAATCACTGGAAATACCTTATTTTCCATACGTTCTTTATATAGAGAGGATTCTTTCAAATTCCATATCTCATCCCGTATTTCTTTCATTAAATCGATCTTGTCCTTTTTCATTTACGTAAAATATTACTTTTCCTTCTTAGGAAATCCCCACTGCCATCCTGGGCTTTCACCCTTAATATATAGAACCCTGATGAATACCAAGGTCAAAACCAATATAGATATCATTAGTCTCAAGCTAGTTTCATCAGATATAGCCTCATTTTCTAATTTAAAGGCAGTAGATATGATTATTGCGATGTACACTGTAGTAACTGCCCACCCTTGCCACATTACAGGTGTCCATCCCCAACCGTATATTTTTCTCTTAAACCAATATCCTCTTGGGTTATCTTTAGCGTATTCTTTATATTGTTTTGTGAAACTCATACCGATAGTATACCAAACCATTTTGATATTTTATATATTTGTGTAATATTCTATATAGAACCAATAAAAAGGAGGGGAATGATCATGAAAAGAAAAATCGATCGTGAGTTTGGAGAAAATATGAACAAATTTATGAGAAGTAGAGCAAGTACTGTTGTACTTATAGTATTAATATTCATATTAATCATCTTTATCAGCAGTATCAAGAAGTAAGTTTAGCAAAAGCCCCATGAGAGAATTCTCTCATGGGGCTTTATTTTTTTAAATATTATCAACTAATTGATACATCGGGGATATCATTGAGACTGCAAAAAATCCCACACCAGCTCCTACGACAATCATAAGGAACGGCTCAACGATTGTAGACATGTTTTTTGTTTTCCTGTCGACTTCTTCTTCGTAATACGAAGCGACTCTTAGTAACATATCACTCAACTCCCCCGTTTCTTCACCGACAGCTATCATCTCTGATACAAAAATTGGATATAACTTTTCATTCTCTTCAAACACCTTTGAAACTGGTTGTCCAATTGCTACTTGTTCCAGTGCCTTATCAATTACACCTTTAAAATATGAGTTTTGTACAACTTTCTTAGTGATTTCCAAAGCTTTAACATAAGATACACCGGACTTTAGAAGAGACGATAGTGTTCTAGCGGTTCTTGCTGAGTTAGTTTGCCTAACCAACGGTGTAATTAGAGGTAAGTGTAGTAATGTAAAGTCTATAACCCTTCTACCCTTCTTACTATTAAAAGCGAAAACAAAGAGACTAATTAGACCCAAAAATACTGCTACAAAAAGCATGTAATGGTTTTTGAATGCTTCACTAAACGATATTATAAACTGAGTTGAAGAAGGAAGATCAACATCTAACTCTTTGAAAGTTCCACTCAGTGTAGGAACTATGAAGATTAACATGAAGACACCTATAACAAGCATCGCTGACATAATAACTCCTGGATATATAAGAGCTCCTATAATTTTTTTCTTTAGTTCGTTGGTCTTATCCATCTGAGTTGATACAACTTCCAAAGATTCTATTAGATTTCCGGATTGTTCTCCTGCTTCAACCATTGCGACAAAAATAGAAGGGAAAACTTTTGGATATTTACCCAAAGAGTCTGCTAACGAATTACCTTTTTTGATATTATCATTTATACTCTCTATAACTTTTTTAAACTTCTTATTTTTACTCTGTCTTGAAAGAGTAAGAAGGGCTCTTGAAAGTGGGAGTCCTGCTTCAAGCATTGAACCCAAGTTTCTTGCAAAGATAATTTTCTCTTGTGTTGAAACCGTACCCAACATTGAAAGTTGTTTGATGAATTTTTTTAAAGTTTTCTTCTCAAATTCTTCAGCTGTCAAAAGATTTAAGTTTTGATCACGTAAAATATTAGATAAATCAAATTTATCTTTTGCCTCGCTCTCACCATCAACAATATTTCCTTCTGAATTTGATGCTTTGTAATTAAATTTCATATTATTCTGAAATTACTCTTAGAACTTCTTCTATAGTAGTCATACCTTGTACAGCTTTGAATATTCCATCCTCTGCCATGGTAAGCATTCCTTCACTTCTTGCTTGAGTTTCAATATTGTCATCAGTCTCACCTGCAATAACCATGTTTTTTATAGTTTCAGTAAATTTAAGTATCTCGTGAATACCGATTCGACCTTCATATCCGTCATCCTTACTATCAGCAGGATCTGGTCTATAGAAATCAATATCTTTCCAATCATCTTTAGCCCCGATAATTTTCTCTTCCTTTAACTCAGCAAGAACCTTGTCTAGGTTTCCTATTTTCTTTAAAGAATCAATCCCCGCTTTTGTAAGCTTATATTTCTTTCTTCTTTTCTTTAATTTTCTAACAAGTCTTTGAGCAATAATAACTCTGAGTGTAGATACTAAGAGGAAAGTCTGGATATTCATATCAACTAGCCTAGGAATTGTTCCTGCAGCTGAGTTTGTGTGCAGTGTTGATAGAACAAGGTGGCCAGTTAGAGCCGCGTTAACACCCAGAGATGCTGTTTCATTATCTCGAATCTCACCGACCATGATTATATCCGGATCCTGTCGAACTAATGATCGAAGCCCCTCAGAGAACGTAAGTCCAATATCTGGCTTAACCTGAGTCTGATTTACTCTTTTCATCTGATATTCTATAGGATCTTCAACAGTTGAAATGTTCACGTCTGGAGTATTTAGAATATCCAAAAGAGTATAGAGTGTTGTACTCTTACCCGATCCAGTTGGTCCTGTTGTTAGAATTATTCCTGTCTTTTGTTTAAGTGCATCGTGAACCCTTTCTAATCCTTCTCCATGAAAACCAAGAGATTCTAGAGTATATCCCCCTCCACCCTCTCTTAGAATTCTCATTACAGTCTTCTCACCGTAATACGTTGGGAGAATAGATACACGGAAAGAAACTTTCTCTCCATCAAGTTCTATTTTGAATCTTCCATCTTGAGGAAGTCTTTTCTCATCAAGTTTTAAATTAGCTAATACTTTAATTCTAGCAGTTATTGAAAGTGCAGTTCCTTTTGGAAGTGTCATGGCGTCAGTTAAAATTCCGTCTATTCTATATCTGATTACAACTTCTTTTTCTTGGGGTTCTATATGAATGTCAGATGATTTTTGTAATATAGCGTGCTTCAAAAATGTATCCACAATTCTAACAACAGGAACACCCTCGGCAATCTTTTGTAGATCCTCTTTAGAAACGTCTGTTCCCTCTTTAACTTCTTTAATCTCCCCCATCTCCTTATTAATGATGTCACCAAAATCAGCTTTCAAACTTTTCTGATATTGAAGAAGTGCCTTCTTCATTGAGTCATTTGATGTAAGTCTAGGAGAAATCTTTAACCCCGTTTTCTTCTTGATGAAATCGATAGCATTCAAGTCATCGGTATCAAGCATGGCTACTTCAAGATTATTACCACTTTGTCTATATGCGATGATGTTATGGTTTCTGGCGATTGGTTCTGGGATTATTGATAGAATTTCAAAACCAATTTTTTGTGAACCAACATCTATAAATGGGATACCTAGAATATATGCTTGTACTCTCTTTAGATCATCATCAGAAATTGATCCCTCATTAACAAGATAGTCGGAGAAACTAACGTTCTCTTTATCTTTAGTCATCTTTGAAGCGTTATTGATAGCTTTCTGATCTACAAGACCAGAGTCAATGATAAAACTTTTTAATTTTTCTTCTTCAATAAACATAATGATTTTTTACTACTTAGATTATAACAAAAAAATAAGTTAAGGGCTTTGTTCCTTGTTAAAATGTATAAATAAAAAGTAGGAGTTTTTTAAAAACTCCTACTTTTTAAAATTTTAACTAATCTTTAGCTTTAGAACTCTTTTGTGTCAAAATTTTCTCCTGAACCACATGTTTGTGAACAAATTCCTCCTGTACATAGGGTACATATACCTTTACTGTTGGATTGACTTCCTACAGCACAACATACTCCACATACATCTTCAACTTCTGGCAATGCACACGACGAGACATAAGCCCATGTACATATCTTATCTCCATCTAAGTCTTCATACCCTTCTGGAATTGAGTTTCCACTTAAATTAGTACATAAGTCTTCCGTAATTGTTACCTGACAACTTGTAGTATCTGTCTTTCCAAGTGAGTCAGTTGCAGTAACAGATGAGGTAACGTCTCCTGTACTACTGTGTGTTGTTGTCACAGAGCTTCCTGATCCTGATGCTCCAGAGGATCCACTCCAAGAATATGTAAGACCTCCATTTCCTTGACTCCTAACTACAACATCCCAATCTATAGAATCACCAGTTTCTAATCTTAGAGTAAATGGGTCACCACTACATGAAATATCTGGTTTTTTCTCAGTACAGTTAAAGTCTCCGTTAATATCTTCATATCCTGCTGGTATAGAAGACGGATCACCAGGAAGATTTAAACAGAGATCACCTCCTGTAAAGTCAGCGTCTGTCATATATATATAACAGGTTGTACTTAGAACTTGTCCGGATTTCAAAGTAGCACTTACATTTGCGACATGAAGGCCTTTGGCAGTTGTCTTATAAGTTACATATGCAGATCCTACATATCCAGGAATCCGTGGTTCGGGCCATGAGCTATCAATACTCCAGCTTTCTGATCCTGGAACCATATTCCAAACAATGTTAGTAACTTCAGATACATTATTACCCAGTTCATCTTGTAACCAAGTTTCTTCCGTAACACTAGAGAAATTTAAATTAGTACCAAACAGAAAAGTTCCTGGAGGTGTAGGAGAACTATTTGTCCCTTTACTGCTTTCAGAACATACGAGATTCGGTACTACGCTAGTCTTTGTTACACCATTCAATGAACAAGTTTCCGTTTGAGTACTCAAAACTACTTCTGGCTGACCAGTTGCCACACCTTTAAGTTCTTCAACTTTTACGTTGATATAATATTCCTTTTCTTCTTCAACATCAAAAGTAGATGTTGTTGTTTTAAAGTTATAACCAACACTCTCGTTAGTACTTGCACTTCCTGGAAGGTTACTACCCGTAAGAGTATGTCTGATATTTACTCTATCAATATCAGACGCCACACCGATAGTAGCAGTTTCTCCAATCTGGATGTCACCTAAGTCTCCAACACAGAATGAATCTGGTGCTTGATAACTTACATAACTATCAGTGCTACACGAAACTGTATTAACTATTTTTTGTTCTGAAGCTACACAGTAAGAGAAACCTTGATCTGGAACTGATTTACCCCAGAGAGAATACGATTGACTTATCCTATTATTATTAACTACTCCACTTGGATTAACTTTAAATTTATACACAAATGGTCCATATATTCTTGAACCAGCCTCACCAACATAGGTTCCTTCTCCGAAATCACCTGCTGTTATAAGATTATTAGGATCAATTACTTGTACAGTAGTATAGCGATCGACGTCGACTGTAATCACAGTAGGAGCCTCATCAAATTCTTGACCAGTGTACTCATCAAATAAACCAACAATTAAATCTATATCATTAATACAGTGAGGGCATTTCCCTTTAATATATAGCTCAATTTCAATATCTTGATCACATGTATTACCTATAACCCCTGATGGAAGTCCATTATTTGAGAAAATATTAATACTACTTTGTAGAACTTCTTCCGTCCCGTGACCAGCTTGTGACGTACTTGGATTGATAACAAGTCCTCCAACAATCAAAGATGAGGATACTACCAGAATTGCGATTCCTACTGAAGGATCTAGCCTATCTTCCGCTAGATCTGGTCGCATTTTTCTAATTATGGACACAATAATAACTATTCCAACAAGAATTAAAATTGTTGATATTAATCCAATAATATTATTATCCACTGGATCTCCAAAAGTCTCATCGGTACTCAATTCAACAGATGTCTTTGCGAGTTCTTCACCATTACTATTTGTAATTATTACATCTACCCTATCAACATATCCTTTATAACCAATCTCTTGATTACTGAAATCAATAAACAGTTGCTCTTCTGTTCCATCGTCATGAACAAGTGGGTATGTTTCTGAAAGTACAATTGGTTCACTACCTTTCTTGAAATTAAATAGTGCTTTAACAGTAATTTCTTCACCGGCTCTATGTCCTCCAACTGAAACTACAGTTTGAAGATCCGCACTACTAGATTTTTGATAAAAATTAGTATTTGTATCAGTTGAAACTATTCTGACAGATAATCCCTCGATAAACCATCTAGCTCTAATGTCATTAGCTACCTTATTTCCATCCTTGTCAGTTAGTTCAACTAACACGTCATACGCTCCAGGCTTATTATCCTCTCCATTAGGAACTAGGATTGAAACAGCACCATCACTAACTTCAATAATGTTTTTTTCTCCCTCGCTTATCAACTCCCCTGTAGATATTGAGTGAACACTTACCTTACTAGATATATCTTCACCTTCTAAAACAGATTCAAAGCTTTCATTTTCATCAAGTGGAATTTCAATTGTAATTTTGTCTTCGGGAGAAACCTTAAGACCTACTCCAATTGAAGTTAACCCTTCTGGTGTTCCAACATATGCATTCAATGAACCAACAAAACTAATATCACTAGTTCCTTCAATCATAAATGAACTCTTTGTGTAATTAATACCAAAAGCGTCACCAATATTGTTTTCTACAAGGATTCTTGCAAAATAGCTCCCTGTTTCAAGTCCAGCTGGAACATTGAAGCTTATATCAACATCTTTAGATTCGTTTGGATTAAGTGGGTCCAAATCACCAGTTTGAGTATATAAATATTCTAGTCCTGAAAATATATCTCCTATAGTAGCAAGAGAATCACCTTTGAAAAATTGGATTCTGTACTCCAACTGATCAACGAAAACGTCTTTATTATTTTGAAGATTAAATTTAGCATTAACCTCCGAAGCTTCACTTGTAACTTTTATACTCTCAATTGAAAGTGGTGCCCCGCCAACCTGTGCACTCACTATCTGAGGCAGAAGGAAACTAAAAATTATTGGAATGATAAGAAATTTTTTCATATTTTTGAACTATTTTATATTTATATACTAAATGTAGTTTTATTTTAACAGCTATACATATATAT